>JAWRIT010000128.1:0-14979 GCA_040268355.1 Atopobiaceae bacterium | reverse complement strand
CGCGCGCCTGCGAACGCGGCCGGGAGCTGCTGTCACAGCGACGGGCCGCCGATGCGCAGCGGGTGCTCGAGCCGGTTCTTGCCGCACTCGACGAGTCCGGCGCCTATGCCGACACGAGCGCCATCGTCTATCGGTTCTTTGCCTCCTACGTCGACCGAACGCTCTACAACCGCCTCTACGCCCCGCGCGACGCCGGGCGCACGCTCATCCTGGTGCCGGACGCCTACTATGAGGCCCACCTGCTGCTCTCGATCGCCCATCTGGCGCAGGGACGGCGCGCGGAGGCGCAGCGGCACGCCGAGCGCCTGGTGGAGCTCTCTCCGCTCGACACGAGGTCGCGCCTGCACCTGGTCGGGTGCCTGGATGAGAACGAGCGGGAGGACGAGGCGATCTCTCAGCTCTGCGCGCTGCTCGAGGAGGCGCATGATCCCCAGGGCATCGGCATGGCCTACTACCGCATGGCCTACTTCCAGTGGAGGCGGGGCAACGTCGTGGCCGCGCAGGCCTGCTACGCCTGCGCCATGCAGTTCCTGCCGGTGGCGGCGCCCATGGTCAGCATGGAGCTCTCGATGCTCTACCTGCAGAACCCTGACGCCCTCAGCGACGAGCTCACCGGCAGGGAGATCGAGCGGACGCTCATGGAGCACCAGATTCCCGTCGCGCCCACCCAGCGCACCTCGGAGCTCTTCTACGAGTGCGCGCAGGCCTCGCTCGACGCGGAGATCTTCCCCGTCGCCCGCAACTTCGCGAGCATCCTCGGCTCCTTTGCGGGAGACGACATCATCGCGGGGCTGGTGCGGTCGTTGGAGGACGCCCCCGACCGCTGAGACGCCCCGACGGTCGCGGTGACGCCGCGGTTAGCACGTCCGCCGCAAGTCCTGCTTGCCACCCCGACGGTCGCGGCGCAAAGGGCCATGGCGCGCGGCGTCAGTCCTGCGGCCTCCACAGGTTCACGGTGTAGCGACGCTTCTGGGAGTTGGTCTCGGGGATCTCGTCGGTCACCTCGACCGTTATGTCGGCGTCCGCGCCCAGCAGCTCCTGCAGCTCCGGCAGCATCATCTCGTCGGGCGTGGGGGCACCGTCGATGCCCACCACCCGATAGACGAAGGACGTGGCGTCGGTCTGCACGACCTGGAACATCCGCACGTTGCGCACGTTCTTGAGCAGGTTGGTGACCGAAGGCCCGCTGATCGAGTAGCCCCGCGTGTCGTAGAGCAGGTCGCGCCGCTTGCCCGAGAGCTGGTTCATGTGCGGCCACAGGCCCGGCTCGCCCTCGACGATCGAACCGATGTCACCCGTGTCGTAGCGGATCATGGGCACAGCCTCGTTGTACAGGTCGGTCACCACGATGCGCCCGAGCTCGCCGGGCGCGCAGGGCTCGTCGGAGTCGCTTCGCAGGATTTCGAAGTGGTAGTTCGCCCAGTTCAGGATATAGGGCGTGTCCTGACCCGTGTCGATGCCGTAGATGCCCATCTCCTCGTTGGAGTAGTGCACGTACACGTGGCACTGGGGCCCAAAGGCGCGCTCGGCGCGTCTGCGCAGGCTCGCGGGGACCGTCTCGCCTCCCGTGATGATGGAGCGCACCGATCGGAGGCGCGGCGCCTCGACCTGCCGCTCCTCCAGGTACTCGACGATGGCCAGCAGGTTCGACGCGCTCACGTGAATGGCCCATGGGCGGCGTCTGGTGCAGAACTCCACGATCTCCTGCATCTTCTCGGCGTCGTTGACGCCCACGTTGATGCGCCAGATGTCCTCGCGGAACTGTTGGAGCCACGAGAAGTCCCCCGCCTTGATGTTGGCGGCCACGAACAGCATCCGCTCGTGGCTGGGATAGTGGGCGATCTCGTTGAAGGCCTTCAGCTCGGCGATCACGCGCTGGCGTTTGGCGGGGTCCTGCCTGATGGTGAAGGGAATGCCGGTCGAGCCCGAGGTGTGCATCTCGTGCAGCTTCTTGCCCTTCCAGACCTCCGAGGACATCTCGTCGGCGTGCTCGATGATGGTCATCTTGTCGATGACGGGAAAGCGAGAGAGGTCGGCCACTCCCTTGAGGTGCGCGTAGTAGGCGGTCGTCTCCGTCGCGTGGGTGAGCAGGCGGGCGAGCCTGCGCGCCACCAGGCGCTCGGTCGCGGCGTTGCAACCAGAATAGACCTGGATGATCTGATCATAGTCCGCCCGCAGCCCGCCCGCGTTGCGCAGGCGGTCACGTGCCCAGAAGAGGTTCCTGCGAATGGTTCCACCAACGGTCATGGACGCTCCGATCGTATCAATTGCGGCAGCCACAGACGATGTCGCAGATCGCATCCACGTCATCGAGCGCCAGGTCGGCATACATAGGAAGGGTCAGCACCCTCCGCGAGAGGTCATGGGCGACCGGCGTCGTAGACGCGTCGAGGACGCCCGCATAGCACGCGAACTCGTTGGTGCAGGGGTAGAAGTACTTGCGCGCATGGACGCCCTCGGCCGCCAGGGCGTCAAAGACCTCGTCGCGCGTGGCGCCAAAGTCGTCCTCGAAGGCGACCGGCAGGTAGGCGTAGTTAGGCTCGACGTCCGCGGGACGGCTGGCGAGCAGCCGCAGGCCCCGCACGTCCTCCAGGTGATGGCGGTAGCGCTCGTCCACCGCGCGCCGCCTCTCCAGTTCCTCGTCGATGTGGCGCAGGTTGCAGAGTCCCATCGCGGCGCAGAACTCGTTCATCTTCGCGTTGCCGCCCACGTACTCCACCGACTCCGGCCCCGTGATGCCAAAGTTCTTCCAGTCGTTCAGGAGCTTGCGCATGCCCGGCGCGTGGAAGCACACCGCACCGCCCTCGATGGTGTTGAAGACCTTGGTCGCATGGAAGGAGAACATGGAGGCGTCGCCAAAGCTCGCCGCGGACCGACCGCCCTTGCGCACGCCGAAGGCATGGGCGGCGTCGTAGATGACCGGGAGGCCGTGGGCGTCGGCGACCTTCTGGATGGCCTCGACGTCGCAGAGGTTGCCGTAGACATGCACCGGAACGATGGCGCAGGTCGAAGGCGTCACCAGCCGCTCGAGCGCGTCGGGGTCGAGGGTGCAGTCGCTGGGGCGGATGTCGCACATGATGGGGGTGAGCCCCTTGCGCACGATGGCATGGGTCGTGGAGGCGAAGGTGAAGGGGGTGGTGATGACCTCGCCCGAAAGCCCCATCACCTCGAAGACGCACTCGAGCGCGTTGTGGCCGTTGGTGAACAGCGCCACTCCCTCGACGTCCAGGTACTCCTGCAGGCGCTCCTCGAGCTCGCGGTGCTTGACGCCCATGTTGGTGAGCCAGTGCGAGTCCCAGAGGGACCTTGTCTCCTCCACGAACTCCTCCAGGGGCGGCAGGGATGAGCGGGTCACCATGATGTTGCGGTCCGCCATGGGGTGCGCCTTTCAACGGCCGGTCTCTAACGCGTGCACCCACCCATGATAGCCGTCGCGACCGGCGCCCGAGCCGCCTGCGCCGAACGCGCAGAAACCCCGTCGGACGAGCGGCGGCGCACCACCGTTGTTGATGCGGTGTCGGCGCTGGCTGGGGTGCCCTGCCGGCCGGCGCTTCGGGTATAGTCTGGTGCCGTATGGACTGTGACGACTCACGGGAGACGTTTGCATGATCTTGGGGATCTACGGGGCCGGAGGACTTGGCAAGGGCATCTGCAACCTCGCCCGTCGACGTCCCGACGAGTGGGACGAGCTCGTGTTCATAGACGATATGGCCACGCAGGACGAGGTCTATGGCCTGCGCGTCCTGTCCTTTGCAACGTTCCAGGACGCCTTCGGTCCGGCGGACGCCAAGATCGCCATCGCCCAGGGCGAGCCGGCGGACAAGCGGACGCTCGCGGAGCGGGTCCGCGCCGCCGGCTACCGGCTGGCCACGATCGTCCATCCGGATGCCGACATCTCCCCCGACTGCCAGATCGGGGAGGGCGTCCTCGTCCTGTCTGGCTGCTACGTCTCGGCGGAGAGCGTCATCGGTGACGACGTGTGCCTCATGCCCCATGTCGGGATCGGCCACAACGTGCGCGTCGGCAACCACTGCCAGATTTCCATAGGGTGCGCCATCGGCGGCTATGCGACCATCGGCCAGGGTGTCTACCTCGGGCTCTCCGCAAGCGTGCGCGACCGCACGTCGGTGGGTGACGGCAGCATCGTGAGCCAGGGCGCCTGCGTGCTCAAGGACGTCCCGGCGGGGGTCGTCGTCATGGGCAACCCCGCCCGGGCCATCGCAAAAAACGAGAACGGACGCGTCTGGAACGAGGCGCCGAAGGGAGGAGACGCACGTGAGTGACCAAGAGAAGTACGACACCGCCTTCATCGAGACCTTGGGGGTCAGCGCCGACGAGCTGAGTGACCTGGTGTACAAGGGGGTCGACCAATGGGACTCCGTCGGCCAGCTGTCGCTCATGTCGGCGATCGAGGAGGCCTTTGGCATCATGCTCTCGCCCGACGACATGATCGACTTCGACTCCTACGCCGCCGGTCGTACCCTGCTGAGGGAGCGTCATGACCTGGACCTTTAGTCGCTTCGGCGAGGCCGTCGCCGCGCGGGACGATGCCGGCAACCAACTCACCTACGCGCAGCTCGAGGATGCGGGGGCGTCTGTCGCCGAGGCCCTCGGGGGCAGGCGGCTCGTCTTCGTGCTCTGCACCAACACGCTCGGCAGCCTCGTCGGCTACACCGCCTGCATCACCCACCGCTCGGTCCCGCTTCTGCTCTCCGCCGAGACCGACCCCACGCTGCTCGACCGGCTCGTACGCATCTACGACCCTGCCTTCCTGTGGGTTCCCGCCGACCATCCCGCAGGCGCGCACGGAAAGCGCGTCCTTGAGGGCTGGGGCTACACGCTCCTGCGGCGCACGGGGGCCGCGGAGCACGAGCTCTTTGACGAGCTCGCCCTGCTGCTCACCACCTCGGGTTCGACCGGCAGCCCCAAGCTCGTCCGGCAGAGCTACGACAACGTCTTCTCCAACGCGGCCTCGATCGCCGACTACCTGGCGCTTGACGCGAGCGAGCGGCCCATCACGACGCTGCCCATGAACTACACCTACGGGCTCTCCATCATCA
Source organism: Atopobiaceae bacterium (assembly GCA_040268355.1). GTDB lineage: Bacteria > Actinomycetota > Coriobacteriia > Coriobacteriales > Atopobiaceae > UBA1367. The sequence continues at coordinate 9,919 of JAWRIT010000128.1, read as the reverse complement.
ACAGCCACCTGTTGGTGGGCGCGACGGTCCTGCTCACCGAGCGAGGGCCGCTCGAGCGCGAGTTCTGGACCTTCTTCCGCGAGCAGCAGGCCACGTCCTTCGGTGGCGTCCCCTACACCTACGAGATCCTGGAGCGCCTGCGCTTCCGCATGATGGACCTTCCCAGCCTCAGGACCATGACCCAGGCGGGCGGCAAGCTCCCCGTCGACCTCCACGAGCGCTTTGCGGCCTGGGCCGCCGAGCACGGCAAGCGCTTTGTCGTCATGTACGGGCAGGCCGAGGCCACCGCCCGCATGGGCTACCTCCCGGCGGAGCGCGCCATCGAGAAGCGGGGCAGCATGGGAATCGCCATCCCCGGCGGCACCCTCGAGCTCGTCGATGACGACGGCTCGGTGATCGAGGGGGCCGACGTGGTCGGAGAGCTGGTCTTCCATGGGCCCAACGTGACGCTTGGCTATGCGGAGCGCCCCGAGGACCTGGCCCTCGGGGACGAGCGCCACGGCACGCTCAAGACCGGCGACATGGCCCGCCGCGACGAGGACGGCTTCTTCTACATCACCGGTCGCAAGAAGCGCTTCCTCAAGGTGTTCGGCAACCGCGTGAACCTCGATGAGCTGGATCGCATCGTCGCCCACGAGTTTGACGGCCTGGAGTGCACCTGCGCGGGCACCGACGACCACGTGCGCATCTACCTCACCGACGGCACGCGGGCCGAGGCGGTCCGCCATCTGCTCTCGGAGCGCACGCACCTCAACCTGAGCGCCTTCGAGACGCACGTCATCGAGCGCATCCCCAGAAACGAGGCGGGCAAGGTCCTGTACAACGAGCTGCCCGCCTAGTGGCCGAGCTGTCCGGCCAGCCCAGGGCCCTCTTTGGCGGTACCCTCGACTGGCCCTCTGTCCTGCCATTTTGCTAGAATGTGGAATGCGTCTGCCACCGTGCGGACGCATTCCACACCAGCGGAGAGGAGCCTGCCATGGAGACCCGTGTCGCCGTCATCGGCATCATCATCGAGAAGGACAGCTCCGTAGAGCGCTTGAACGAGGTTCTGCACGAGTTCGCCGACCACATCATCGGGCGCATGGGCATCCCCTACCGCGCCAAGGGCATCAGCATCATCAGCATCGCCATCGATGCCCCGCAGGACGTCATCTCGGCGCTCGCGGGCAAGGTGGGAAGCCTTCCGGGCGTGAGCGCCAAGACCGCCTACTCCAACTTCATCACCGAGGCATAGCGAGCGCCCCGCCCCGTCGGCGATCCCCTGCGCCACCGTGACGCAGCGCGTTAGGAGACATCCATGCCAATCGAGGTCATCTGGGGACTCCTCATCCCCTTCATCGGCACCAGCCTTGGTGCCGCCTGCGTCCTGTTCATGCGCTCGCAGCTCGACGACACGGTCGAGCGGGCGCTGAGTGGCTTTGCCGCGGGCGTCATGGTGGCCGCCTCCATCTGGAGCCTGCTGGAGCCGTCCATGGACGAGGCCGCCTCCCTCGGTCGTCTCGCGTTCCTCCCGGCCCTCATCGGATTCTGGTTGGGCACGGTCTTCTTGCTGGCGCTGGACTGCATCATCCCCCACCTGCACCTGCACTCGGACGAGGCGGAGGGCCGCAGGTCGCGCCTGCAGCGCACCACGCTCATGATCCTTGCGGTGACGCTGCACAACATCCCCGAGGGCATGGCCGTGGGCGTCGTGTTCGCAGGATGGATGTCCGGCACCACCTCGATCACGCTCAGCGGGGCCATGGCGCTCGCGTTGGGCATCGCCCTGCAGAACTTCCCCGAGGGCGCCATCATCTCGCTGCCCCTGCGGGCCGAGGGAAGCAGCCGTCGCAAGGCCTTCCTTGGCGGCGTCGCCTCGGGCGTGGTCGAGCCGATCGGGGCGCTGCTCACCATCTACGCGGCGCAGCACGTGGTGCCGCTGCTCCCCTACCTTTTGGGATTCGCTGCTGGCGCCATGATGTACGTCGTCGTGGAGGAGCTGGTCCCCGAGATGAGCCGGGGCCGACACTCCAACGTCGGCACGGTGCTCTTTGCCGTCGGCTTCACCCTCATGATGGCGCTCGACGTCGCGCTTGGCTAGGCGCTTGGGCTAAGCCCTGGCCCCTAGGTGCCCAGGGCACAGGCCAGCGCACCTGGTCCCGAGTGGCGCGCCACGGGACGCCAGCGCGAGATCCGCACGGCGGTTGACTCCAGCTACCAGCTCCGACACCCGGCGACGGTCCTCGCCAGGTACGCCTACCACTTGCGATGCGGACGCGGATTCGTCAGCTTCTCGATGCACAGTGCAAGCTCTCCCAAGAAGATCAGCTCGCGGTGGTCCTCCACCCAGATGAGCGGCGGGATGTACTGCTCGGGCACCGTGCGGGCCAGCTCCGCGCGCAGCGCGTCCATGTCGCTCACCAGCGCGGAGTGCACGAAGATCGCGTCGGGGGCCACGGTGCAGATGCTCGCCAGCAGGTAGTTGGCGACGATCTCGCGCATGCCCTCGTAGGTCCAGATCATCTCGTGGGGCACGCCGCTGTAGCTGAGACGCCGGGAGAGCAGCGAGAGCTCCCCCGCATAGTTGAGCCGGCCCTTGGCGAGCCGACCATCCACCACGATCCCCTGCCCACAGGGGAGGTTGCCGGTCCGCTGCGCGTGAAAGACCACGGTGTCGTAGTCGTCCTGGCTCATGTAGCAGCCCATGGCGGCGGCGTTGGAGTTGTTGTCCACATACACCTCGACGCCATAGCGCCGCTTGAGCTTACGACCCTGGTCGTAGTCGCGGATGTCGCTGGAGGGCACCGAGATCGAGGCCCGGTTGATGACGCCCGGCAGCGCGATGCCGATGGCGTCGAGCGAGCGCACGTCAAAGCCGTCGAGCTTGACCGTCGCCAGCACGTCCTCGATGTCGCGGAAGTCCACATGGCGCTTGTACACGGTCCCGCTCAGGGCCACGCCACCGTCCGCAAAGATGCGATACCCGATGATCTCGGAGTGCACGCGGCGCACGACCGTCACCACCATGACGTCCAGGCTGTCATCGATGGGTCGCACGATCTGGATGCTGTCGCCCGCCTCGTCCTGCTCGATGCCCTCGGACATGGCGTCGAGCAGCAGACGCAGGGTCGCCTTGACGTCGAAGGTCGCAAAGATCTCATCGGGGATCTCGATGACCGTGGCGGCGGGAAAGGCCTTCACGGCGTCCTTGTAGCGATATCCCATCTGCGGGGCCACCATCACCACGTCATAGCTTGCGCCCCGCGCGATGGCGTCGTCGAGCGGACAGGCCGTGAAGTCGTAGGTGAGCGACAGCTCCTCGGCAAGCGCGGTGAGCGTGCGCTCGTACATCGTCGTGGTGACACCGGCCGCGCAACACAAAAGCACGCGCACCATGCCGCGCGCGTCGGCACGGTCAAGCACCTCCGCCATCTCCAGGAACTGCTCCTTGGCTCGCAGCTCGTCATCCAGCTCGAAGCGCACCCGGAACATCGGCGCCCCGTCGGTCTTGCGGGTGATGTGCATCTCCACGATCTCGGGAACGTCCTCGCCCCGTGGATGGAAGATGATCTTGCCGAACATGCTGTTGGTGGCAAGGCGGATGTGCTCGTTGTCCTCCCAGGTGATCGTGCAGCCCTCGATCCGACGCGACAGCACCCATTCGCGGTAGCGCTGGGCCGCCCCGTGAATGCCGATCCACGACTCCTTGCAGTACGGAAGATGCCGATGCACGCTCCCGTCGGGCAGCTCGCCCAGCTCCACCACATGGTTGTAGAGCTCGACGTGCTGCTTGTCGCGCAGCATCATGTCGTCGTGGTAGTGGCCGGCATACCACACCTTGAGGCGGCCCTTGTCCAGGCGGTCATCGACACGCTGGAGAAAGGCCGTCAGCTCGTCGTCCTGCTCGCGGCTCGGGTCGTAGTGGCGCACCATGGCATGACGGCGCAACTTGCGTGGCACCTCGTGGGTGAAGACGTAGTCCACCTGCCATCCCACGCGCTCGAGGTTGCTCCAGGCCTCGTCGTACTCCTCTTGGCTGGGCATCTCGCGCGCCCACCATGAGGTGCCCTCGACGCGTCCGGCGACGTCGTGGGACGGGGCGCCGCCCATGCAGAACCAGCGCCCGAACTTGCCCATCTCGTATACCTGGCCCCGCCGCAGGTGCAGGATGTGCTTGGTGCCCGGAATGCGCGCGACCTTTCCCCCTCGCCACTCGCTGGTCGGAAAGCTGTCGAGCAGGTCGTAGTTCTCGTGGTTGCCGTCCACGAACAGGGTGGTCCAGGGACGGTTGTCGAGCCAGTCGAGAAAGAAGCGTTCCTCGAGGGTGGGCGGGTTGCTCCACACGAGTCCGAAATCCCCGCAGATGACCAGGTAGTCGCACTTGCGCAAGGTCTGACCGACAGGCCAGCGGTCCGGCGTGAGCTTGCCGATGTCCAACCAGCCGTGAATGTCCCCCGTGACATAGACCGCCATGGAGCTGGCCCTCCTATCGCATGTGCGCTCGGGTGTTTACCCCATGGTACGACAGAGAATCACGTTCGCTCAACTTGCGTCGCGGCAGGTGGCGCATGCGCGACCCGCCGGACAGCGAGCGCGGCGGCTCATGCGACGAGGGCGGAAAGGAGACGCCTTTCCGCCCTCGATGGCTGCCGTGGTGGATACGCTTCGGCTAGGCGAGCTTCTTGTAGAGGTCGATGAACTCGACGGCCATCTGCTTGAAGACCTCGCAGCTCATCATCTGGTCCTCGGCATGGATGAGCAACAGGCAGACGAGATCGGCGGAGTTCTTGCCGGCAACCTGCAGCTGGGCCTCCTCCGCAAGCAGCTTGGCATGCGGGTCGTGCGCCTGGGACTGGTAGGCGTCGCCCTCCTTGATGAGGTTGTCCGCCGCCTCGAAGTTGCCGTTCTTGGCCTCCTGGATGGCGCCGATGTAGTTGGACTTGCAGCCGCCGGCGGCCGTGATGATCTGGAACAGGGTGAGCTCAAGCTCCTCGGTCATGACCTACTCCTTACTGTGTTCGGACCCTCCCCGTGCGTTTCCCGCTTCGTGGCGTGCGTGATGCAAAACCGGCTCCCACGAGGGGAGCCGGAATACCTGGTCTGATTGGTGCCTAGGCCATCAGCTTCTGGGCGAAGGCAAGGACGTTCTTGCCGTTGACCATGCCGTAGTCGGCCATGGGAATGACGTCGCAGGGGACGCCGGCGGCCTTGGCCTTGGCCTGCATCTGGGCCTTCATGTAGCCGACCTGGGGCCCGAGGAGCGCGCAGTCGATGCCCTCGAGATGCTGGTCGAACTCGCCCACGGGATAGGCGACGATGTCGGCATCGAGGCCCTCGGCCTCTGCCGCCTCGATCATCTTGCGAACGAGAAGGCTGGTGGACATGCCGGCGGCGCAGAACAGACGGATCTTGAGCATGTGGGGTTCCTTTCCCTCGTTTCCTTTGCCTGCGCACGAAAAGCCAGGGTCTCACTTCCCCACGCAAGCGTACCTGTTCATACTACTTGATTCGCCTGCGGGGCAATCCAAAACCACGCCCATCGGTCAGTCTGGTCGACGGACGGCCGCATTGCGTCTACCTGACATCCCCTGGCGCCTGGGCTGTGGAGAGCCGCCCGGCGCAGCCATCCGCGCGCCGTCAGCGCGTGCGCTTCGCCTTCTTCGCCGCCTTCTTGCGGCGCTTCTTGCGCTCCTTGGGCGTCAGGTTCTGGTCGGCCTCGGGATCGCTCGACCAGGCCCCCTGGTAGCTCCCCCTCGACCAGAAGCCCATGAGCGGCACCCCGAGCCAAGAGAGGCCACCATAGAGAAATCCCAGGAACATGCCTGTGCCATAGGCGCGTGTGGAGAGCAGCGCCAGGGCCCACCAGAGGATGAAGTTGACGACCGCGAAGGCGCCTACGATCGGATGCTCGACGCCTACGGCGTTGACCCATGCCACGAAGGTGGTCGCCCCAAAGATCGCTGCCAACGAGAAGTCATCCCAGACCAGTCGGAAGGCGTTGTAGGGCCCCACGATGGGAATGAACGCCGAATATCCTTTGATGCCCGCGCGCTCGAACAGCCGGTACCAGCCGATCCCCACCAGCAGACGCGTCGCCAGCGACACGAGCAGCGCCGCGCTCGCGCCACCCAACAGGTCGATGCTGAACCCTTCGTAGGCACGTGCCATACCGATGCCAAACATGTCCGCTCCCTTTCCGCGCCGTGCGTCACACCCGCGATCAGGCCGACGGCGAGCGTGACCCGCAGCCAGCCCAGCCGATGCCAGCCGAAGTCCTAGTCCCGATCCTGGGCTTGGTCCTGGTCCGTACCCTGGTCGTCTGCGGCCACGCCCTCGGCCGCCTCGGCCTCGCGCTGCCTCGCCTCGGCCTCGCGCTGCTCCTTGATCTCCTGCGACCGCTTGAAGACCAGATACGGCGGAAGGCCGTCGAGCGAGCGGTCACGCGTGACCTCGTTTTGGGCGAAGTACTCCAGAACGCCGATCAGGTTGTCGTTGGGATGGTTGCGCGAGTAGACGGCCTGCTTGTTGATCTTGATGCTCTTCCGCTTGAGGGCGTCTTGGATGAGGTAGATCGGACGACGCGTGAGCAGCGAGGAGCCGAAGCAGATGGCCTCCCCTATCAGGTCCTCCGGCAGGCGCTCAAGATAGGCCTTGAACGTCTTGTCGAGCTGGAAGGCATACAGGGCCCCGCCGATGAAGAGCAGGTCGACCGGTTCGGTGATCTCGGCACCCGGTTCGTCGATGGAGAGGGCCTCGACGCCGGCTCCTCGTGCCAGCGCCTCCGCCATGGCACGCACGTTGCCGCCCCTCGAGAAGTACCTGATGGCAACCTTCATCCGAACTCCTTTCGCGGTCCTCGAACAAACCTCATTAGTATGACACAGCCACCCACTCCCCTGTCTGACGTGCCGTGCGAAAGGCGATCCGATCCCGCAGGGCGAGACGGACGAACGAAGGCCAGGAGGGGCCAGCGGCAGCTGGGCCCCTGACCAGGACTCCGCGATCGCCAGGGCCACGCCAGGAACCCCGCGCCGGGGTTTCGAAGCTTCACAGCCGGTGACAGAAAAAGGACCGCCGGATCGCTCCGACGGTCCCTTTCCGATCAGGGAAGGTGGCAGTGCTTGGACGATGCTCCTACGCAGCCTGCTCGGCAGCCTGCTCCTGCTCGTAGAGCTCGTTGTCCACCGAGCGGGCGAAGGGCAGGTAGATGAAGAACGAGGCCACCAGCTCGATGAGCTGGACGACGGCACCCTGCCAGCCGATGCACAGCAGACCGGAAAGGATCGGCGGCGTGGTCCAGGGGACCGTGACGCCCATCGTGTAGGGCATGAAGCCGATCATCGTCATGATGTACGCGAAGGCGTTGCCAAAGACCGGCGCCAGCACGAACGGGACGAACAGCTTGGGGTTCATGACGATGGGGGTGCCGAACAGGATCGGCTCGTTGATGTTGAAGACGCCCGCGCCCAGGCCGAGCCTACCGACCTGCTTGAACTGGGCCGACTTGGCGAAGAACACCATGAAGACGACGAGGCCGATCGTGATGCCGGAGCCGGTGATGGCCTGGAAGCAGTTCAGGAAGGCCTCGGTGAAGATGTGCCCACCATTCTCGCCCAGGGCGGCGATGGCGTCGGCGCGGCTCATGCCGGACTCGGTGAGCCGCTGGAAGATCGCGGCGTTGTCGGCCTGGTTGGCCAACGTGAGGGGCTGGGTAACCGATCCGACGACGGTGGCGCCGTGGACGCCGAACCACCACAGCAGCGGGATCAGGGTCTCGAAGATGATGACGCCGCCCAGCGAGCCGCCGACGTTCTGCAGCGGGATCTGCAGCCACTGGTAGATGAGCTCGATGGGGGTCACGCCAAAGAGGGAGCCGCAGATGCCCGTGATGATAACGGCACCAGTCAGAATGACGGCGGCCGGGATGAGGCCGGTGAAGGCGGCCGCGACGCCGTCAGGCACGCCCTCGGGCATCTTGATGCGAATGTCGCGCTTCAGAAACGCGCTGTAGATGAGGCCGGTGAGCAGGCCAGCGATGATGGCGCCGATCATGCCCTGGCCGGCGAGCCAGGTCTTGTCCAGGCCTGCGACCGTGGCGGCCGCGTACTCGCCGGTCTCGGCTTCGATGGTGAAGTACTCCCCTGCGACGTTGGTCGGGATCAGGATGAGGAACGCCGCGATGGCGATGATGCCGGCCGAGAGGGGCTCCCAGCCGTCGTTCTTGGCCCACTGGTAGGCGATGCCCAGCGCGGCGATCAAGGCGATGATCTGGAACGTGGACGTGTAGCCGTGGGACAGATAGGGCACGGCGCCGCTTGCCGTGACCAGGTTCGCAAGGCTCTCTATCGGCAGCTGGAACAGCAGCAAGTAGACGGCACCGACGATGATGAGCGGCATCGAGTAGACGAGGCCGTCCTTGATGGCGCGGATCGCCTTGGTGTTCACGAAGCCCATGATGGCCGGCAGAACTTTGTTCTGAAAGAACTCCTGCATGGTGTGACCCACCTTCCTTTCTGTGTGTTGACGTGCTTCCCGAGGTTCCCTTCCCTGCGGCGCTCGCGCGCCCGCACTGTGCCAGGGGGATTCTGCTCCCTCACAGTTGCTTCACATTCATAAACTCAACACGTCTTTCTTGCAAGTCAACGTGCGCCTGCCGGATTCTTCCAGCTTCCGGTCGTTTTCACTCATTTTCATATTGACAACGCTTTTTTGTATGCTACTGAGCGGATCTATCCCCCATCGGTGCCCCGTCGCCCGCGATGCCGTCGTTGTAGAGCATCCGTGCCAGCTGTTCGAGCACGTAGAGCATGCAGAAGCGCGTCGAGAGGTCGCCGGTGGAAAGCGAGAGGCCCGTCTGCGTGGGATAGGAGACGCAGACGTTGGCGAGCCGGCCGATGGGGCTCTGTGGGTTGGCCGTCACGGCGACGGCCTTGGACTGCCCAGCCACAAGGTGCTGCATGGCCGTGTACACCATGGGCGTGCTGCCGCTGTGCGAGAGCACGAGCAGCGTGGTGTCGCTGGTGCCCATGCTGGTCGCGTAGGTGGGAAAGGACGTGATGGGAATCGAGGCCACCCCAAGGCCGCTGAAGAGGTGCGCCCCATAGGAGGCGAGTCCCCCCGACTTCCCGCTCCCCAACAGCAGCATGCAGTCTGCCCAACGCACCAGTTCGAACGCACGTGCGATCTGGCCGGAGAGCGCCTCGAGCGACTCCGGCGCGGTGACCGCGAGCACCTCCTCCAAGACCGGCGGGACCGGCCCCGTCGGGCGCTCCTGCCGCAGACGAGTGAGCACCGCTCGCTTGAACTCGGGAAAGCCCGTGTAGCCGCACTTCTTGCAGAACCGGACGACGGTCGCGTTCGAGACGCCGGCAAGGCGTGCCAGGTCGGTCACCCGAAGGTCCACAAAGGTCGCAAGGTTGCGCAGAACGGCGTTGTAGACGTTGTGGTCAAGGCCACTGAAGGTCAGCAGCGTGGAGTCGTCAACGATGACGTGGCGATCTGGCGCCATGCCGGCATCAGTCCCCTCATGGTGTCGGTTGCCCATGCGGGCAACGGCGGCCCCGCTCCCTGTCCCGCCAAGCCCGGTGACGGCAGGAGCGTGTGAGACGGTCGTGCGCGGCGGGCCCAGAAGGAGCGTTCGGGCGATAGGGCGCATGACAGCTCCACTGTCTGTGTAGTTCTTCAACTATTCTACACAGATTTTTCTCGAACCGATTCTGAAACCGTTCACGGATTATTTCTTGCCGGTCTCAGCCCTCAAATATGCGCGTCACTCTGCCCGGTCTTCGCGTTGACCTTCGAGTTGGGTTTAACGATACAATTTTCCGAAAGTGTCCCGTATCGTGCCCGGGAGGAACACATGCATATCCCCGAGAACTACCTCAGTCCGTCGACCTGCGCCGTCGCAGCCGTTGCCATGCTGCCCGTCTGGCGGACGGCC
>JAWRIT010000127.1:0-9177 GCA_040268355.1 Atopobiaceae bacterium | reverse complement strand
CCCCCCCCCCCCCCCCCCCCCCCCCCCCCCGACGATCTCGGTTGGTGCCCGTTAGGCGCGGGCCACGCCGCTCTTGCGGGCGGCCTCGGCCGTGGCCTGGGCAACGGCGTCTCTCACTCGTGGGTCGAAGGCATGGGGCAGGATGTAGTCGGAGCGGAGCTCCTCCTCGCTGACCAGATCCGCAATCGCTTGTGCGGCGGCGATCTTCATGGTGTCGTTGATGTCTCGTGCGCGCACGTCCAGTGCCCCGCGAAAGATGCCGGGGAAGCAGAGCACGTTGTTCACCTGGTTGGGGAAGTCCGAGCGCCCGGTGGAGACCACGGCGGCGCCCGCCGCCTTCGCCTCGTCGGGGAAGATCTCCGGATCGGGATTCGCGCAGGCGAAGACGATGGGATCGGCTGCCATGGAACGCACCATGTCGGCGGTGAGCGTGCCGGGACCCGAGACGCCCATGAACACGTCGGCTCCTCGCACGACCTCGGCTAAACCTCCGGTCTGCCTACGGGCGTTGGTGAGACGCGCCATCTCGGCCTTGATGGGGTTCAGGCCGTCGCGCCCCTCATAGATGGCCCCCTGGCGATCGCACATGACGACGTCACGAAGTCCCATCGCCTGCAGCAGACGCACGATGGCGATACCGGCGGCCCCTGCCCCCACGGTGACGACGCGCACCTCGTCGATGCGCTTTCCCACCAGCTTGAGGGCATTGGTCAGCCCCGCGAGCGTGACGACGGCGGTGCCATGCTGGTCGTCATGGAAGATGGGGATGTCGCAGACCTCCTTGAGGCGCCGCTCGATCTCAAAGCAGCGCGGTGCGGAGATGTCCTCGAGGTTGACGCCACCAAAGCTGCCCGCAAGCAGCTCGACGCTGCGAACGATCTCGTCCACGTCATGGGAGCGCACGCACAGAGGCAGCGCGTCCACGTCACCAAAGGCCTTGAACAGGGCGCACTTGCCCTCCATGACGGGCATGGCCGCCTCGGGGCCGATGTTGCCCAGACCAAGCACTGCCGTGCCGTCGGTGACGACGGCCACCGTGTTCCAGCGGCGGGTGAGCTCGAAGCTCTGTGCCGGGTCGCGCTGGATCTCCAGGCATGGCTCGGCGACGCCCGGTGTGTAGGCAAGGCTCAGGGCCTCGGACGACGACACGTCCGCCCTGAGGGCAATCTCGATCTTTCCTCGCAGCTCGCGGTGCATGCGCAGCGATTCTGCAGCGTAGTCCATCCCGCATCTCCTTCCATGGGTTCCCTGGCAAGTGTAGTGCTTGGACGACCACAGGTTGCCGTCTTGGCATCAAGCCGTTACCAAGCGCGGAGAAAGACGGGCTCCCCTTGCGGTAAGGATCGCGGCTCAGACGATGTGTCTGCCGCGGGCTGACGGGGTCTTCGCCGCTCGCGCCGGAACGTCCTGCTCGCAGGCGCCAATCACCAGGCGAGTGGCGGCCTTCTGTCATGGGGGCCGCTGCCCGCGCAGAACGAGCGCATGAGGGCGCCCATCACGGCTCGCGCGTCATGAAGTCCGCGATCGCCTCAGAGACGCTTTCCACGAGCACGTCGGCATGTTCGCGCAGGTCCGGTGATGCTGAGGTGAAGGTGTAGGCCACGTCGGCCGCGTCGAGCAAGGGCAGGTCGTTGAGCGAGTCCCCGATGCTGGCGGTGATGCTGGCGCCAAAGTGCGTCGCCGCCTGATGAAGTCCCGTTCCCTTGGAGTGGCCAGCAGGCAGGACGTCGATGCTCGCCAGGTTCGAAAAGGCACAGACGGTGTCACCATGGGTGGTGTTGATGTCACCAGCAAGCTGGATGGCAATCTCTTCGGTCTCGGTTTCCAGCGAGAAGCCCTGCAAGGGGTCAGGAAGCTCGGCAAAGGAGTCAGCACAGCTGACGGGGTGCCAGACCAGCGCCGCATCTCCGATGAACCAGTAGTCATCTGCCGCGCAGACCAAAGCCGTGCCGTCGCAGGCGTAGGGCCGGTAGCGCTCGAAGAGATCGCGGACCACCTCACGCGGGACACTCGCCTCGACGAGTGGGTCGGTCCTGTGGTTGTGCAGGGTCGCACCTGAGAGGGCGCTGTAGAAGTCGAATGGGAAGACGCCCTCGCTCTGTACGGTGAGGGCGCGCAGGGGGCGTCCGGTACAGGCGCCAAAGATGCCGCCCGTCTCCTGGAACGTGCGGATGGCATCCAGGTCGGCTTGGCGGAAGGGCGTCTCGCTCTTGTGAAAGAACAGTGTTCCGTCAAAGTCGCTGGCAAAGAGCTTGGTCATGGGCACCTCTCTGGCATGGCATGCTGACCATGCCATGATACCCGCCCGTGCCACAAGAACGACCGAAGCGCATGAAAGGACCCTAGTCGGAGAAGATCAGCGAGCCGACGAAGAAGACCACCGCGATGGGTATGAGCACCTGTGCCGCGAGGGCGATGCCACCTGCCAGCGCGAGCACGATCCACAGAGGAAACAGCAGCACGCCGAATATCATGCGTAGGGTCCAACCCATGATGCGAAAGGTGAGATTGAAGACCCACGCTGCGGCGGGGATGATGACGCAGAACAGAACGGCAAGGGTCACAAGGGCTTCCATGGCCTCTCTCTTTCCGATACGCGTACGGGCCCCTTGCCCGTGCGACCATGGTGCAAGCATACCCGGTTGGGATTAATGCCAGATTGAGCCAAGATTAAACCTGGCGGGAAGGTGCCTGCCGCCGCTCGTGCCGAACCCCCCTGTTTTGTGGGGCGGCCAGCCCATCCCGCTCGCTCCACTAGAATAGGGTTTCTGGCATCCGCGGCACTGAGGAGGGAGTTGCGCCTGTGGCTCACGACATCAAACTGGTCCTGACCGATATCGATGGAACCATCCTGCCCAGGGGGCGCGCTCAGGTGTCCGAGCGCATGCGCTGCGCCATGCATGCGGCCATGGGGGCGGGCATGCGCGTGGGGCCGGCGAGCGGTCGTGGCATCTCGTATGTGGTGCCGGCCTTCGGTGGAGACGAGGCGTGTGTGGCCACGGCGCTGGGGACCAACGGCATGCAGGTGCATCTGGACGGGCGGCTCATCCACGAGCAGTACCTTGATCGCGATGCCATGGTGCATGTGACGCAGGTGCTGCGCGGACTTCCTCGCACGGGCGCGATCGTCTTCGACCAGGCGGGCGCACCGCTTCTCGTGGAGGGCTCGCGCGAGGATCTCGAAGCCGAGTTTCCTCTCTACGCCGACGCGGCACTTCCGGTGACGGCCATTCCCTACTACCCCGTGGTCAAGATGAACGTCTTTGTCAACGGGGACCTCGCTGCCACAAGACAGCTCCACGACCTGCTCACCAAAGAGGTTCCCGAGCTCGACTTCAACATCCCGTTGGCAGGCTTTCTCAACCTGCTGCCGCCTGGTTACAGCAAGGCGACGGGCATCGACATTCTCTGCGAGGCGCTCGGCATTTGCTTGGACCAGGTGGTCGTCTTCGGGGATTCGGGCAACGACCTCGAGATGCTGGCGCATGTGCCCAACTCGGTCGCCGTCGCCAACGCGAGTGCGGAGGCCGCTGCGGCCGCACGCTGGCACATCGGGTCGTGCGACGATGAGGCGGTGGCCGACGCGCTCGAAGCCCTCGCTGCGGGGGAGTGGCCCTTCTGCCAGTGACCCAGTGGCCTGGCCCCGGTGGTCCGGCGAGCCGATCTGCACGGGTGTCATGCGCGGGGGACGGAGCTGCGCCCCGTAGCGATGATGGGTGCCACACCAGCGTACGAAAAAAGCAAACACATGTTCTTGACACGTAACTACTCTTGATATACTATCCTCTCGTGCCCAACAGCTGACGCAGGGCATGCCCAGGAGACAGTGGACGGCCTTGTGCCGGCTCGGCTGTAGGGCGAGACATTGAGAGAGTGCGCTCAGGGAGCCTCAGGCTGAAGGCGTTCTCGTAAGGGGACTGGCACATATTCCTGCGAGAACAAAGGGGGCGCATTATGCCGTGGCCGTAGGCTCATTTCCTTTTTCGCTTGTTGCATCCACACAAGATTCGAGCACCGCCCGATCGCCGGTGCAAGGTGTCCTCACTGATGGGAAAGGAAGACGACTGTGGGAGAACCATATCGACAGACAAGTGTCTCTGCTGGCCTCGACGCAAGCGATGCGCGCGCCCGGCGCGATCGATATGACCGCGCTTGCAAGCGCCTGCTCTCGGAGAAGATCATTCTAGGCTGGATTCTGCATGAGTGTCTAGAGGAGTTCTCCCAGGTCAACCCGCAGGAGATCGCCGACTCGCTCATAGAGGGCGATCCAGAGATCGGGGTGGTTGCCCTCCATGCTGATGGTGCGGCGGCGCCGCGAATTACGGGACTACCCACAGAGGACACGAGCATCGCTGAGGGGACCGTCTGGTTTGACATTCGCTTTCAAGCGTTGGTGCCAGGCTCAGACGAACAGGTGTCGATGATTGTGAACATAGAAGCTCAGAACGACTTCTATCCCGGGTATTCGTTGCTGCAACGTGCGACCTACTACTGCGCACGGCTTCTTTCCTCGCAGTACGGCCGAACGTTCACCAACGCGCACTACGAACGTCTGCGCAAGGTCTGTTCGATTTGGATCTGCCCGAACCCTCCAGCGCGCTTCCGCAATACTGTCACCCGCTACGCGATGGCCGAAGAACAGGTGGTGGGAAAGGCCATGGCGCATCAGAGGGAGTATGATCTGCTTGAGATCGTTCTCGTCTGTCCGGATGGCGACCGGCAGGAACGTGGGGATGGCATCCTGCGTCTCCTGGGAATGCTGATCGCTTCCGAGCAAGGCATGGAGGTGCGCAAAGCAGTCATCGAAGACGAGTTCGGCATACCCATGCACGAGCAGCTCGCCGGAGAGGTGGATGAGGTAATGAACTTGAGCAAGGGCGTGTTCGAGCGAGGGATCGAACAAGGCATCGAGCAAGGACTCAAGCAAGGTATCGAACAAGGTATCGAACAGGGTGTCAAGCAAGGTCTCGAACGGGGGAAGGCAGAGGAGCGACAGCTGTTCGCCCGACTCGCCGAAGCGCTCGATGAGCAGGGTCGCGCGAGCGAACTCGTCGAAGCCTTGCGGGATGAAGCGGTCTTCGCTCGCCTGCTCACAGAATTCGGCTTGGAGGAGTAGTCCGTTTGGCCTTGCTCGCACAGCTGATGGGGTGACCGTGCGCGTCTTGCTCAATGCTGGACCCATGCAGGCAAGACTGTGCTACCATCACCACTTAGGCGATGACGGAGAGGTCCTGCACTCGCGTTGGATGCGGACAGAGAGAACGCCCACTGGCTGAGAGGCGTTCACGGATCCAGAGATCAGGAGTTCACTCCACCAGCCGCGAACTGAACGCAGGACGCTCCTGTCAGTAGGCAAGCCGTCGGCCCCACGGCACGGGGCTCAACGAGTGGACGCTCGCGAGAGACAACGCGCACGTCAAACAAGGTGGTACCGCGGAGACTTCCGTCCTTGTGCTTACGGCACAGGGGCGGTTTTTTTGAAAGGGGAGTTCGCATGGCACTATCCGACGATCTCAAGGCCATTGAGGCACAGGTGCAGCAGGAGATCGCGAAGGTCCAGGACATGAAGGCGCTCGAGAACCTGCGCATCAAGGCCCTGGGCAAGAAGGGCCAGCTCACTGCGCTCATGCGCATGATGGGCAAGATCGCGCCCGAGGAGCGGCCGGCCATGGGGCAGCTTGCCAACACCGTGCGCGCGAACGTCGAGAGCGCCCTCAAGCAGCGGAGGCTTGAGCTTGGGCGCGAGCTGCTCGCCCAGCGGATGGCTGCCGAGGCGGCCGATGTCACGCTGCCTGGCCGTTCGCTGTCACTCGGCACCCAGCACCTCATCACTCAGATTCGCGAGGAGATCGAGGACATCTTCTGCGGTCTCGGCTACATCGTGGCGGACGGTCCCTATGTCGAGACCACGTGGTACAACTTCACCGCCTTGAACGCTCCCGCCGACCACCCGAGCCGCTCTGCCCGCGACTCCTTCTACGTGGTGGACAACGCTCCGGAGGGTAAGGAGCCCCTGATCCTTGGGGATTCGGACGTGCTGTTGCGTACGCAGACCTCAGGTATGCAGGTGCACTACATGGAGCAGAGAAAACCGCCCATCTATATGATCTGCCCTGGCACGGTCTTTCGCCCCGACACGGCCGACGCCAACCACCTGCCGCAGTTCAACCAGGTGGAGGGCCTCGTGGTGGACGAGGGCATCACCTTTGGTGATCTCAAGGGCACGCTCGACTACTTCACCCGCGAGATCTTTGGCAAGGATCGTGCCACGCGCTATCGCCCGCACTTCTTCCCGTTCACCGAGCCTAGCTGCGAGGTCGACGTCTCCTGTGGCGTCTGCCACGGCGAGGGTTGTCGCTTCTGCAAGAACACGGGCTGGCTGGAGATCTTGGGCTGCGGCATGGTGGATCCCAACGTGCTGGAGAACTGCGGCATCGACAGCGAGCGCTACACCGGCTTCGCCTTCGGCATCGGTGTGGAGCGTGTGGCGGCCCTGCGCTACGACCTGCCCGACCTGCGCATGCTCATGGAAGGCGACATGCGCTTCCTTCGGCAGTTCTAGCGGCTGAATCGCGTACGGGGCCGGAGGGCGCACCCGCGGCCCCACCCTCGACCAATCTCAACGCGTACCAGAAAGGTGTAAGCGACATGCGCGTCTCATATGAATGGCTCAAGGAAATGGTGGACCTACCAGGCGATCCCCAGGATCTGGTGGCGGAGTTCGTGCGTACGGGCACCGAGGTGGAGGCCATCGACCGGTTGGGGGCCGACCTCGACCATGTCGTGACCGGCCAGATCACCATCAAGGAGCCACATCCCGACTCGGACCACCTCTGGAAGCTCGCCGTGAGTGTAGGGGACAAGAACGTCGACGCTGACGGCAGGCCAGCCCCCTTGCAGATCGTCTGTGGCGCCCAGAACTTCGAACAGGGTGACAAGGTCGTCGTAGCTATGGTGGGAGCCGTACTTCCAGGTGGCTTTGCCATCAAGCAGACTAAACTGCGGGGGGTGGAGTCCTGCGGCATGTGCTGCTCCACGCGCGAGCTGGGTCTGGGTGATGATCATTCGGGCATCATCGTGCTGCCTGCAGACGCGCCAGTGGGCGTCGACTTCGCCGAGTGGCGCGGCCTCTCCGACACGGTGATCGACTGCGAGATGACCCCGAACCGCCCCGACTGCCTCTCCATGTGTGGCGTGGCCGTCGAGGTGTCAGCCATGCTCGATGAGGACACCCACATCGATCTGCCCAACATCCAGCGCGAGGAGGGCGTTCCGACCGCCGAGCTGGTCGATGTGACCATCGACGATCCCGCGCTCTGCCCGCGCTACACGGCACGTGTCGTGCGCGGGGTTAAGATCGGACCCAGCCCTGAGTGGCTGGCCAAGCGCGTCATGGCCGCCGGTGCTCGCACCATCAACAACGTGGTGGATGTGACCAACTACGTCATGTTTCTGACGGGTCAGCCGCTGCATGCCTTTGATCTGGGCAAGCTGAGCGAAGCGAACGGCAAGCGGCACGTTGTGGTGCGTGCGGCGCGCGAGGGCGAGCGTCTGACGACCCTCGATGGGCAGGAGCGTACGCTCTCGGCCGACAACACCGTCATCTCCGATGGATATGACCGTGCCGTGGCCCTTGCGGGCGTCATGGGGGGGCTTGACTCCGAGATCGATGAGACCACCGTCGACGTTCTGCTCGAGAGCGCCGCTTTCGACGCGGGCAACGTCTCCCGCACGAGC
Source organism: Atopobiaceae bacterium (assembly GCA_040268355.1). Lineage (GTDB taxonomy): Bacteria > Actinomycetota > Coriobacteriia > Coriobacteriales > Atopobiaceae > UBA1367. The sequence goes on along the minus strand of JAWRIT010000127.1, from coordinate 1,440 downwards.
CGCGCGCTCGATCTGATGAGCGAGGCGTCCATGCGCTATGAGCGTGTGGTCGACCCCAACGGCTGCGCGTCCGTCTCCGATATTGCGGCGGCCTTGTTCGAGAGCTGCTGCGGGGCCACGGTCTGCGCGGGCATGGTGGACGTCTATCCTGCTCCGGCAAGCGCGCCGCAGATGGCCTTTCGCCCCGAACGCGCCCGCCTCATTGCCGGAGCGCCGCTGACCGATGACTTCATGGCGAGGCGTCTCGAACGACTGGGATGCTCGATCGTTCGTGCGAGCGAGGGAAGCTGGGAGGTCACCGCCCCCACGAACCGTCCCGACCTTACGCGTGAGATCGACCTCATCGAGGAGGTCATCCGTCTCTATGGCGAGGGCGACATCGAGCCGACCCTGCCCGCCGCCCGCAACCACGCGGGGGGTCTGACGCCCGACCAGCTGCGACTGCGTACCATTGGGGCGACGCTGCGCGCCTGCGGGCTCTGCGAGACGAGCACCTACTGCTTCGCCGACCCGCGGGACCTGGGGCAGCTGGGCATGCCCGACGAGGGCAAGGGCGTGCCGGTCAAGATCATCCGTCCGCTCGTGACCGATCAGTCAGAGATGCGGCGGGATCTCATTCCCGGTCTGCTGCGTGCCGTCGCCTACAACAAGGATCATGGCGTGGCAAACGTTCACCTCTACGAGATCGGCCGTGTGCTCTATGGTCGCAAGAACAAGAGCCTGCCCAAGGAGCCGACGTATGTGGCCGGCGTGCTCAGTGGCCGCTGGGACGATGACGGCTGGAACATCAAGTATCCCAAGCTCGACTTCTTTGATGCCAAAGGCGTGGTGGAACAGCTGCTTGCAGCCCTGCGCATCACCAAGGTGACGTACAAGCCCGCCGACGCCGAGCGTCACGGCTGGCTGCAGCCGGGTCGTGCGGCGGAGGTCATCGCCGCCAACCGCTCCTTGGGATGGGTGGGCAACATCCATCCGAGCGCCCTCGAGCGCTTTGGCGTGAGCGACGACGTGGTCGCCTTCGAGCTGTCGGTTGACACGCTTCAGCAACTGGCGACCAAGCAGCTTCCCTACCAGAACGTTCCCACGCTGCCAGGCGTCGATGTCGATCTGGCCATCGTGGTGGACGAGGCGGTCACCTATGAGATGCTCGTGCAGCGCATCAGCAGCGCGGGCGGCAAGCTGCTCAAGGATGTGCGTCTCTTTGACGTATATCGTGATCCGAAACGCGTGGGCGAAGGCAAGAAGTCCATGGCCTTCTCGCTCACCTACCGTGCTGACGAGCGCACCCTCACATCTGAGGAGGTCGAGAAGGCGCACGCCAAGCTGGTGACCAAGGTCATGAAGAGCACCGGCGGCGAGATCCGTTCATAGGTTCCTCGACGCCACGTTAAGTTCGTTGGCGCTGCGACGCCACGTCATCCAGGCATGAAAAGCGGGGTC
>JAWRIT010000126.1:0-10591 GCA_040268355.1 Atopobiaceae bacterium | reverse complement strand
CCCGTCCTGCTGTTTTCTCGTCTGCTACTCCGCCAGTCGCGGAATTTCACCGCAAAAGTCCAATCTCTAGCCACGGTGCCTGCTCCCTCGCTGCATCCCAAGCAGAGAGAGGCCGATGGGGCGCAGGCGCGCGATCGCCGCCCTGAACGGCACAGGGGAAGAGGCACTTGTGTGTCGACGTGAGGGAAGGGGCGCCCGGCGACACGGAGGTGCCTCTTCCCCTGTGTCGGTCCGCTGGGGGCCTCGGTCGGCAGGCGCACACGAGTTGGGCTATCCTTTTGAGGGCACCACTCGGTGATCTTCGCATGGAGGATGCAAGAGATGGCAACGTACGTGTTCTCAGACGTCCACGGGCACTTTGGCACGCTCGACCGTTTGCTCGAGCGCGTCTCGCCCTCCTCGGACGACCGCATCTTCATGCTCGGGGACATGATCGACCGCGGCCCCGATCCGATCGCGGTGGTGCGCTGCTGCCGCGAGCTGCCCAACACGACCGTCCTGATGGGCAACCACGAAGACCTCATGCTCTCCTACTATGCCGAGTGGGGAGACCCCACCGCTGCGTTCAACTGGGAGATCAACGGCGCTGGTCCCACCATGGCGGGGCTTCGCGCACTGCCGGTTGAGGAGCGCATCGAGTTGGCGCGGTGGATCTTCACGCTGCCCCTCTACGCGCAGACCGAGGTGGCAGGCCGGCGCTACCTGCTCGTGCATGCGGGGATCGACCCCCGACGCATCGACCATGAAGACGGGCAGACCTGGGACGAGGGCGCCATCGATCGGATGGTCCAGAACCAGTATCGCGACGATCTCATGTGGATTCGCGAGGACTTCTGGGGTGCGCCGACGGGGCTTCTGAACGAGCGCGGCGAGGGCCCCATCGTCATTGCTGGCCACACCCCGACCCGCTACCTCGACACCATGGCCGACCGTCCCGACCGGAGCTCAGGCGACGAGGACGGCCTCTGTCGCATGGTGCGCGTGGGCGCCTGCGAGGCGACCGGTGGCGTCGCGGACCGCTGGGACATCGACTGCGGCTGCGCGGGCGGGCATGGCTTCGGCAAGCTGCTCATGCTGCGCCTCGATGACGGCGAGGAGATCTACGAGCCGGTGCGCGAGGGCGAATAGGGGACCCGTGCGGGCAAGCCGGCGCACAAGGGCGAACGAGGGCCCTGCGGAGCACGCGAGCAGCGCTGGCGCACGCCCGCCGACCACGACCGCCGATCAGAGGTCAGGCTCGAAGCGCTCGACCAGGTTGAAGACGCCCCGCTCGTAGCGCAGCACATTGATGGTGCAGTTCTTGGACACACGGTTCTCAACGTGCAGCTCGCTCGTCTCGTCGCACGAGCTGATGAACGCCCGCGTGCAGGCGCCGTGGCTCACGGCAAGCACCGACCGGTGGCCCGGTCGCTCCATGATGCCTGCGAGCGTGGTGCGCATGCGCTCGATGACCTCGTCCTCCGAGCTGCCGCCAAAGGGCACGAGAAAGTCTCCGTAGGGTCGGTAGGTGCCGGGCAGCACGAGCTGGTAGCCGCATCCTTCGATGGCACCGTAGTTGAACTCCTTGAGCCCGCGCGTCCGCTCGTAGGGAATGGCGCCCCGCGTGAGGATCTCCACGGTGTCGCAGGCGCGCTCGGCAGGGGAACAGTACGCGTGGTCAAAGCTGATGCCGCGCTCCTCGAACCAGGCGCGGGCGCGCTCGGCCTGACGCCGTCCCAGCTCGGTCAGGGGGGAGTCGCACCATCCTTGCACGATGCCGCGCGTGTTGAAGACGGTCTGTCCGTGGCGGGTGAGGTAGAGGGTGGCAGGCATGCTGGCGGCCCTTCGCAGGTGGGGGAGAATGCGTCCCCTAGCATAGCCGAACGCTCGGCGCTTGTCGTAAAATGGGTCGAAGCCCACGACCGAACACTGCTTACCCGAAGAGGTGCCGATGGGTCTTCGAGAGGCCATGACAGACGAGCAGGCGCGCGAGGCGCTGACGAGCGCGCCGGCGGCAGAGCTGCTCCATGGTGCCGTGCGCATCGTGGAGGAGGACTTCCGGTGGTGTCGCCCGTGGCGCTTCTCCGCCGACCAGCTGCGTGCGCTGGGGAGTTGCCAGGCCTGGCATCCGGGGCTCTACCGCCAGATGGCCGCCTCGACGGCGGGCATCTGCGTGGAGCTGGAGACTGACGCCGGCGAGCTCGCCCTCGAGCTGCGCGTCGACGCCGAGCCGAGGGGCGCCCGCGCGGTGCTTGCCGAGGTGGATCGCAGGCAGGAGGCGCCTCCACAGCCTTATGACGGCGTCTCTTGCGCCGTCGATGGCGTCCATCTGCTCTGTCGCATGCCGGATCCTGACGAGCAGGCAATCCTGTTCAAACTGCCGCCTGCCGACCCCGAGGCCGCCGCCGGGATGCAAACGCTTCCCGGATTGGCACGTACACGCCACGTGCGCATCTGGCTGCCGGCGCTTCGGGGCTGCGTGGTGCGCGATGTGCTCTGTGACGGCAGCTTCGTGCGCCCGGTGGCCGCTCGCCAGCAGCTGCTCGTGCTGGGCGACTCCATCGCGCAGGGCTTCGTGGCAGGAGACCCTGCGCACTCATGGCCAGCGATTCTGTCCGCGCGGCTGGACCTTGATGTGGTCAACCAGGGCGTGGGAGGCCAGGTCTTCCAGCCTGGCTCGCTCGCCGGGCTCGCCGATGCCGTGGACCCTGCGCGCATCGTGGTCGCCTTTGGGGCCAACTACCGCTATGAGCCCTGTTCGGCACGCAGCGTCTCGCGCGACATCCGCACCTACCTGCTTGAGGTCTCGCGCCTGTGGCCGCAGGTTCCCACCCAGGTGCTCACGCCGCTCTGGCACGACGAGGAGGCCTCTCCCTCCCATGCGCGGAGCTGCTGGGAGCAGGTGCCCTCGTTCATCGAGGCGCACGTGGCCCCGCACGACCAGATGACGTTCGTCGATGGTCTGGAGCTGCTGAAACACGACCCCGAGCTGTTTGCCGACGGCGTGGAGCACCCCGGCGAGCGGGCCTGTCGCCAGATCGCCACGCGCCTGAACGCCATCATCCGCATTCCCGGCCTGCGCCCCTCGTCGGTCGGCCATCGCCGCCGCGCACGCCGCCGTCGCGCTCGAAAGAACCGAGGCGAGGATTCGAGCAGCACCCTCTCGCTGCCCCTTGACGGGTGAGCGTCTCGCCCCCTGGGCGCCGCCGGTGTCCGGTGAGCGCCACCGATCGGGTGCCAACAGGACGAAAGCCAGCTACTATAGTGAGCAAAGCCCAGGGTGAGCGGGTCGGGCTGCCCGCAGGCACGGACCGATGGGGCACTCCCCGCGAGCCTTCCTTAGAGAGGATGGCGTCATGGCGAAGCTGACAGGACCGGCGTGCGAGACCGACTTCCTCCGCGCGGCGCACGCGCTGGAGGGTGACCTTGCGGGACGAGCTGCGGCGACCGATTACTTGCGCTCGACGGCAGCCGCGCTTTGGGACGAGTCGGAGGTGTGGGCGGCATCACCTGTGATCCTTGACCAGGAGGAAGTCGCTGTGCTCGAGACGGCGGCACGCACGATGAGCTCCATCATGGAGAAGCTCATGGCGCGCTATCACCGCGACCGCCAGGTCCGCTCGCTCTTCAGCCTCCCGCCCGAGGTCGAGCGGCTCACGCTCGTTTCCACGGGCCACCACACGGCCGTGCCCCTCTCGCGCATCGACCTGTTCTTCGACCGTCGCAGCCACGACTTCACCATCACCAGCATCACAACTGGTGGAGTTGACGGTATGGCCAGAAGTGCTGAAGCGGCGCGTGCGATCCAGCGGATGGGGGCGTATCGGGAGCTCGCCCGGAAGCACCAGCTGCGGGCGTTCGACGCCGTGGAGGGGCTCGTCATCACGCTGTTGCACACCTACGGTCGTTGGTCGAACGTCGGCGAGGGGCACAACCATCCTAAAAACCCCGCGCTTGCCGTGGTCGACGTCGCGGACTCGCCCCGTGCGGCCGAGTCCGCCTACGTCATCGAGCGCCTCCGCGAATACGGGTGCTACGCGCACGTCACCACCCCCTCGAAGCTGCGCGTCACCGACGTGGATGGGATCGAGCAGCTCATCGACGACCACGGGCCCCTGAACTGCGTGTGGCTGCGTGCGACGGCGCAGGAAGCGCTGGATGGCATGGAAGGCGGCTTTCGCACCCTGCTCGACGCCACCCGTCGCGGCCTGGTCTGCACGATTGGCGGCTACCGCTCGTGGCCCTGCAGCACCAAGGGCTTCCTCGAGGCGCTGCAGGCAAAGGAGTTCCGTCTGCTGCTCACGCGCGAGGAGAACGAGTTCGTCGAGCGGCACGTGGACGAGACGCACGTCATTGACACCACAACGGACATCTCGCAGTTCTATGACCAGGACGAGTGGGTGCTGCGCCCCTCCGACGGCAACCTGTTCGGGGAGGTGCTCGCCGGCGTCGACATGAGCCGCTCGCAGTGGCGCTCGCACCTGGTCAAGGCCATCAAGCGTCGCGACGCCGTGCAGCGTCGCCTGCCCGACCAGCGGATGGACGCGCTCGCCGCCACCTGCGACCCACAGGATCCCACGAGCACCAACGCCCTGTCCGTCGTGCTGGGCCTCTATGTCTTCGAGGGGAAGTTGGGCGGCGTGCGTGCCGTCGGTGGCGCGGGCAGCACCACCACCAAGTGGGGCTACCGCAGCTCCCTCGGCTGCCTCGAGCTGCTCGACGCACCAGAAGAGGAAGCGATCGCGCCGGAAGAGGTGGAGTGAGGGCGAAGGCGCCAGAGTTTCTGTCCGGCCCCTGCGGTAGGGTAGGGACGAGACATACCGATCGAGGAGGTTCCCATGTCCGCCCTTCCCACCAACGCCTGCGCGCCCGACCTGCCGCTCGCGCTCTCTGCCGAGGCCAGCGCCCACATCGCGGCGCTCCACCAGTCTCCGCTCGGGGGGCGTGCCACGCCCGATGCCGCCGCCCTTCGTCGCGATCCGGCGGAGCGCGACCAAGACAGCGCCCTGCGCCCGGCCTTCGTCCGCGACGCCGAGAAGATCATGCACACGCCCGCATACAACCGCATGGGAGGCAAGACCCAAGTCTTCTCCTTCCGTGCCAACGACGACCTGTGCCGCCGTGGCCTGCACGTGCAGCTGGTGGCGCGCATCGCCCGCGACATCGGCCGGGCGCTCGGGCTCAACCTCGACCTCATCGAGGCCATCGCCCTCGGTCACGACATCGGCCACACGCCCTTCGGCCACGCCGGGGAGCGCTTCCTCAACGACATCTATCACGAGCGGACCGGCCGTTGGTTCTTCCACAACGTGCAGAGCGTGCGCGTGCTCGACGTCCTGTACGGGCGCAACATCTCGCTGCAGACGCTGGATGGCGTGATCTGCCACAACGGCGAGTTCGAGCAGCAGCGCTTCTCGACGAGCGACCTCGCTGACTTTGACTGCTTCGATCAGGTGGTCGAGAGCTGCTGGCAGCAGGGGAACGACGCGATCGCCCATCTGCGCCCCATGACGCTCGAGGGCTGCGTGGTTCGGTTGAGCGACATCATTGCCTACGTGGGTAAGGACCGGCAGGACGCCATCCGGGCGGGCCTTTGCGACGAGACAAGCTTTGCCGACGGCCTTGGCGGGGCCTACAACGCCTGGGCGCTCGCGGCGCTGACCACCGACGTCATCGAGCACAGCCTGGGCTCCGACCACCTTGCGATGAGCGAGGCCGGCTTCGCGGAGCTCTCCCGTGCCAAGCGGGAGAACTACGAGCTCATCTATGGGGCGAGCGAGGTCAACGGCGAGTTCTCACAGGCGGTGGCCGAGCTGTTCGGTCGGCTCTACGAGCACGAGCTCGAGGCGCTTGCGCGCGGGGACGAGCGTGCGGCCATCTTCCGGCATCACATCGAACCGCTCGGGCGCCACCTCGGGCACTATGGGCGCAGCTACGCCTGGCAGGACGACCCGGACCAGTGCGTGTGCGACTTCGTGAGCGCCATGACCGACGACTACTTCATGGCAAGCTGCGAGGCGCTCTTCCCCGAGACGCGCACGCTCTTTCCTCGGCGCAGCTACTTCGACGGCCCCGTCGTTCCCTAGTCAGCCGGGGTCCGAGCAGTGGTGCTGGTGCGCGAAGGCCGGGTCCGTCGTGACACACAGGTGCCTCTTCCTCCGTGTCGCGCGTCGCGGGGAGGACACAGAGGTGCCTCTTCCCCTGTGCGCCCCCCGACACACAGGTGCCTCTTCCCCTGTGTCGTGCCGCCTTTACAGCGGGCGGGCGGCGTCGACGAAAGCCTCGAAGAGCTGGGGCATGGTGCCCATCTGCTCGGGGTGCCACTGGACGCCGACAAAGAAGCGCTTGGCCCCAAACTCCAACGCCTCGGGGATGCCGTCGGGCGACCAGGCCACGATGCGCCCCTCCGGCGCTGGCTCACAGATGCACTGGTGGTGGATGGAGTTGACCTCGAACTCGCGACCGCCGAGTATCTGCGCGAGCCAGCTCGTCGGCTCGATGCGTACTGGATGGGCGGGAACGTCGTAGGGCTTCTCCTGCCAATGCACGACGTTCGAGTCCGGTCGGCGCTCGGCGATGTCGCGCAGCAAGGTGCCGCCAAAGGTGACGTTCATCACCTGGAGTCCCCGGCAGATGCCCAGGCAGGGAAGGTCGCGCTCCCAGGCGGCCCGTACGGCGGCCCATTCGAAGACGTCGCGCTCGGCAGACATGAACGAGATTCGGGCGATGCAGCCTTCGTCGTAGTTGTGGCCGCCAAAGCCGTCCTCGCTGATGTCACCGCCGCCGGTCAGCAGCAGTCCGTCGATCCGACTGACGATCTCGTGCGCGATGCCAGCCGCCTCGAAGCCGTGGGGCAGCGCGACGGGGATGCCGCCCGCCTCCTGCACGGACCGGGCGTAGTGGGAGTCGATGCAGGAGAGGTCGGGCTCCTCGGTGCTCGGTCGCGAGCAGATGCCAATCAGCGGGCGACGGTCTTCCGTCTGCGTCATGAGTCCTCCCTGGTGCCGCCTGCGCGCCCGTTCGCGCGGCCGTCGCGATCGAGCCGAACAGTCAAGGGACAAGGATAGCACCCTGCCGTCCGGCGCTCGCGCTACAATGGCTCCCATGGAGACCCTTTTTTCGAACATCGAGCGCTACCAGCGCAAGCTCAACGCGCCGCTCGCCGTGCGCATGCGCCCGCAGACCCTCGACGGCTTCGTCGGGCAGGGCAAGGCGGTGGGGGAGGGCTCGTGGCTGCGACGTGCCATCGAGCATGACACGCTCTCGTCGGTCATCCTCTACGGCCCGGCGGGCACGGGCAAGACCACCCTCGCACGCATCATCGCCAACACCACGCACGCGGAGTTTGTCGAGGTCTCCGCCGTGACCGGCACGGTCAAGGACCTCCGGCGTGAGATCGAGGCCGCCGAGTCGCGGCTGCTCGCCTCGGGTCGGCGCACGATCCTGTTCGTGGACGAGATCCACCGCTTCAACCGCTCGCAGCAGGACGCGCTGCTCCATGCCGTGGAGGACCGGGTGGTCGTGCTCGTGGGGGCCACCACGGAGAACCCCTACTTCGAGGTGAACTCCGCGCTGCTCTCGCGCTCGCGGGTGGTGGAGCTGACGCCGCTCGATGACGCCTCGATCACCCAGCTCGTCCTGCGCGCCCTGGACGACGAGTTCGGCCTCAAGGGAGCGTTCGCGCTGACCGACGACGCGCTGGCGGAGATCGTGACGCTGGCGGGCGGCGACGGTCGTGCCGCGCTCACCTCGCTCGAGCTAGCGAGCCAGATGGCGGGTCCCGCTTCAGGCGCAGGGGATGACGAGTCGGCGACCACGCCGGTGGAGATCACCGTCGAGCACGTGCGCGAGGCCAATCCCCGCCGGGGACTCACTTACGACAAGTCCGGCGACATGCACTACGACATCATCAGCGCGTTCATCAAGTCGATGCGGGGCAGCGACCCGGACGCCGCGCTCTACTGGCTGGCGCGCATGATAGACGCAGGCGAGGACCCCAAGTTCATCGCGCGGCGCATCTTCATCCTGGCCTCCGAGGACATCGGCAACGCCGATCCCCAGGCGCTTCTGGTGGCCGAGGCGGCCTTCAAGGCGACGGAGGTCATCGGCTACCCGGAGTGCCGCATCAACCTGGCCCAGGCCGTCATCTACATGTGCCTGGCACCCAAGAGCAACGCGGCCGAGGCGGCTATCGACGCGGCGCTTGCCGAGGTGCGCGAGGGGCCGCGCCGCGAGGTGCCCAACCATCTGCGCGACCGCCATCGTCCCGGCTCTGACGAGTACGGCGCCTACCTCTATCCGCACAACTACCCGGAGGGCTGGGTCGACCAGCGCTACCTGCCCGACGGCCTTGAGCGGGGCGCCTTCTACCAGCCTGGTCCGCGCGGCTGGGAGGCCTGGCGCCAGGAGGCTACCGGTCGCGAGCGCGCGGAGCAGTGACGTTCGGTCGCACGGTGCCGTGCCGGGGCCGCTCGCCCGCGTCTCCCGTCACGGCGTCCCGCCCCGCCGCCCGCTGTGGCGTCGCCATTGCGAGGAGACCGCGTCCGGTCAAACGAGTATGATGTATCCCAAGCGTGCACGGCCTGTCGTGCAGCACCGTCATCGAAGGAGACGTATCCATGGAGCCACTGACCATTGCCCTCATCGTGCTGGTTGCCGCAGCCATCTGGGCGGCCGCCGAGCTCGCGATCACGCTGCGCAAGACGCGTACGGTGCTCGACGAGGTCTCGCATTCGGCCACCGAGGCGATCGACCAGGCGACCCCGGTCATCACCAAGCTCGACGGTGTGATTGACGAGCTGCAGCCCGCGATGCGTGAGGTCACGCCGCTCGTCGAGAAGGTCACGGTTACCGTCGACGAGGCCACCACGAGTCTCAACAGGGTGAACGGCATCCTGGGCGATGTCTCCACGGCGACGCGCGGCGTGGCGGAAGTGGGCGAGAACGCCTCGCGCATCGTCAACACCGCGACGAACGCCGCCGTGGGCGTCGTGTCCAAGGTGGCCAGCATGGGGGGCATCACCATCCCCGAGGGCCAGCAGCTCATCGGCAAGGGCGCCGCGTCGGGCGCGGCGGCAGACGATGCCACCGAGACGACGGCAGAGGCGGGGTCCGCCCCGCCGCCCGAGCAGTCGTCCGAGCGCAGGGGCTACGTGACCTATGCGCCTGCGACCGAAGACGACCAGGACGGCGAGTAGGGGGATGCAGATGCCAGAGCAGACGGTTCGTCTGAACGTTCCCGCCGAAGCCGGGTTTGCCCGTACGGTGCGCATGATGGCGGCAAGTCTCGCCGTGGCGTGCGACATGAGCGTCGACGATGTGGAAGACGTGCGCATGGCCGCGGAGGAGGGCTTCGTCTACTGCTGCGCCACCGAGCCACCCTCCTGCGACGTCTCGTTCTCGCTCGCCGAGGGTCAGATTCGCATGGCCTTCGACCTGGGCGCCGACGAGGTCGACGACGAGGAGGGGGCCCAGGGCCTGGTCGAGCTGCTGCTGTCGGCGGTCTGCGACGAGCATGGGGTGAGTGACGACGGCTCGCAGCTCGTGCTCGTCAAGAGGGCGGGACGTGCCTATGGCGAGTAGCGACCGCGAGGAGCGTCGCCGCCAGCGCGCCAAGCGCCCACCGCGCGAGGGCAAGGCGGCCTGGGACAAGGAGCGCACGCGCGAGCTCTTCCGCCTGTACAAACAGGAGGGGGACGAGGAGGCGCGCGAGCAGCTTGTGGTGAGCCACCTCAACCTGGTGCGCTTCCTGGCAAACAAGTTCAAGAACCGCGGCGAGCCCTTCGACGACCTCATGCAGGTCGGCACGATCGGCCTCATCAAGGCGATCGACCGCTTCGACCCGGCGCGTGGCCTGGAGTTCACGACCTTCGCGACCCCCACCATCATGGGCGAGATCAAGCGGCACTTCCGTGACAAGGGCTGGAGCGTGCGGGTGCCCCGCCGCCTCCAGGAGCTCTCCGCCAAGGTGAACCAGACGACCGACGAGCTCACCCGCGAGCTGCAGCGTCCGCCCTCGGTGGCCGAGGTGGCCGAGCGGCTGGAGGTCAGCGTGGACGAGGTGCTCGAGGCGATGGAGTCGTCAAGCGCCTACAGCTCGGTTCCGCTCGAGGGCACCGGTCAGGGTGCGGACGAGGACGCCCCCTCGATCATCGACCACTACGCGACCGAGGACGAGGGCCTTGCCACCTCCGACGACCGCATGACGATCGAGGACGCCATCGCGGGGTTCACCCCCCGCGAGCAGGACGTCATGCGCATGCGCTTCGACCAGGGCATGACCCAGGCCGAGATCGCCGAGCGGCTCGGCATCTCCCAAGTGCAGGTGTCGCGCATGCTGCGCAAGTCGCTCAAGCAGGTGCAGCAGCGACTCGACCCCGAAGGGCTCATGGCCTAGCGAGCCCAGTTCGTTACGCACACGATAGGCTTGTGCTCCCCCGCGCCTGCCCGACACGGAGGGAAGAGGCACCTATGTGCCGCTGCCGGGGGAGTTCGGGCGTTTCCTTGGGCCCTATGCGGTCGTTCGGCGAAGCCAGGAGGGTGGCGGCGCCCAAGTTGCCCGCTCATCCCGTGCCCCGTGGCTAGAGATCGGACTTTTGCGGCGTTTTTTCGG
>JAWRIT010000125.1:0-7148 GCA_040268355.1 Atopobiaceae bacterium | reverse complement strand
ACCGCATCAGTGCTCACGGAGTACCCCCCCCCAGCAGATACTCGCCCCAGGAATACTCGGAGAGAAACTCTCCCTCAAAGGTGCTTCGGGGGTCGTCGGTCCCACTCCTCCAGGCGTACAGGTCGCAGTCGAACAGGCTCGTGTCGACCGTCTGCCCGCGGCCCGTGGAGACGAGCAGGTTGCCTATCCCTGCCTCCTCGAGTGCGTTGCGCAGGCGCCGCAGGGCGTTGTAGAAGACGCCCATCGAGTCGTTGTCGTAGGGCCGACCCTCCCAGAGCGTGGAATAGATCTCCTCGTTGCTGACCTCGCCGCCCTGTCGTGTGACGACCAGCGCCAGTATCTCCTTGGCCTTGCCGGTCAGCCGTATGGGCTGGCCGTCCAGCCTGACCAGGAAACGACCGAAAGTCTGGATGAAGACGCGCGGCTCCTGCCGCTGCGCGAGCAGGCGCAGCTTTCCCATCATGGTCTGCAGGGTCTCCGCGCCGAAGGGCTTGACCAGGTAGTAGTCGACACCGATGCGGTTCGCGTCGCGGACGAAGCCCATATGCTCCGTCATAAGCACGACCAGCAGGTCCGACCGAAACTCGCGGAGCCGCAACGCAAGGTTGAGGCCGTCCATCCCGGGCATCACGATGTCCAGGAAGACGGCCTCGAACCTGTTGTTGCGCGCAAACTCAAGCGCGGAGGGGGCGTCGGTGAACTGACCCACGACCTCGAGGTCGCTGATCCCACTTGCCAGTCCTGCGAACGCGTCGACTAGCTTGGGGTCATCATCCACCAGGATCGCCCTCATCGCGGCTCACGTCGCCCTACTGGGCGCCGCCCTCCTCGTTCCTCTTGCGGGCACGAAGCGTCAGGGCAGCCCCCACGCAGGCGGCGCCGCCCGCGGCCAGTGCGCCGGCGACGGCCAGCGAGGTGCCGTCACCCGTCCGGACCAGGGCGCGCTTGCGGGACTTCTTCTTGTTGGGCTTGTTGGGCTTGGGCTTCTTGGGGCCCGGCTTCTCGGGCTCGTGGGTGTTGGTGACGTCGAAGCCGGACTCGGCGTCTCCGGTGACCTCGACCTCGTAGCCGGAGGGCACGCCCACCTCCTCCACGGTGTAGGTGATCTTCTTGCCGTTGGCGTAGACGTCCAGGTCCTTGAAGCTGCCGCTCCAGTTGTTGTCGGCCGAGAGCGTAAGCGTCTTGCCGGTGGGGGTGCCATCCGCCAGCAGGCGCACGGTCACGGAGTCGGGGCGGATGCCGTCGGCGTCATCGTCGTCGTCCCACACCTTGGTGACGTCAATGCTCGTCTTCTCGGGCGTGTGGGTGTTGGTGACGGTGAAGCCGGTGGTGGCGTCGCCGGTGACCTTGACCTTGTAGCCGGAGGGCTCGCCAACCTCCTTGACCGTGTAGGCGATGTCGACCCCGGCCTCTTTCTGGTTGAGGTCGGTGAAGCTGCCCATCCAGTTGTTCTCGGCGGAGAGCGTCAGCTTCTTGCCGGTGGCCACGTCGTTGGCGTAGAGCTCCACGGTGATGGTGTCAGGACGAATGCCGTCCTGGTCGTTCGCGTCGTCCCAGGCCTTGGTCACGGTCACGCTGGTCTTCCCAGGCGTGTGGGTGTTGGTGACGTTGAGGCCGTCGTAGTCCGTCGAGTAGTCGGGCACGGCGTCCTCGGTCACGGTGTAGACGATCTCGTGGCCGTCGGTCGCGTCGTAGCGGCGCAGCCCGGTGAAGGACCAGGCCCAGTTGTCGGCGGCGGTGACGGTCGCGTTGGCGACCTCGGTGCCGTCGGCCAGCAGGCGGATGGTGATGCTCTCGGGCCTCACGCCATCGCGGTTCTCGTCGTCGTCCCAGGTCTTGGAGCCCGCCAGGGCGATGGTCTCGTCGTTGGTGTTGGTGACGGTGAAGCCGCCCGTGGCGTCACCGGCGATGCCGGTGGAGTAACCGGCGACCGGGTCCTCGGAGACGGTGTAGACGATCAGGGTGCCGCCGTCGCGGTACTTCTTCAGGCCGGTGAAGGTGCCGGACCAGTTGTTGTCCTCGGAGAGGGTCAGCGTCTGGCCGGTGTCGGTGCCGTCGGCCAGCAGGTGGACGGTCACGGGACCGCCTGCGGGACCGACCCACCTCTTGGTGACGGGGACGGAGGTCTCCTCGGGGGTGTGGGCGTTGGTGATGGTGATGCCGGTGGAGACGGTGCCCTCGGTCCCAGCGATGGTGTAGCCGGCAGGGGCGTTCGTCTCCTTGACCGTATAGGCGATCTCGTTGCCGTCGGCGTCGTAGCGCGCCAGGCCGTCGAAGGAGCCCGTCCAGCCATTGGCGGCGGTGAGGGTGATCGTGATGCCGGTCGGGTCGCCCTGGGCGTAGAGCTCCACGGTGATGGAGTCAGGACGGACGCCGTCGCGGTTGTCGTCGTCGTCCCAGGCCTTGGTGACCGGGATGCTCACGGTCTCGTTGTTGACGTTGGTGATGGTGAAGCCAGAATCTGCGTCACCGGTGACCTCGGGGTCGTAGTTCGCGACCGGATCCTCCCTCACGGTGTAGGTGATCTTGACACCGTCGGTCCCTGGGGCGAACTGACGCAGGCCCTCGAAGCTGCCGGTCCAGTTGTTGTCGGCCGAGAGGGTGAGCGTCTTGCCGGTGTCGTTGCCGTCGGCCAGCAGGTGGACGGTCACCGGGCCACCCGTGGGACCGACCCACTCCTTGGTGACTTTGACGTCGATGCTGACGGGCCTGTTGATGGCATAGAGGACGGCGCCACCGTCAGGGCTGACGACCAGATCGTGCACGGTGTCATCGATCACGTAGCCATTGGGCGCCTCGATCTCCTGGGCCTTGTAGAGCCCGGAGGTGAGCGTGCCGGAGGTGATGGTGCCGTCATCGCCCGTGGTGAGCGTGAAGGTGTTGCCGTTGGGCGCGGTCACCCTGAAGACGGCGCCCTTGATCGGGGTCTCGCCATCCTCGGCGTCGAGCTTGATGATCTTGATCTTGTTGGCGAGGGTACCCGTGCCCGAGCCGCCAGAGTCAGCGGAGATGTGGGTGGCGCTGTAGGTCTTCTCTTCCTCCGTTGACGTGAGGGTCACATTGTTCCGCAACGTCGTGCCTGCCGTATAGGTGGTCCGGTAGCCCAGGCGGTACTGGTCGCCGTTCACGTCTCCCAGATTCAGCGTGAAGGACTTGCCGTCGGCGGCAATCGTCAGCTTGTCGCTGAGGTCGATCGTCTCGTACGTCTGGACCGTGTCGCCATATTCGTCCATCTCAATCCGAGTGAGCACAAAGCTATCGGCGATGTACGTCTCGTCGCCTGTGCCTCCGGAGAGGTAATCGCTGATCACAACGTTGGTGAGCGTCTTCTTCGAGTGGTTGATGCGCACATACCACTGCGCTTCGTTTGACGAGCCCGTGGCCTGGCCCCACTTTGCAAGGTCCTCGTTCTCCAGCTCCTTGGGACCGGTGACGGTGATAGTCGTGGGAACGACCTCGCCATTGACCGAGATCGAGAAGGTGTTCTCCTCATTAAGGGTTACATCCTCCCTATCGAACTGCGCGGCAAGGCGAATGGATCCATTCACGTTCTCTTTGCCCTCCACCCACTCGGTGAAGGTGACGGTCACCGTGCCACCGCCAGACGCCCCCGCATCGATATGGGCCGTGGCGATCACTGTAGTGCCATCAGAGGCGTAGACGTTGAAGTCAGTGGCAGGGCTCTCGGACGGGAAAACCATCTCGTCGGGCAAGGTAATGACAAAGTAGTCGCCCTCATGCAGGTCCGCACCATTGGCACTGGCGTCCCAGTCCATGGCAAGGTA
Organism: Atopobiaceae bacterium; assembly: GCA_040268355.1. Taxonomy (GTDB): domain Bacteria; phylum Actinomycetota; class Coriobacteriia; order Coriobacteriales; family Atopobiaceae; genus UBA1367. The sequence continues at coordinate 3,363 of JAWRIT010000125.1, read as the reverse complement.
GAACCGGTCAGTATAGAAGACTCGATCAGTCGTCTGACCAGAGAGATTCTGGATCTCGAAGTTGGTCACTGTTGCCGTGACCTCTTTTGCGGCATCGTTGGCAGCAGGGGCACGCAGGGGACCAGCGCGGACGGCGTTGGCGGTGGACTCGGCGTCCGTAGTCTCCTGATCGCTGCTCTCAGTAGCGTCCTCTTCCGTCTCGTCGGCAGCCGTCACCTCAGCCTCGGACTCGACGACTGTGGCCTGCGCGTCATCCTTGGTCTCCTGCGCGTCGGAAGCATCGGTTGCCTCCGTCTCGTCGGCAGCCTCATCAGCGGCGGCCTCTGTGGCCGTGCTCGTGTCAGCAAGCTGCTCGGCTGCTGTCGACTCGGCGTCGTCGTCCAACGCGTATGCCAAGCCAGATACGTTCAGGTTGCTCAGCACAAGTGCCAAGCCAAGCAGCACTGAGAGCACCGTCCTCATTCGCGTCCGTCTTTCCATGGCTTTCCTCCGTGTTCCGCACCTCTACACATATATGTACGCATACGCACACATGCCTAGAGATTAAAATGATGTGTGAACGATATCAGAGCCTAACACACACAGCACTAACACCTGGTATTTACTTATGCGTTCCTTCTGTAACCACCTTGCGGCTTGGACATTACAGATTTGTAAGATTCGACTGACATGCTGGGGTCCCCTCTCGGGGCCTCCCCCTGCCCTCTGTGGCGTCGATCGGCATGGGACCACGCCGCTGTCCGGACGGGCATGGGGGACGAGTCTGACGCTTGGCAGACGATGGATGGCGAGGGCGGGCATTGTGCCCATCGCATCCGAGGGACGGCTTGCCGGAGGAGGTCCAGTACGTTCAGCAGTTCACAAAATCAAACCATCTACCTGTATCGTTGCCACTTGGTCAGTCAGCGGGCGCCTGTGGTTCCCGCAGGCTCGCCACGTCCTCCGGATGCTCTTCCCAAGGTGCCAACTTCCTCATACGCACAAGGCCGCGACCCATGAGAAGCAGTGTTCCTCGTTGTGGCGCAGCCCCCTCGCATCGCACGCCGAACACGACCGTGAGACGGGTCGCACTCCGCTCGATGGTTCATCGCTCTCATGGCGTGTCAAGGGTCCCCGCGCCGCACGTTGAAAGGAATCTGAGATGAAGCACAGTGCTTGACACGCACCTTTTCGGACCCGCTTGGTCGAAGTAGTACAAAAGGCTATCTTTGGCCATGTTTCGCACCTCACGCAACCGTAAGTCACACAGCGCGGCTCACTCTCACGCAACCGTAAGCCGGGCACCATCGTCACGTCACGAGTCGTGTGCTGGGCAGTGCGTATGGCGGACAATACGGGAGTGGCAGACGCCGTTGCGCGGCGGGCTCGCCTTCTCAGCCTGCGGCGGCACCCGTCCGCCAGCTCGACTCGACCGCGCAGGCTGTCCTGTGGACCAATCGGTTGGCAGTGGTTGAGGCAGTCCTTTAGCTTTAGTCAGCCTCCCCAAGTTGTGACAATCCGTCAACTGGCCTGCCAGTCCGGCGGCCCTGTGCAGGTCGTGACAATCCGACAACCGGCTTGCCCACCCCGCTTGCGCCACGATATCCCGCCAGCCAACACTCCCATTCCCGTCCGAACCACCCAAGCCACCGCCCGGTTTGACAATCCCTCCCCGCTTTGTCAGGTTTTGCCTCACCCAATCGTGTTGTTGGTAGGTGGCACCACCAAACCCGATCACCACGAGCGAAGGGAGGGACGTGAGAAGAGGACACTCGACACGCGAGCAGACGGAGATGGAGGCGAGGCGCCTCGTGCACACCTACGCCGATCTCATACTGCGACTGAGCTATGTGCATCTGCGTTCGACGCACGACGCGGAGGACATCTGTCAGATCGTTCTGCTGCGTGTCATGACCAAGGCCCCGCACTTTGAGAGTGCCGAGCATGAGCGCGCGTGGATCATCCGCACCACTGCCAATGCCTGCAGGGACCTCCTGAGGAGCGCGGCTCGGCGCACGACCGTGGCGCTTGAGGCGGTCGGCGAGCCCGAGGCTCCCGGGATTCCAGACGGCAGCGTGACGGACGCCGTGCAGCGCCTGCCCCACGACCAGCGCGAGGCCATCCACCTCCACTATTACGAGGGACTGCCCATTCGCGAGATCGCCGGCATCACCGGCGCGAGCGAAGCGGCAATCACCAAGCGACTCAGCCGTGCCCGCCAGGCACTCCGACACACGTTGGGAGAAGACCATGACTGACACCACCAACCAGACCACACCCCGCATGGACGACTATCGCTCCTCGATCGACAACCTGCAGTTCTCCGATGAGGCAAAGGAGCGGATGACCGCACGGCTCGCCACGGAGGCGGCGAGCGCGCAGGCGACCTCCGCCACGACCGCACGCCGGCCTCGCAGGCAGCGGCTTCCGATCGCAGCGGCGGCCGCCGGCATCGCCCTTGCGCTCACCGCCGGCAGCATCGCCTACGCCAGCGGCAGCCTTGTGAGCCTCACCCAGTTCGTGAACCACCTGTTTGGCCAGGAGGCCCAGGTCGAGGTCGTCGACAAGGTCGGCCATCCTGTGGGCGTCGCGACCAGCAGCGACGGCGTGACCGTCACGGCAGACGCCATCATCGGCGACCGCAGAAACGTTGCCGTGATCTTCAGCGTCGCAAAGGACGACGGCAGCGCCTTCGAGGGCATCGAGACGGTCGGCGACAACCTGCTGTCGATGGGCTTTGAGGAGAATGACGCCAGCATCGGCATGCCCCTGTTCACCGGATCGAACGGGTCGTCCTACTTCTACGACGAGGACCCTTCGGACAACGCCATCCAGATGGTCGTGACACGCTCCTACCTCGGTGAGGATGCGGACACCTCCCTCATCGGACGGGACATGTCCGTTCACCTGGAGAAGCTCGTCAGCTATTCGGGGGACGACTACAGCACGACCGTCCTGGCCGATGGATCCTGGGACCTCTCGTTCCCGCTGAACTACGAGGACGCCTCCGTCGCGCTGGAGTCGGGGCAGGACTTTGACCTCAATGGCATGAACGCCACCATCGACAGCCTGACCATCTCCCCCGTCGGACTGCACATGACCTACACCGCGCACACCGACCGAACCCTGGAGGCCCAGGAGAGCGGCCAGGAGAGCGAGGCGAACGCGGCCCTGAGCAACGACCTTCTCACGCCGAAGTATGTCATCACCCTGACGGACGGAACGACGATCGACGTCGATAGCGCCAGTGGCGGCGGCATGATCAACGAGGTCGAGGGCGGACAGTCCTGCGAGCAGGGCGCCTTCTTTGACCGCGTCATCAACCTCGACGAGGTGGCTTCGGTCTCCGTCGGCGACACGGTGATCGAGCTCTAAGGTCGGACG
>JAWRIT010000124.1:0-11322 GCA_040268355.1 Atopobiaceae bacterium | reverse complement strand
GGCTCGACTGCCACCTGTTCCACCACACCGACCGCGTCGACGCGGTGGGCCCCTCGGGGGTGCGTCGGCTCGTGGACCGCTCGCGGCGCACGCTCGCGCGGGCCCGCAAAAGCGGGCTGCCCACCATGGTGGGCAAATGGTCGGCCTCGCTGCCCTATGCGGATGCCATGATGACGCCCGAAGGCCAGATCGCCCTCGCCCGCGTCTATGTTTCCGAGCAGCTGAGCGCGTTCGCGGACTGCCCAGGATGGTTCTTCCAGACCTGGAAGACGTCCGGGCGCTTGGTGGGCTGGGACGCGCGCGTGGCGCTCGCGACCTTCGAGCGCAGGATGCTCGACTGATGGCGCCTCAAGTGGGAGCGCCTGGGGCAGGCGCGACAGGGACACCTGGACGCGAGGGCCTGCTCTCGGTGGTCGGCACCCCCATCGGCAACCTCTCGGACGCCTCCTGGCGCATGGTGGACACGCTGGCGGCCTCGGACGTGGTGCTGTGCGAGGACACGCGGGTCACGGCGCGGCTCATGGCTCACTTCGACCTGCACGTTCCACTGCTGCGGGCAGACGAGAACGTGCTGGACCGCCGTGTGGCGCAGGTGCTCGAACGCCTGGCTGCCGGTGAGCACGTCTCGTTCGTGTCGGACGCCGGCATGCCGGGCGTCTCGGATCCCGGCCAGCGCCTGGTGGACCGCGTGCGTGCGGCGGGGTTTCGCGTGGAGGTCGTTCCGGGGCCCTCGGCGGTGACCAGTGCGCTCGTGGCGTCGGGCCTGCCCATGGATCACTTCTTCTTCGAGGGCTTTCTGCCGCGCAAGCGCGGTCCCCAGCGCGAGCGGCTCCGCGAGCTCATGGTCGTGCCGGGTGCGCTGGTCATCTACGAGTCGCCCCGACGGGTGGCCGACACGCTCGAGTCGATTGCGGAGGTGTTCGGCGATCGCCGGCGCGTCGCGCTGGTCCGGGAGCTGACCAAGGTGCACGAGGAGGTCGTGCGGGGCACGCCTGCGCAGGTGAGCGATGTCCTCGCCACGCGCGGCGAGCTGCGGGGCGAATGCGTGCTGGTGGTCGAGGGGCCTGGCGAGCAGGAGCGGGCGGAGCATGCGCGGCAGGTGATGGCGGACCAGGGCGCCCCGCAAACCGTCGACGAGGCGCTCGCGCGTGCGCTCGCCGAGGGCGAGCCGAAGAGCGCTGCGGCCAAGCGGGTCGCGCGGCAGTTCGGGGTCCCGCGCGCCGAGGTCTACGAGCGGCTGGTCGAGCTTTCGCGTGAGGATGGCGAGGTCGGGACGCCAGGGGCGTAGGCGTTCGCCCGCGCGTGAGCGCCGAGGTTCGATTCGGAGGGCGCGGAGTTCGACACAGGTGGGTCGGAGGCATTGCCGCGGACACGATGCCGCTTGCCGCCCGTCGCCTCCGGTGCCCGTTCCCGAACTTGACAATTCGGTAGACCTTGTGATGGTTGCGAGCATGCACCTAGAATTAACGGACAAGCGCTGCCCTGTCCGTTCGTCCCTTGGGGGTTGCATGATCGGCACCCGACGTGCACGCACCACTCATCGTCCTACGCTCAGCCGCTCGCCCATCATCGCGCTATTGCTTGGACTCGTGCTTGTGATGGAGCTGATGGTTCCTGACCTTGCGCTCGCCGAGACCAACGGGTCTGCGGCAGTCGATGCGCCGCAGGTGGCTGCCAGTTCGGACGAGGGGGCGCCACTGGCTGACGAGACGGAGGAAGAGGCGGACGCCACCGACCCGAAGACCGCCCAGAGCGCGGACGAGGCGTCGGTCACAGACGAGTCGGACCCGGATGAGCCGTCCGCGGACGAGCCAGCCGCAGACGCGCAGGCCACGGACGAGTCGGACGCGCAGGGAGAGCCTCAGCAACAGGCAGATGACCAGGCGCGTGCGGATGAGCAGGAGAGCGGTGCCACTGACGGCACGCCTGCCGATGATGGATTCCCGCAGGACGGCGACGAGCCCGGTGAGCCTGGCTCCAACGACGCTACAGCTCCCGATGACGCGGCCACCCCTGACGACGCAGCTGCCACCTCCGACGCAGCCAGTCCCGATGACGCCGCCACCTCCGACGCCACCACCGACGGCACCGCTGCCGACGAGCCCTCCGCCGATCCGGACCCCACCGATGCGACCGATGACGCCACGGCCGGCTCTGCGGTAGTCATGCCGATAGCGCCCGCCCGCGCCACTGCCGCGCGGGTGGTCGTGCGCACGGTCGCTCGGAACGGCTGGGACGCCAGTCACACGCGCTATTACGTCAACAATGTCGCGCAGACGGGCGTCGTTGCCATCGGGTCGGGCAGCTCGCGCAAGTTCTACCTGTTCAGCAGGTCGGGCGTGCTCATCAAGAGCGGATACCTGGCGATCGACGGGCGCATCTACGTCTCGGACCAGAACGGCGTGCTCGCGTCGCTGACAGGCGGTCGTCGGCGCGGATGGACGGTCACCTCTGCCTACGGGAGGGGACAGCAGCGCTACTACCTGTATCGCATCCGTTCCGGTGCGAACAAGGGCGCCTACTACGCCAAGCCCGGCTACTCGAAGAACGGCTATGCCCACTACACGCGTCCCGAAGGCTACGTGGTCGTCGGGTCCTATCTGACGGGCAGGGCACAGGGCAGTCGCATCTACCTCGCGGACGCGACCGGCCGACTCGCCAGCCTGTCCTCGGGCCAGGAGAGCGGCTGGGTCACCACGAACTCCTGGGGGACCAAGAAGAAGCGTCGCTACCTGCTCATCCGTGACACCACAGGCGCGGATGCGGGGGTCTACTACGCCACCTTCGGCTACTCGACCAAGCGCTACGCCCACTACACGACCAAGAAGGGCTACGTCAGGACCAAGTCGTGGACCTCCGACGGCAAGGTGTTCGTCGCCAACGCCAAGGGCAAGATGCTCACGCTCTCCAACACCAACCGGTCCAAGGGCTGGCGGGTGAGCAGCAGGTTCTTCAAGGACGGCAAGACGCGTCGCTACTACCTCTACAAGAGCACGAGCGGGCCCACGGCGGGCGCCTACTATGCGAAGCCCGGCTACGCGTCGGCCCCCTATGCGCACTACACCCAGGCCGACGGCACCGTCGCGACCAACCAGACGGTTCGCATCCCGAACTCCACGAACGTCTACCGGGCCGACGCCAAGGGCAAGCTCACGAAGTGGGATCGCGCCTCGATCATCGAGAACTACTGCACCTGGGCCGTGAAGATCGCCAACGACCGCCGCTATGGCTACAGCCAATACAACCGCTGGACGGGCGCGGACGACGCCTACGTCAAGAAGCACGGCGCGGGCGACTTCGACTGCTCGTCGATGGTGATCACGGGGCTGCGCAAGGCGGGCCTCAAGGTGGGGTCGGCGTCCTACACCGGCGACATGTACCAGCAGCTCACCAAGAACGGGTGGCAGGCCATCGTGTACAACGGCAAGATGTCCTCGCTCCGGCGCGGCGACATCCTGCTGGCACCCACATACCATGTCGAGTTCTACCTGGGCAACGGGCTGCGCGTGGGGGCGCACGCCGACGAGCACGGTGGGATCGGAAGCGGTGCCAAGCTCGGCGACCAGCTGCAGAAGGGTTCCGTCGCAGCGGGCTCCTACGACTACAACGGCGAGATCTCCGTCCGCTCAAGCAACTACGGCTGGTTCACCTACGTCCTGCGCTACAAGGGCTGACGAGCCTCCTGCGCACCAACGGTCCCGCCTTCTAGGCTGCGCCTCGGCCTGGTCCCTCGACTGCGGGCATCTTGTGTGCCACTCGTGCCGCCGAGCCACCGCTGGGCTACAATGGCTCACGCGTGCGAACCGTCACGCAGCCTTCGCGCCTCAAGGAGCACCGCATGGCCGACAAGCCCAGCTTCTACATCACCACCCCCATCTACTACGTCAACGCCGCCCCGCACCTGGGAACCGCCTACTGCACGATCCTGTGCGACGTCATGGCGCGCTACAAGCGGTCGGTCGGCTATGACGTCAAGTTCCTGACCGGGCTCGACGAGCATGGGGAGAAGGTCCAGCGGGCGGCCGAGGAGCACGGCATGACGCCGCAGGAATGGTGCGACTCCCTGGCCCCTGCCTTTCACGAGATCTGGGACACGCTCGAGATCTCCGACGACGACTTCATCCGCACCACCGAGCCGCGCCAGGTCGCGGCCGTCCAGCACCTCTGGGAGCGCATGAGGGATGCGGGCTACATCTACAAGGGCAGCTACGACGGTTGGTACTGCGTGCCCGAGGAGACCTACTTCACCGACATGCAGGTCGTCAAGTCCGACGAGGAGCGCGACAGCGTCGGCCAGCACCTCTGTCCCGACTGCGGCCGCCCGCTCGAGCGCGTGCAGGAGGAGAGCTGGTTCTTCAAGCTCTCTGCCTTCCAGGACCGGCTGCTCGCCCTCTACGACGAGCACCCCGACTTCGTGATGCCCGACTTCCGCATGCGCGAGGTCCGCTCCTTCGTCGAGGGGGGCCTGCGCGACATCTCCGTCTCCCGTACGAGCTTCGACTGGGGCATTCCGGTGCCCTTCGACGAGCGGCACGTGACCTACGTGTGGTTCGACGCCCTGCTCAACTATGCCACCGCGGTGGGCTTCGGCAATCCCGACCAGGCGGAGCAGTACGCGCGGCGCTGGCCTGCGCAGTTCCACGTGGTGGGCAAGGACATCATCCGCTTCCACTGCGTCATCTGGCCGGCCATGCTCATGGCCATCGGCGAGGCCGTGCCCGAGCACGTCTTTGCGCACGGCTTCCTTATGGTTCGAGACGACGAGTCGGGCAAGAACGTCAAGATGTCAAAGTCGCTTGGCAATGCGATCGCGCCGGAAGACGTCATCGATCTGCTTGGGGTCGAGGGATACCGCTACTACTTCATGACGGACTGCGTGCCGGGGGAGGACGGCGGCATCTCGTACGGACGTATGGAGCAGGTCTACAACGCGGATCTCGCCAACAGCTGGGGCAACCTCGTGTCCCGCTCGCTCAACATGAGCGCCAAGTACTTCGCGGGTACCACGCCCGAGCTGCCCGAGGGCTGGGAGCGCACCGAGAGTCCCCTGCGCAGCGTGGCGGAGGGCCTGGTCGAGCGCTACTGCGAGCACATGGACGCCATGCGCTACACCCAGGCCAAAGACGAGGTGATGGAGCTGGTGCACGCCGCCAACCACTACATCGAGGACGCGGCGCCCTGGGCGGTCGCCAAGGACCCCGCGCGCGCCGACGAGCTGGTCGGCATCATCGCCAGCCTGCTGGAGTCCATCCGCATCTGTGCGCACCTGCTCGCGCCCTTCATGCCCGAGACCTCGGCGGAGGTGCTGCGGCGCCTGTCGCTCGAGGATCAGGTCGAAACCCGCGACCTGCGCGCCGCCTGCGCCTGGGGAGGGCTCGTCGGCGGAGCGGGTGTGACCAAGGGCGACGCCCTGTTCCCGCGCCTGTAAGGCAGACGAGGCCATGCCGACCCATTCCTGGCTGGCGAATCGTGGTCAGACCCGAGGCGTGCTGGAGCGCCACGGGCTGGTCGCCAAGCATCGACTGGGGCAGAACTTCCTGGTGAACGACACCGTCACTGGCAGGATCCTCGAACTTGCCGAGGTGGGGGAGCACGACGTGGTGCTCGAGGTCGGTCCGGGCATCGGGACGCTGACCGTGGCGCTGCTAAGGCGTGCTGCGGCTGTCGTCGCCGTGGAGGCCGACCGTTCGCTCGAGGCGGTGCTCGCCGAGACCTGCGCACAGGACTCGGAGCGCCTTGCCCTGGTGATGGGGGACGCGCTGCGTGTCGCGCCGGACGAGCTGGTGCAGGCCGTGGCACGGCTGGGTCGCCCAGAGGCCCCCTCGCTGCCCACGAAGCTCGTGTCCAACTTGCCCTACCAGGTGGCGGCGACGCTCGTACTGCGCACCTTCGAGGAGCTGCCGTCGGTCTCGCGTGCGGTGGTCATGGTCCAGGGGGAGGTCGCGGGCCGCATGGCCGCCACGCCGGGCACCAAGGCCTATGGGGCCTACACGGCAAAGCTGGCCCTCGTCGCCCGCCCGACCGGTCGCTTCGAGGTGGGTCCGGAGAGCTTCCTGCCGCCCCCGCACGTGGACTCGGCGGTCATCCGGCTCGACCGCGCCCCCCTGCCTGATCCCACGACCGGGGTACCTCTCACGCCCACGCAGATCGCGTGGTGCCAGCAGGTGATCGACGCCGCCTTCGCGCAGCGTCGCAAGACCATCCGCAACTCGATGGCGGCCAAGGACTTCGACAAGGACGAGCTGGACGCGGCATTTGCGGCCACGGGCGTCGACGCGCGCTCGCGTGCCGAGACGCTCGAGCCGACGACCTTCGTGCGGCTGGCGGCCGCGCTGGGGTGGCGGTAGCCATGTCCCGCCACCACCGTCTCTCCGCCGACGAGCTGTGTGCCCTCACGCGCGAGGACGCGCATCTCTTCCACGACGCCAAGGGTCGTCCCATCGAGCAGCCGCTCGCCACCGCACCGCTCGCGGACACACACGGCCACCTGACGCACTTCCGTCAGATGGACCCGGCGCTTGCGCTCGCCCGCGCCTCGCTTGCGGGAGTCGCCCTGCTGGGCGTGCCCATCGACCCCGCAGATGACGGACGGGACGCGCCTGCGCTGCTCTCTTCGCTGGATAGGTGGGTCGAGCAGGCGGCAGGACGGGTGGAGGAGCTGCGCTCGTGGGGCGTTCCCGCACGCGGCGCGGACCCGCTCTCCCTGCTTGCCAACGTCTGCCTCTGGGTCGGCGTCCACCCCTACGGTGCGGCGGAGCTCATGGCGGACCCCGAGGTCCGTCGCTCGCTCGACGCCCTTCTCGAGAGCCCGCAGGTCGCAGGCGTGGGGGAGATTGGCCTGGACTACGGCCCCCACAACGAGTGCGACCCGGCCGAGCAGCGCCGCGCCTTCGTGTGGCAGCTGCGGCTCGCCCATGAGAGAGGGCTGCCGGTGGAGCTGCACCTGCGCGACGCCGAAGGAGACGCGAGCTGTGCCGCCCATGCGGACGCGCTTGCGATCCTCGAGCACGAGGGGGTGCCCAAGGCGGGCTGCGACCTGCACTGCTACACCTCGAACTCGCAGGTCATGAGGCCCTTTGTCGAGCTAGGCTGCTTCGTGGCCTTTGGTGGCGCGGCGACCTTCCCGCGCTCGGAGGACATCCGCGCGGCGGCGGTGGACTGCCCGGCGCACCTGATCCTCTCCGAGACGGACAGCCCCTACATGGCGCCGGTGCCCCTGCGGGGCATGGAGTGCGAGCCCGCCATGGTCGCCTTCTCGGCCGAGCTCGTCGCCCGTACGCGCGCCGAGGCGGGCGTCGCCACCCGTGAGGAGACCTACCAGGCGCTCTGGGACAATGCCCGGCGCCTTTGCGGGCGCAAGGACTAACGGGCTGGCGGTCAGCTCGCCCCGAGCCTCCCAAGGGAGCCTACTCCCGCTCGGCCGCCTCCCGAAGGGGTCGGTATGCCTCGACCAGGCGCTTGAAGGACCAGGCGGCGTTCGCGGGGCTGGTGGAGGGCAGGCCGCAGCAGGGCATGCCGCAGGCGGGCTCGCACAGGTGACGGTAGAGCCGTGTGGCCGTCGCGCCGGTCGTGAAGACGGCGCCGATGGGGGCCTGGGCCAGGACGCGCGCGATATCGTTGGGCACGGGGTCGGTGATCGTGGCGTCGCTCGCCCCGGTGATCTCGCAGCTCTCGAGCACGTCCCACAGGGCGATCCGGTGTCGCCTGATCAGCGCAAGGCGTCCCTCGGCGGTTTGCGGGTCCCGTTCGTCCCAGAGGGCGGCCACGACCGGCCAGAAGCGGTTGCGCGGATGCCCGTAGTTGATCCGCCGCTCTCGCGAGGCGGGACTGGGGACGCTGCCGAGCACGAGCACGCGGCTGTCGTCCCAGACGACCGGGTCGAACGACTGCACGCGATCTGGCATGGGATCCTCCTGACGTCGGCGGCCTGTGGCGCTTCTCTGGTGACGGCCGCGGGTGAGCACGTCTGTGCGAGCTTCGTCAATTGTGACACAGGTGCCGCCGCCTGCCCCGTCGCGGACGCGTGGGCCGCAGGGCGCGAGTCGTGGCGAGCGAGCCGAGCGCCTCGTGCGAGCTGCGGGCAAGTCGTGCGGTGGACACTGGGGGCGTCACGCCAACGAGAGGAGCGCCCATGCCGGTCCCTGCGGTCGTCTGCCGCCCCAACGCGCCGACCAGAGGGTGGCGTGCGGGACGCTCCGGGCGATGAGCTGGCTGGAGGGCGCCGGGGAGCTCCTGTGGCCGACGCGCTGCGTGGTCTGCGACCTACCGGGATCCCTGTTGTGCGACGAGTGCCGCTCGGCGCTGCGCTGGATAGACCAGCGCTTCGCCTGCCCGGTGTGCGGTGCCCCCTTTGGGTCGCTCACCTGCACGGAGTGCAAGCGCGACTGGTCCGTGCGCTCGTGCGTGTGCGCCCTGCCCCTTGCCGGTGCCGCCGCGCGCATGGCAGTCTGCCTCAAGGAGGCTCACGAGCTGCGGCTCGCCCCCGTCATGGCGGCGGCCGTCGCCACGGCGCTCGACGAGGCCTCCGACTGGCCCGCGCTCGACGGACGCCCCCGCTTCGCCGCAGCGGCGCTCGACGGCCTGTGCTACGTGCCGGCGACCGCCCGTGCCGCGAGCCGACGCGGCTTCGACCACATGGAGCTGGTCGCACGGGAGCTCTCGTGGCTGCTCTCGCTGCCCCTCATCGACGTCCTGGCGCGCTCCTCGGCCCGCGACCAGCGCCACCTTGGCAAGGGTGCCCGAGCGGCGAACCTGCGGGGAACGGTGGAGGTCGCAGGCGACGTCTGGGGGCTGCGCCTGCTGCTCGTGGACGACGTGGTGACCACCGGGTCGACCATCGGTGCCTGTGCGGAGGCACTGCTCGCGCGGGGTGCCGCCTCGGTCAGTGCCTGTGCGCTCGCCCGCGTCTGGTGAGTCCGCGCGCACATCGGAAGGCGTGTCGCACACGTCGTGTCACGCAAAACACACTCCGTCTTTGCGCAGCTGGTATACTAGCTGCTGTCTCAACCCAGGTCTGTGGTTGCGGGGCGCGCCGCGCGTCCCAAGTCCATGGCAGACGAGGCCGAAGGGATCCACGTAAGCCGCCGCGTGCGCGTGGCGACGATCATGGCTCGTCCTAGAGGTAAGTCGCACCGTCCGTCATACGCAGGAGGCATACGGCCTCGCGGGCGAGAGGACCTCCAGTGACGGGTGCCACGGCACCCCGAGCGACCGTCCCAGTGCGCGAGTGTGGGGGCAAAAACCAGGTCAGCTGGGTGAGACGAGCATGAGAGCGGACGCGTGGCACCGCCGCGCGAGACGGACAGGAGGTCCGAGGCATGGGCAGCAACAGAACAGGGATGATGCGCGGTCTTGCGGTGGCGTTGGCCACGACCATCGCGCTTGCGGGATGCACGATCCCCTTCATCAACGTGGAGATCCCCTTCGGCCTTCCGGAGGCGGACTCCTCCGATTCCGGCCTGCCCTCCCTCACGCTGCCCATTGGCGTGAACACCTCGGTCGACGAGGCGCGTCAGGAGGCCCTGGCGAAGAAGTCGTCGACCATCAGCTCCTCGGCCCTGGTGAACGACGGGGTCCTCACGGTCGGCCTCAAGACGACGACCTCGTCGGCGCCCCTGTGCGTCGAGGGCGACGCCGGCAGCGTCTACGGCCTGGACGTCGATGTCGCCGCCGCCGTGGCGAGCGAGATGGGTCTCTCCGTGCGCTACGTCCCGGTGACCGACGCCTCGTCGCTGGGCACGGAGTGCGACGTCATCATGAACGGGCGGTCCGGCAACCCCGACGCCATCGCCATCGCCGGCACCTACGTGGAGTCGGCAACCTGCTTCTTCCATAGGGGAGACGCCACCGTCTCCGCCGTGACCGACCTCAGCGGCAAGAGCGTCGCCGTCCAGGGTGGCTCGGTCTCCGAGACGGTGCTCGACGGCACTGGCCTCATGATGAGCAAGCAGACCTACGTGAACCTGAACGAGGCCTTCGACGCCCTGGCGGCGGGCCAGGTCGACTACGTGCTCTGCGAGGCCTATCCCGGTGCCTACCTCGCCACCCTGCATGGCTCCATCTCGTTCGCCGGCGCGCTCGAGACGCCCGAGACCTCGGGCATCGCGGTCGACGCCGAGAACACCGCGCTGGTGGGAAGCCTCCGCGCCGCCTTCGACGCCATCTCCTCGAACGGCATCCTCAACATTGCGCGCTCGCGTTGGGTGGGCACGATGCCGACCCTGACCTCGGAGTCGCTGATCCAAGACGTTCCGAGCAGCGGGGAGGAGCCCGCCAGTGAGGACGCCTCGACGCAGCCGGCGGCCTCGAGCGAGGACGCGACCAACACGACCGACGGCTCCGACGCCGGCTCGAACGCGATCACTACGGTCGGCTAGCGAGCCATACGGGCACGGGAGCGCGCCTCGCGCTCGGGCGTCGTCAGGCTTCACCGGTGCCGCCCCACCCGCCGCAGCGTATGACCGCTGGCCGAGCGGCGCCCGTGCGGCGCTGGTCGGACGCACCACTCGGCGATTGCCCATGGCACACCGGTCCCCTTTCGGTATGTACTTAAGGAGAACGCCCCTGCTTCTCCGCTTTTGGGCGTTCATGTTGTATACCCGCGACGTTAGGAGGCATCGATGGTCGACATCAAGATCTCGGGACGCAAGGTCAGCGTCAGTGACGGGATGCGCGATCGAGTGGCGGACAAGATCGGTGACGCGCTGAAGGTCTTCGAGATCCAGCCCATGTCGTGCGACGTCGTGCTGAGGGTCGACAAGAACCCCTCCAATCCGGAGCGTAAGACCTGCGAGGTCACTGTGTTCGTGCGCGACAGCGTGGTCCGCGTCACGGCCTCTTCCACCGACATGTACAGCGCCATCGACGAGGCCGCCGACAAGGTCGCCCGCCAGCTGCGCAAGTACAAGACCAAGGTCATCGACCGACGCAAGCGCAGCGACCGCGGCCTGACCCATCCCGAGCTTGAGGCCGCCACGGCAGAGAACCTCGCCGACCTGATCGAACCGGCACAGGAGGACGACCAGCTCGTGAGGGAGAAGATCGTCGAGCTGACCCCCATGACCGAGGAGGAGGCGCTTGTCCAGACGGACCTGATCGGCCATGATTTCTATGTTTTCGAGAATGCGACGACTGGTCTCGTGAATGTCATCTATCACCGTCATAATGGTGGCTATGGCATCATCAAGCCACGAATCGAGAGCGAGGACGACGAGTAGCCCAGACGTCCTCCACAGAGATTGCGAGTAGCATGGAGCACGACGTCACGAGCACTTCCGTCACAGATCTCCCAGCATCCGGCACCGTCGCGGGGGGGGGGGGGGG
>JAWRIT010000123.1:0-46799 GCA_040268355.1 Atopobiaceae bacterium | reverse complement strand
GCGCGCCTTTCCTGGCCGGCATCCCGGCACCGAAAAGCTCGACTGCAAGGATGGAGCAACCATGTCATGGGACGGATCGTCGCAGGGCGGATCGTGGACGACGGGCGGAGGGCCGTGGACGGCGGGCATCTCGCTCTACCTCTCCGGGGGTTACGCTGCCAATGAGGCAGTCGTACGGAAGGCGTCGCGCGCAGGTGTCCGCCATGCGTTTACGTCGCTGCACATTCCGGAGGAGACGGGCATCGACTATCGGAGGGAAGTGCGTCGCCTGCTCGACCTGTGTCGCGAGGCGGGAATCAGCCTGATGGCCGATGTGTCGGCAAGGACCCTCCAAAAGCTGGGATGCCAGGATTTCGATGAGGTGGCAGCGCTTGGCGTCACGCATGCCCGACTCGACTTTGGCTTTGACGCGAGACAGGTCGCGGCGCTGTCACGTAGCTTTCACGTGACGTTCAACGCGTCGACTGTCACACGCTCGGATGTCGTGGCCTGGCGTGCGGCCGGCGCCGACCTTTCGAACTTTGCGGCGTGCCACAACTATTATCCCAAGAGGCTGACGGGGCTCTCGCTGGAGCGCGTGGCGCATACCAATGCACGTCTCAAGGAGCTGGGGCTCCAAGTTATGGCGTTCGTGCCGGGGGATGCGACGTTGCGCGGCCCCCTGCATGAGGGGCTGCCGACGATCGAGGTCCATCGTGGTGATAAGGGCGATGGCCTTGCGCGTGACATGCTCGAGCTCTTCTCGGCTGGGTGCGATGTGGTGTTTGTCGGAGACCCGGATGTGTCCAAGGCTATGTGGGAGCGCATGGATGAGTTCGGCCGTGGCTATGTCAGCCTGCGAGCACGTCTGGACGAGGGGTTCAGATACCTCTATGGCAGGGTCCAGCATGACCGTTTCGACTCGTCGCCATACGTCATCCGGTCTCAGGAGTCGCGCCTATGGGACGATACGCCAAGCCCTAAGGCACCTGATTTCGGTTCGGAAGGCAAGACCTGCTCGGTTGGCGACGTGATCGTGAGCAACGCCACATATGGTCGCTATTCCGGGGAGGTCGAGATCGCGCGCAAGGCGTTTGCACTTGACGCTCGTGACACGGTCGCGGGGCACGTGGATGAGCGGGATCTTACGTTTTTGCCGTTTGTGTGCCATGGGGCGGGCTTTCGCCTCGTGCGGCCGTAGGCATTTGTGATTGCGTCGTCGCGTCGGCAAGCATGCCCAAAGGCGTGCCGGTCTTTGGCGAGCTGGGTGTTTTGCCGAAGAGCCAGTGGCAGATGACGCGAAGCCCACTATTTAAAGAGCTCCCTGCAATTGCGGAGGCGTCGAACTAGTTGTGAGTCGAGCGCGGATCGCCGGTCACGCTTCTGTGGTCATGTCGTCTGGTGGCCCGGTCGGGACCCCTGGCGCAGGCGGCCTCAGAGCGTCCGGAGCCGATGGGATGGGAAAGATCCCATTCGCGATAGATGGAGGCCGTATTTTGGCTCTCAGGTGTTTGCGCAGGTGGGGGAGGCTGTTTTTGCGCCCCTCCGGCCCTGCGGCGGGTGCGGTGTCCCCACGGTGGCGAAACGGCACCCGAGAAACCGCAGGTAGACGCGCCGCAAATGGGGTGTGGATCCGCCCCCGTGGCGCGCGGGCACCCCAAGACGCCGCCCTTGAGCTGTCCGTCCGTGGGGCCGGATACGCCCCCATCCGCGACCAGGGACCCGAAAAAACGGCCTGTTATCTAGCATTTAATACGAAGATTGATGAAAGAACCTGGGGTTTTACGAATCGCGGGACGATAAGGGGCCGTTTTTTGAAGACGTATGGGTCCATGCGGGAGCGCCTCAGGCAGCCCCGTCCTAGGAACTGCTTAAGGCCGCCAATGCAATGGAGACACTCCCCCACTTCACGCTTCATATGCTCATCTGCGCTGTACGCGACTACCTTTGGGCGCTCTAAATCCACCTTTCACAGATAGAAACCTTTGAAACAAAGAAATTAGTACCTTAAAACACAGAAATATTGCTAGAGTGAAGCTGCCCCACAAGCGCGTCATCGGCCGAGTCGCGTACGGGGCTGGGGTGTGAGAGGCAAGCAGCCGAGAGGACGAGACGGAGGAGAGCCTCATGAAGGCATTGACTAGGTACTGCAGCGACAAGGGGGAGTTCGGCGGGTATCACTACATTGACATGCCGACGCCCGAATGTGGACCCGACGACATCATCATTCGCATCAAAGCGGCGGCAATCTGCGGCGCAGACATGAAGCACTGGTATGCCGATCTTGAGGGAAGCAACACGTCCGACGAGCTCAATTCCATTCGCGGGCACGAGTTTGCCGGCATCATCGTCAAGGTGGGGGAGAACGTCACCGCCTGGAAGGTTGGCCAGCGAGTCGTCTCCGACAACTCCGGCAAGGCTTGCGGCACCTGCCCAACTTGCGAGCAGGGAGACTTCATGCTTTGCGAGCACAAGAGCGGCCTTGGACTCGACAACAACTATCAGGTGTTCGGTGGTTCAGGCGGCTTTACCAAGTATGCCAAGATCCCCGGTGACATCCTTCGTCTTCACCCCCGCGCCATCTGGGAGATTCCCGAGGGTGTGAAGTACGAGGAAGCCGCAGTTCTTGATCCCATCGCCAACTCCTACAAGGCCATCGCCCAGCAGTCCAGCTTCCTTCCCGGACAGGACGTCGTCGTGATAGGCACGGGACCGCTTGGTCTGTTCGCAGTTCAGATTGCACGGATCATGGGAGCGGTCAACATCGTCATGGTCGGTCTGGAGGAAGACGTCAAGACGCGTTTTCCCATTGCCCGCGAGGTCGGCGCGACGCACTGCGTCAATGGTTCCAAGGAGGATGTGGTCGCGCGCTGCACGGAGATCTGCGGCCGTGACAACCTGGGCCTTGTCGTCGAGTGCTCCGGCGCCAACATCGCCCTTCAGCAGTCCCTGCAGATGCTGCGTCCCAACGGCGAGGTCGTGCGCGTGGGCATGGGCTTCAAGCCGCTCGAGTTCTCCATCAACAACATCACCGAATGGAACAAGAGCATCATCGGCCACCAGGCGTACGACTCCACCTCCTGGCGCGAGTGCATCCGACTGCTCGCTGCCGGTGCTGTGAAGGTCCAGCCCATGATCACGCATCGTCTTGGCCTGTCGCAGTGGCAGGAGGGCTTTGCCGCTATGGCCGACAAGTCTGCGGTCAAGTGCGTCTTCCATTACGACGAGGACGACAAGGACGTGGCTGAGTTCGGCGAGGCAGACACCCCCGACGACTACGACTTCAACTAAGGCGGTCGCTGGGAGGGGGTGGGCTCATGCAACGGCAGCACAAGCTCCTGCTGGCGCCCTCGATGGGCTGCTGCGATCTGTTCGACTTCGCTCATCAGGTTGACTTCATCGATCAGCGGGCGGACTTCCTGCACATCGACATCAAGGACGGCAACTACGTCAAGACCTACAGCATTGGCCCGGACTTCATGGCAGCGCTGAAGCCGCACGTCACGACCCCTATGGATGCTCATCTGATGGTGAGGCACCCACAGTGGATCATCGAGGAGTGTGCGCGGGCGGGGGCGAGCTACATCACGCCTCACACCGACTGCATCGAGAGCGACGCGTTCGTCACGTTCAATCGGATCATCTCCCTGGGGTGCAAGGCGGGCGTCGCCCTTAACCCGGCGGCTCCTCTCGAGGCCATCCGACACTACCTGCCTCTGCTTTCCAAGGTGACCATCATGATCGTGGACGCGGGATATGCGGGGCAGGCGGTCATCTCTCAGATGTTCGACAAGATCCGCATCCTTGCAGCGTGGCGCGACGAGCTTGGGCTCGACTTCCTGATCGAAGCGGATGGCTCGATGAATGCGGGCGTCTACCAGCCTCTTGTTGAAGCGGGAGCAGACGTGGTCGTCCTCGGGCCTCCGGCGTTTTGGAACAAGGACGAAGACATCGAGGTTGCTTGGAACATCATGCAGAAAGAGATTGATCGCGAGTTCGCCGCCGCGCGTGGCCGGCAGTAGGCGCGAAGGCTGATGGCCGTGCTCGAAAAGGATGACTGCCGAGCAGCAAGAGGGCTGGAGACCGGGTGGCAAGAGGCCTGGCCCGCAAGAGGCCCGGCCCGCAAGGAACCCAGAGCCTGCAAGAGATCCGAGCCCGAGAGACCTAGAAGACCCCTGGACCTGCACGTATGTATCTGTAAGAGATTCGAAGACTCTGCTCTGAGAGCAAGGAGAGGAAACTCCTATGAATAGCACGAAGGGCGCCAACATCGGCGCACGGCTTGATCGCCTGCCGAACTCGGGTTGGCACGTCAAGATGTGGCTTGTGACCGCATTTGCCCTCCTGGTGTGCTGGTCGAACGGCATCGGTGGGGCGGTACAAAACATCCTTCTGAACGAGATCCACTGGCTTGAGCCTGGCAGCACGCTTTTGGCCATGTGGGGTACGACCTACACCGTAGGTCAGCTCTTTGGGGCGCTCATCGGCGGACCCATCGGCGACAGGATCGGTCGCAAGAAGTCGATCCTGCTCTACGAGGTCATCCACATCGCCGTCATGGTCGGTGCGGCGCTGGCTCCCAACGTGTACGTGCTCTACGTGTTCCGGCTCGCCCAAGGCTTTGCCCTCGGTGCGCTGCTGGTGGTCCTGTTCGCCGGATTCACCGAGTACGTTCCCGGGCGCAACCGCGGCACGTGGTCGAGCCGCACCTCCTTCATCGGCAACTGGGCGCATCCCATCTGCAACCTCATCGCCTTTGTCCTCATCGGGACCGGCATGAGCATGGATTTGAACTGGCGCGTCGAGTTCATGATCCCCTCCGTCCTCTCCACGATCGCAACCATCATGGTGTGGCGGAAGTTCCCCGAATCTCCCCGCTGGCTCGAGTCCCAGGGCCGCGTCGAGGAGGCCGACCAGATCATGACGCGAATCGAGCAGGAGATCGAGGCGTCGACCGGCAGGCCGCTTCCTCCCGTAGAGGAGGCTCCGAAACCCGTCAAGAACCTCCCATACACGGCCCTGTTCCGTGGCAAGCTCCTGCGCAGGACCATCGTCGGCTCCTTGGTGCTCATTGGCATGAACACCATCCAGTACACCCTGATGAACTGGATGCCCTCGCTGCTGAACGGCCTGGGATATGACACGTCCCAGTCCCAGTTCATGACCATGTTTGGCCTGTTCGGCGCGCCCTTCGGCATCTTCATCGCATCGCTCATCATGGACAGGATTCCGCGCCGGGTCATGGGAGCGCTGCTTTTGGTGGGCATGGCCGCCTTTGGCGTCACGATTGGCGTGCTGACCCAGCTGGGTGCGGTCACCATGGTCGGCCTCATCGCGCTGACCTTCATCATGAATACCATCATCTACATGTACGTCTGCTATGCGTCGGCGGTGTATGTGCCCGAGATGTGGCCGACGTCCGCCAAGCTCTCCGGCTCCGGCTTCTCCAACGCCATGGGGCGCCTCAGCAACGTGTTCTTCCCGTTCTTGGTGACGTCCCTGGCTGCCCAGAGTTCGAGCTACGTGTTCATTCTTCTGGCGGTCGTGGCGTTGGTCATCGCGTTTTCCATCGTGACCCTCGGCATCGAGACGCGCGGCGAGTCGGTCGAGGCCATCGGCGACGTCGAATAAGCGAGCGTGGGGCGCGCCTGCGGATAACGGCAGGCGCCGTCAGGTGCGCCCCCATCATAGCGAAGAGGAGTGCATCATGAAGAACTCCAAGGCAATTCTCGTCACACCAAAGCACTTTGAGATCCGAGAGGTCCCCGTGCCGGAGCCCAAGGCCCACGAGATCCTGCTTAAGGTCGAGTACGTGGGCATGTGTGGCTCGGACATCCACGGCTTCGAGTTTGGTCCCTACATCCCTCCCAAGGACCCCAACCAGGAGATCGGCCTGGGCCATGAGGTCGCTGGAGAGGTCGTGCGGATCGGCGAGGCCGTCACCAGGTTCAAGGTCGGTGACAAGGTGCTGATCGAGCCGGGCGTGCCCGACGACTCCTGCACCTACTGCCGCACGGGCCGCTACAACATCTGTCCCGACGTGGACTTCATGGCGACCCAGCCCAACTACCGCGGCGCGCTCTGCCAGTACATGACTCACCCCGAGGACTGGACCTACCACGTTCCCGAGGGCATGAGCACCATGGAGGCGGCGCTTGTCGAGCCGGCCGCCGTTGGCATGCATGCGGCGGTTTTGGGTGACGCCAAGCTCGGCAGCCACATCGTCATCCTGGGAGGCGGCACCATCGGCCTCATGACCCTGCAGGCCTGCCGCAGCCTGGGCGCCACCGACATCACCGTCGTCGACGTCATCGACTCCAAGCTCGAGCTGGCCAAGAGGCTTGGCGCCAAGGAGGTCCTGAACGGTCGCGAGCTCGACGTGGTCGAGTACCTGCGCTCGGAAGACAGGTTTGGCGACCATGGCGTCGATCTCGTCTTTGAGTGCGGTGGGTCGTCCTTCCTGACGCAGCAGGCGGTGCAGCTGGTGGCGCGAGGCGGCAAGATCGTGATCGTGGGGACCCAGAGCGAGCCCGTACCCATCGACTTCTTGAAGATCAACCGCGAGGTCACCATCCAGACCTCCTTCAGGTACTGCAACAACTTCCCACAGACCATCGAGGCGATCGCTTCGGGCAAGTTCGACGTGGCGGGCATGGTGACCAACGTCTACGACTATCAGGACGTGCAGCAGGCGTTCACCGACGCGATCGATCCCAAGAAGAAGGCCGACATGGTCAAGGGCGTGGTCAAGGTCGCGGGAAGTCCTGGCTGCGAGTAGAAAGGCGCGGGCGCGGGTGGCGTCCCGGACGAGTGGCTTGCTTCGGCGTCGCCGTCTCGTCTGGGACGAGGCTCTCTGCCGTTCCCTAACGAGCGATCCCGTCCCGGCGCTCCGGCGGGAGAAGCGAACACAGGTGACGAACCATCAAACAGGGAGGTACCAGCATGCTGGCAAACATCAAGTACTGGGAGAACAAGGCCAAGGAGGGGCAGTTCGCCATTCCCCACTTCAACGTCTGGAACGCCGAGATGCTCATGGGCGTGATCGATGCGGCGGAGGAGGACAACGCCCCCATCATCATCTCCTTTGGCACGGGCTTTGTGGGCAACACCTCCTTCGAGGACTTCTGCTGGATGATGGTCTCCATGGCCAAGGAGGCCAGCGTGCCCGTCATCACCCACTGGGACCACGGCCGCAGCATGGACATCATCAAGAACGCCTACGCCCATGGTATGAACTCCGTCATGCGCGACGCCTCCGCGCTCCCGTTCGAGGAGAACGTCAGAGAGATCAAGATGGCCGTCGACTACTTCCATCCGCTGGGCGTTCCCGTCGAGGCGGAGCTGGGACATGTGGGCAACGAGACGATCTACGAGGAGGCGCTTGCCTCGTATGCTTACACCGATCCCTCCCAGGCTGCCGAGTTCGTCGAGCGCACCGGCTGCGACTCGCTCGCCGTCGCCATCGGCAACGTGCACGGCCACTACAGCGCCGAGCCGAAGCTGGACTTCGACGTCATCGAGCGCTGCCGTGACGCCGTCGACGTGCCGCTGGTGCTGCACGGCGCCTCGGGCATCGGCGACGAGGACATCAAGCGGGCCATCTCCTGCGGCATCGCCAAGGTCAACATCCACACCGAGCTCTGCGACGCCGCCATGGACGCCATCAGGGCGAACACCGACTCCTCCTTCCTCGAGCTGGAGCGCGCCGTGCGCCAGGCGGTCAAGGAGCGTGCGAAGTACAAGATCGAGCTGTTCGGCGATGCCGACAAGG
Source organism: Atopobiaceae bacterium (assembly GCA_040268355.1). Lineage (GTDB taxonomy): Bacteria > Actinomycetota > Coriobacteriia > Coriobacteriales > Atopobiaceae > UBA1367. The sequence continues at coordinate 39,049 of JAWRIT010000123.1, read as the reverse complement.
CAGACGTCCGCTGACAGGTGGGAGGCGACATGGACAAGACCTTTGACGTCGTCTGTGTTGGCGCGGCGATCGTGGACATACCACTTCAGCCCGTCAGCAAGAACATCTTTGACAGCGAGTCCTACCCGCTCGAGCGGATTTCCATGACCATCGGTGGAGACGCCATCAACGAGGCGACGATCCTTTCCCGTCTGGGCAACAAGGTGGCGCTCATGAGCATGGTGGGAGACGACGCGGTGGGCGCCTACATCGTCGAGCACTGCGCGCGCGAGGGCATCGACCACACGGGCGTGCGAAAGGTGCCGGGCATTGACACCTCCATCAACGTAGCGCTTGTCACCGCAGACGGCGAGCGGACCTTTGTCACCAATCGCAACGGGAGCCTGTGGAAGTTGACGGTCGACCATCTCGATCTCTCCTTGGTTGCCCGCGCCCGTGTGCTCTCGCTTGCGAGCTTCTTCAATAGTCCGCTGCTTGACAACGATGCCCTGGTCACGATCTTTACGCGTGCCAAGGAAGCGGGCATGGTGATCACGGCCGACATGATCATGCCGCGCTTGGGGGAGACCTTCGACGATGTGGCAGAGGCCCTGTCCTACGTCGACTACTTCTTCCCCAACTTTGACGAGGCGGCCCACATGACGGGCGAGCGCGATGAGCGCGGCGTCGCGGATCGGATCTTGGGGTATGGCGTCGGCAACGTGGCCATCAAGATCGGCAAGCGGGGCGCCTACCTCAAGGGACGCGACCTGGGCGAGATGATCGTCCCGGCCGTGTCTGGGATCGACGCCCTCGACACGACGGGGGCCGGCGACAACTTTGCCTCCGGTTTCATCACGGGCATCCTCGAGGGCGCCTCTCCGAAGGACTGTGGCATCTACGGCAACGTGGCGGCGTCGCTTGCGGTCCAAAGCGTCGGTGCGACGACTGGCGTCAAAAACCGTGAGCTGTTCGATCGTCAGCTTGAGCTCTATCGCCAGCAGCATGGGTCGCAGGCAGGCGCTTGACCACTCTGATCATTTTGGCCCTGCCGCGTACGGCCACGGCAGGGCCCCTACAGGAAGGCAGGACATGAGGTTCATGGAATTGGGCAGCTCTGGCATCCAGGTCTCCAAGATGGGGCTGGGAACGTGGGCCATCGGGGGTGGCCCCGCCTGGAGTGGCGGCCCTGACGTGCAGCGCAGCGTCGACACGATCGTCGCTGCGATCAATGCCGGCATCAATTTGATCGACACGGCCCCCGGCTATAACTTCGGCAACAGCGAGGTCATGGTGGGGGAGGCCCTGAAGCGCCTTGACCGGTCCCAGGTCGTTCTGGTGACCAAGTGCGGGGTAGTCTGGAACCGTGAGGGAACGCCTTGGAACAAGGTCGGCGACCGGCAGCTTTACCGGTTGCTCACGCCCGAGTCGGTTCGTCTTGAGGTGGAGGAGTCGCTCCAGCGGCTGGGGACCGACTACATCGATCTCTACATGACGCACTGGCCCTCCGTGGAGCCCTGCCACACGCCCATCGCCGAGACGGTGGCCGAGCTCAACCGCCTGAAGGATGAGGGGGTGATTCGCGCCATCGGCGCCGCCAACGTCAGCATCGAGCAGATCAAGGAGTATCTCGACTGCTGCGAGCTCGACCTGGTGCAGGGCAAGTACAGCGTCCTTGACCGTGCGGTCGAGGAGGAGCTGATCCCCCTCTGCCAGGCGAACAGGATCACCATGCAGGCCTACTCCCCACTGGAGCAGGGCCTGCTCACGGGCACCATCTCGAAGGATTACCGACCTGAGCCGGGCAACGCGCGAGCCAACAAGAAGTGGTGGCAGCCGGGCACCATGGAACGCGTCATCGACCTCTTGGACGAGTGGCGTCCGCTCGCGCAGAAATACGGCTGCTCGATTCCGGCGCTCTGCCTTGCCTGGGTCATGAACCAAGGAGAGACGGTCAATCTTCTCACAGGGGCCACCACACCTGAGGAGATCGAGATGAACGCCCATGCTGCGGAGGTCGTGCTCTCCGATGAGGACAACCAGCGCATGCGGGAGATGGCGGAGGCGCTCGAGCGCTGAGGTGCGAGCGATCGTGGGCATCGGGCGCAAGGCGACGGCGGCCTCGTGGCGTGGGCCGCGCTGCGGGCGCTACGCGACAGGCGCTACGTAATGCGGGGAAGTCTACACGCACGATGAATCGTTACGGTGAGAGGGGGCATCATGGCTCAGGAAGCGGGAAAGTCCTCCATTGTGAAGAGGATATTCGTGGCCGTTGCGGCGGGGATTGCCGTCGGTGTCGGTTGCATTGTGATCAGAAACAGTCTGGGGGGCGACCAGAGCCCGGTTTGGAATGCGATCTATCAACTTCTGTTCGTTGACATCACCACGGAGGAGGGGACAAGCGGCCTCGGGTTGTTCTACATCGTCAGCCAGCTCTTCATGCGCTCGCTGCAGCTGGCGATCGTGCCTTTGGTGCTGACCTCGCTCTCGCTCGCCCTGTGCTCGCTTGCTGACCCCAAGCGGCTGGGGCGGATCGCGGGCAGGTCCTTCGTTGTCTTCGCATGCCTCTATGCCTGCGCGTCGACCTTGGCGGCGCTCGGTGCCTATGCGGTCAAGTCCGCTGGCGGCTTCAGCGTTGACCTGCCTGCGAGCGAGGCAACGGAGCTGGCGACGGTCGACGCGTACAACCCACTCGCGACCATCGTCAACATCGTGCCGAACAACCTCTTCTCGGTGCTTTCGACCAACAGCTCCATCCTTTCGGTTTGCTTTGTGGCCATTGTGCTTGGCTTGAGCATGGCTCGGATGGGGGAGACGTGCGCACCGCTTAAGGGCGTGCTTGAGAACATCAACGACATCGTCGAGCGTTGCCTGAACACGCTCATCGACCGGGTCGGGCCGTTTGCGATCTTCTGCATGGTGGGCCGGGGACTTGCCGTCTACGGCATCGAGTACCTGCGGCCGACCTTGGTCTGGATGATCACGACTATGGTCGTGTGCCTGGCCTTGGTGGTGACCCTCTACCCTGCGGTCATAGCGGTGGTGACGCGGCTCAATCCCATCCCGTTCATTCGGAAGACCTTCAAGATCGGGCTGTTCGGCGCTGCGACGCAGTCGTCTGCCGCGACGCTTCCGCTGAACATGAAGACCTGCATGGAGGAGCTCGGTTGCTCCGAGGAGGTCTCGAGTTTTGTCATGCCCACCGGTATGACCATGCACATGAACGGGACGACCTGCATGCAAATCATCGCCGTCACGTTTATTGCGACGGCAGCTAACATTGAGGTCACCCCCTTCATGCTCATGACCGCGGCGTTTCTGTCGGTTGCCTGCGCGGTGAGCACCCCGCCCATCCCGGCGGCCGGCACGACGCTCGTCTACGTCATCTTGCTCGGGCTCGGGCTTGATACGCCGCTGTGCATGATCGGTTACTCGCTCATCCTTGCGATGAACTACGTACCGGGCATGGCGGTCATGCCGATGAACGTCGTGGGAGACGCTGCGGCCAACATGATCGTGAATCACATGGAAGGTACGCTTGACCGGGAGATCTATCTGGACAGGGGAAGTGTCTCGTGAGGCGACGGCGTGACCGGCTGGTCGCAGGATCGCTTCTGCGCCAGCCGGCTCCGGTCGCGCTCATGTACGAGCAGACAGTGGAATATGCTACCCTGTGACCTGCGGTTGCAGGTTCGCACGCCCGCGTCAGTGACTGATGCGGGCGCTGTTTCTGCATCGTTTTGTATGATTTGGGGCGAGAGGCACGGGCGAGGGCTGCCTGCGCCTCTGTGCATAGAAAAGCATGCACATCGGATGTGAGATGACTGCCGAGGGCCTTCGCGTGGATGTGAGGTAACAGGTTGCGCGGTGAGGATCGCCGAGAGGAAATCAAGAACTACATTCATATGGCGAACAAGGTGAGCGTCTCCGAGTTGAGCAAACGATGGGGCATCACCGACGAGACGGTTCGCAGAGATCTTGACAAGCTCGAGGACCTGGGCTTTGTCACGCGCACCCATGGCGGGGCCATCTGGAATGACAGCGTCGACCAGGGGGGCATTCGCTTCTTTGAGCGACAGCGCCACAATGTGGAGGCCAAGCGCCGCATCGCGCAGAAGGCCGCGACGCTGCTCAGGAGTAGGGGCACCATCGTCGCCGACTCGAGCACCACGGTTCTGGAAGCATTGCGCCTGGTGGAGGGCGAGGCCGGTCTGACCGTCGTGACCAATGGAGTCGGGGTGGTGTGTGGCGCACTGGGCGAGGGGTTCAACATCATCTCGACGGGCGGTTCCTACAACCGCCACTCGATGTCGTTTCAAGGCGAGACCACCTTGCAGGCCATCCGACGTTTTCATGTGAGCCTGGCGCTACTGAGCTGCAAGGCCCTTGACCTGAAACAGGGTGCGATGGACTCCTATGAGAGCGAGGCGACGGTCAAACGAGCCATGGCCGAGCAGGCACAGGAGATTGCCATCCTGGCTGACAGCAGCAAGTTCGACCAAGTGTCGTTTCTGAAGCTCATGAGCCTGGATGACATCTCGTACATCGTGACCGACAAAAAGCCGTCCAACACCTGGTGCGACTTCTGTGCGAGTCGAGGGGTCGAGCTCATCTACTAGGGATACATAAGGGGTGCGGAGGACCTGATAGGGTTCGCGCCCAGGGTCTCACCGGTGGTGGCTGTGCTAGCGCTGCCGTACGTTGCCTCTATACGCTGCAGGCTTCTCCTCGGATTGGGGCGTAAAAAGCGACCCTCTCAGAGGCCATAGAACACGCGTTCTCTATCTGATACGACTAAGAATCCATCCGCGCATGAATCGGACCGTAAACGGCTTCTCAGGCGTTTGCGCAGGTGGGGGAGGCTGTTTTCGCGCCCCTCCGGCCCTGCGGCAGGTGCGGTGTCCCCACGGTGGCGAAACGGCACCCGAGAAGCCGCAGGTAGACGCGCCGCAAATGGGGTGTCGATCCGCCCCCGTGGTGCACGGGCACCCCAAGACGCCGTCCTTGAGCTGCCCGTCCGTGGGGCAGGATACGCCTCATTCGCGACCAGGGACCCGAAAAAACGGCCTGTTATCTAGTATTTAATACGAAGATTGATGAAAGAACCTGGGGTTTTACGAATCGCGGGACGATAAGGGGCCGTTTTTTTGGGCTCTTGCGTCCGTAGGGAGCATTCGCGTGGTCACTCGTGCGCGCCGTGTGTCAGCACACCTGCATACGCCTGTCCGGATGGCTCCGAACCTGCACGCGAAAAAACAGGTTGATTCCAGGTCTCTGCGGGCGGCTAAGGTGTTGCCGCCCTGCCGCCAACGCCATGACGTGCCACTATCGTGGTCCGACTGTGCCCGGATCCTTACAGGTCGAACCCAAACACCACGTGACGTTCCTTTCGCCCGTCCGCAGGCGGTGTCAGGTAGTCTGGCCCGTAGTGGCTGGTGAGGTAGGCGTGCGTGTCGTTCGGCACGGGCAGAAGCTGTCCGTCGAAGGGTAGCCGCCGCGCTGGTTCGAACACCTCACGCAGCCGTATCGAGGCGAAGTAGTGCGTGCGTCCTGTGGGGTCGACCACGTAGCGCGACCGCCCTGTGCCGCACAGGCCGTTCCACCAGTCCCAGGTGCGCGCCCATCCATTTTCGGAACGCCAGCCAAAGAGTCGACCGATGGCCGCCTTTGCGCCAAAAGATCGTAGCATGCCGGCATCGTCGCCCGCGAGCGAGAGGAACCACTCCCGGTGCTGAGCGAACTTGCGACAGGAGGCGACGAGCCCAAAGAACAGCGATCCCGCACCATGGAGCAGGCGCAGCACGGCGTTTCGTGGCGCGTCATCCAGGATGAAGATGTCCACGCATGCACCACAGGCGTCATCAGGCAGATAGAAGTCGTCCCGCAGGCGCACGTAGGTCCCCTTCTTGCGCACCTGGGGCACCGAGAGGATGAAGCGCTCGTCGCGAGTGGGGGTAAGCAGCAGGTACTCATCGCCCAGGCGCTCGTCGAAGACCTGGGCAAAGCGCTCGAACGAGGCGCGCGTCATGTACAGGTCGATGTCATCGTCCCAGGGGATGAAGCCTTGGTGTCGCACGGCCCCCAAGACCGACCCGCCGCAGAGCCAGTACTCGATGCCCTCGGCCGTACAGACCCGATCGATGTCCGCCACAGCCGCAAGCAGCGTCTTCTGCAGTCGTTCAAGCTGCTCGTCGTCCAGCTCGACCATGCCCTCGCCCCCGCGCAGGTTCTTGAACGTGTCGAAGGTGGAGAGCCTCATGCGCGTGGCTCCAGCATCTTGTCCGCCGCATGCAGCTCGAAGGAGCTGGGCTCGCCGAGGATGCGCTCGAGGGCGGCCGTGACTAGCTCGCAGCAGGCGGCCAGCTCCTGTTCGTCAGTGCCGTTCACATGGTCGTTCAGGCAAGTGAGCTTGCCGGCGCGTTGGTCAAGGTAACGGGCGGCGACCTCGGCATCAGTGCGATTCTTGATGAGGAACGCCTTGCCGATTCGCTCATTGCCGGGCGTGAAGGCACCCGTCGCCATCTGCCAATCCTGCATGAGCCAGATGTTGGGGTCGGTGTTCACGCGGAAGCGGTGCCGGCAGGTGGCGTCCAAAAGCTCGCCCTCCGCCTCCCAGACCGCAGCCAGGGTTGACTTGAGGTAGGGGTCGGGCAGGTGGCGCTCCTGAAACTGGCTGAAGTGCCCAAAGGGAAGCATGGCGAGGGTCTTGAGCGCGGCGTGGGGGCTGCGTGGGCTCATCCAGCGCAGTGGATGGCGCAGCACCGTCCGGTGCTTGGAAAAGTGGCTGTCGATGATGGTCGCGTTCGTGACGCGCATGAAGAACCACGAGGTGCGCTCCACCGCCGCGGGGGCGAGCTCGGCCACGTAGCGGGGGAGTCCTTGGGAGGAGAAGAAGTCGCCCGGGCGCACCGGCCGCAAGAAGAGCATGTCGTCGTTGCAGTAGACGAAGTGCTCGGCAAGCTCGGGGATCCGGTGCAGGTTGAGCTCGATGGCGTTGGCCACGAAGGTGGGGAGGTACTGCTCGGGGATGTAGCTGTCGTGGCTGACCACGTTCAGCTTGGGGTGGGTGGTGTCGAGCCAGGAGGGGAGATGTCCCTGCGTGACGAGGTGAACCGTGCGCACCCAGGGGGCGAAGCGCTCGATACCCCGAAACAGGTAGCGCAGGGTCCCCCAGTCGCGATAACGCGAGGCGCGCAGGTCAAGTGCCACGATGGATTCGTCTGCGTCTCCCTGCCGACCCTGGTAGCTGGCGCGAAGCCGCTGCCATGCCTCGTCGGTGTCGTCCACCCAAGGGACGACGAGGTCGATGGGATAGTCCTCGTGTCTGCTCATCATGCCGCCCGTTCCAAAGATCGCTGATCTCACCAGTATAGTGTGCCTGATGTGTCAGCGGGTCCGTTGGCCCGGGCGGACGAGACGCCCCGTCCCGTCGCTTCCGTTGCGCTCTCGTCCATGAGGGGACTGAGGGGACTGGCGGGATCCGCCGGATCGTGGGTCGCGTTCAGGCCTCGGCCATCTGCCTGTCCTCGGCCGATCGCTTGTCCCTGGCCTTGGCCAGCCGCTTGGCGATACCGTGACGCTTCTGCACCGAGCGCGTGGCGGAGAGCTTGTCGGCCGCGGCAAGGAGTGGGTCGTGAGGCACGACCTTGCTGCGTATCACAAGCCCTTCGGGCTCGACGACGCTTCCGTCGGGCAGGTAGGCGCCCTTCTGTATGATGGCCTCGGCCCCGATGCGCGTGTCGTTCGCGATCACCACCGGCTGAGCGGCGTTGATCCGTTCGAGCGTGTCGGCGCGATAGATGCCGTGCTGGTCGCTCGTACGGATCCAGACGCGCGAACCAAAGCTGTTGCGGTCTCCGATCACGAGCGCCTGCCCCTCGGAGGGGGAGAGGCGCGGTGCCGCGCCCTTCTCGGCGAACGTGTTGTCATGCCCGATGAAGCAGCTCGAGTCCGTGTGGATGGTCATGATCATGCGGTAGGGCTTGGTGCTCGAGCTGAGGTACAGAAGGGCGTTGTCCCCGCGAAACTTGATGGTGGTGTCGGCGTGCACGGAGACGCCGGGTTCGATGACGAGCAGGTTTCCGGTCCCCACGAACTGGACGCACGAGTTGTCGGCGTTCTCGAACGACCCGATGATGTCGTTGCCTCGTGCGGCGCGCTCGCCCAGCAGCCGCTTCCGGAGTCGGTGCAGGCGCGTCGGCGTGACCACGGGGCTTTTGCTCTTGACGCGCGCGTAACCCGAGAGGCCCACCTTGGCGCCGCGAATGAGCCCAAGGCGCTCGTCGGGCTTGCTGGCATCGCGCAGGGGCCCCACGAGGTCGGCGAAGGGCAGCCCGACGACCTCGCGGATGGCGCGGGCCTCCTTGGCGGGGAGCGTGGCGCGTCGGGCGAGCTGGTCATGGCCGAGCAGGCGCAGGCCCAGCTTGCTGAACAGCACGTCGGACAGCAGCCGGCGGTTTGCGCCGCCCCAGCAGGAAAAGGACTCGGTCGTGCAGTCGATGAGGGTGGCCTTGGCGGCGACGATGGTGTTGGGTGCGATGCGGCTCGAGCCGCGCACGGCGGAGCCATGGCAGAGCCAGCTATGGTCGCCCACGACGAGGCAGTTGCCCGCGCCCGCCGTGTCGATGCTCACGTTGATGGAGGCGAGCAGGTCATTGCCCAAACACGCGATGGCGTCGTCGTCCACGGTGATGCGCATGATCTGCTGGGGGTGGAAGAAGCTGTCGTTGCCGATATAGAGGCAGCTTCTGCTTCCGAGCCGTATGGAGGCGCGTACCCACTGGAACTGCGAGCTGAAGTACAGCAGCGATTTGTCGCCCTCGATGCGGATGGTCGACCCTGCCAGGCGCACGCCCGGCTCGAAGAAGATGAGGTTGCCCGTGCCGGTGACGGAGAACCTGGTGCCGGTGAGCTTCTGAGGCGCCCCAATGACGGTGTTTCCCGCACCGACTCCCTCAAGGCCGCCGCTGGCGTCGTCCGCGTGCGAGATGGTCTGGTCGCTGGGGTGGTCCTCGTGTCTGCTCATCGTGGCGCCCGTCTTCAGAGGCCGTCAGTCCTTTCAGTATAGCTTCACGTGGGGTGCCGCAGATGGCGATACAGGGAAACCCGTGCTGGTCTGCTACACTTTCGTACCGACTCTCACCATCACATCCGTTGCTGCTAGGAGCTCATGTGGGCACCATCCTGTACGACATCGTGGTTCAGCCACTCGTCTTTGTGATCGACCTCGCCTTCTCCCTCGCCTACCGACTGCTCGCCAACCCGGGCCTGGCCATCGTGGTCGTGAGCCTGGTGGTCAATGCCATCTGCACGCCACTCTACGCCATGGCCGACGCCCGTCAGGAGGAGGAGCGTGCCCGCCAGAAGAAGATGGAGCGCTGGGTGAGCCACATCAAGCGCACCTTCTCGGGCGACGAGCGCTTCATGATGCTCAACGCCTACTACGAGGAGCAGGGCTACAAGCAGTGGTACGCGCTGGGCAGCTCGGTGTCGCTGCTGTTGCAGATCCCCATCTTCATGGCCGCCTACAGCTACCTTTCGGGACTGGAGGTCCTGCGAGGCGCGTCGTTTCTCATGATTGACGATTTGGGCGCGCCCGATGCGCTGCTTGCGGTGGGAGGGGCGACCATCAATCTGCTCCCGATCGCCATGACCGTCCTGAACGTCGTCTCGTCCGCCATCTACACCAGAGGGCTTCCCTTGAAGGACAAGGCCCAGCCCTTCGTATTGGCGGGCCTCTTTCTGGTGCTGCTCTACAACAGCCCGTCCGGCCTGGTGTTCTACTGGACGTGCAACCAGGTGTTCTCGCTGGTGAGAAACGTGGTCACCAAGGTGGCGAGGCCCTCCGCGCGTACGGTCGCGATAGCCTCGCAGACCTGCCTTGTGGCGGCGGTCGTGGCGCTCGTGGCGCAGGGGGTCGTGCGCACCCCCAAGCGGGCGATCGCGCTTGTCGCGCTCGTCGTGCTGGTCGAGTTGGTGCTGCTGCGTTCCCGGCATGCCGATCGCGAGGCGTCCGCCGACCGGGCTGACCCCGCCGCCGATCCCGCAGCCGCCAGCTCCGCTCCCACTACCCCCACGCGGGAGTTCGTGCTCGCGGCGCTGCTGCTCGCCGCGCTCGTCGGCCTGCTCGTGCCCACAGCGCTCATGGTCTCCTCCCCGGTCGAGTTCGTGGCCGCGTGCAGCCCCGCGACCCCGCTTTCCTACGTCGTGCACGTCCTGTGCGTGGCTGTGGGCTTCTTCCTGCTGTGGGGTGGGGTGTTCTTCTGGCTCGCGCCCGATCGCACGCGGGCGGGCATCGCCCGCGCCTGGTGGATGCTTGCGGGCGTCTGCCTGGCGGACTACTTCGTGGAGCTCAAGAGCCTCGGCGTCATCAACACCTCGCTCGTCTTTGACGAGCGTCCCCTCTACTCTGGTGCGGAGCAGCTGATCAGCGTGGTCATCGTGGTGGCTGTGGGCGTCGGCATGTGGCTGGTGTGGCAGCGTGCCCGCAAGGTGGTCGCGCCCGTGCTGACGATTCTTCTGGTCACGCTGGTGGGTATGTCCGTCCCGCGCATCGTGAGCATCAAGGCAAGCACCGACGAGGCGCGGCGCGCCGCGGAGGCTGGGGCGAAGACTGAGAATCGTGCCAGCGGGCGGCTGTTCGACGAGAACGGCGACCCCCTTCCCATCATCAAGCTCTCGCGGACGAACAAGAACGTCATGGTGCTCTTCCTCGACCGAGGGCTCAGCTGCTACGTGCCCTACATGCTGAACGAGCGTCCGGAGCTGGCCGAGCAGTTCGACGGCTTCACGTACTACCCCAACACGATCTCGTTCGGCGAGTACACCGTCATGGGCTCCCCGGCCGTCTACGGCGGCTATGACTACACCATCCCCGCGATGAACGCGCGCGACGACGAGCTGCTCGTGGACAAGCACCGCGAGGCCCTGCTGCTCATGCCGAGGCTCTTCTCGCAGGCGGGCTACACCACCACCATGATCGACGGCCCCGACGTGGACTACCACTACGTGGGCACGAGCTTCCCGGCGATGGAGACGGTGGAGGGGGCCACCTACTACCATGCGGCCGGCGCCTACAACGAGCACTCCCTCGGCACGCACTCGTCGCAGAGTAAGGCGCGCTTCGGGCGCAACATCGTCTACTACAGCCTTTTCAGCGTGGCTCCCGCGTTCGTGCGCTCGGGCATCTACAACCGGGGCCGCTACCTCGAGCCGCGCGCGAGGGCGGGCTATCCCACGACCTTCCTCAACCATTACTCGACGATGCAGATGCTGCCCACGATCACGACGGTCGACGAGGAGTCTGCGGGCAACCTCATCCTGTTCGACACGGAGGAGACCCACGAGCCCACCCTGCTCAAGCTCCCCGACTACACCCTCGAGAGCACGACCGACGAGGAGGTCGCGGAGGACTACGGGCGCTTCACGCTGGACGGCGTGACGATCCGCATGGACAGCGAGACGCGCCTGTCGCACTACCACGTGAACATGGCGGCCTTCCTCATGCTCGGCGACTGGTTCGACCGCCTGCGCGAGCTGGGCGTCTACGACAACACGCGCATCATCATCGTGTCCGACCACGGACGGGGCTTAGGCCAGCTCGACTCGCTGCTCGTCGAGGGCCTCATCGACGGGGAGACCTACGACGCCGAGTGGGTCAACCCGGTGTTTCTCGTGAAGGACTTCGACGCGCATGGCTTCACGACCTCCGACGAGTTCATGACCAACGCGGACACGCCGTCGCTGGCGCTTGCGGGTATCGTGGATGACCCGGTGAACCCCGACACGGGAAACCCCGTCTCCATGGACGCGAAGGGCGCCCAGGACCAGATCATCAACACCTCGCGCAACTGGAACCTCCAGAACCAGCGGGGCACGGTCTTCGACACCTCGGACGGCGTCTGGGTGTCGGTGCATGACAACATCTTTGACGCCAACAACTGGTCGTACATAGGGGAGGAGCTGCAATGACGCACGTCATGGCGGGATCTGCGGCCGCCTATATCGACCCCGGTACGGGCAGCATGCTCTTCACGTTGCTCATTGGCGTGGTGAGCACGGGGTACTTCATGCTGCGCAAGGTGGCCGCGAGGGCCAAGTTCCTGCTCGCCGGAGGGCGCGTGAACGATGCCGACACGAGTCGCCACGCGCTGGTCATCTTCTCGGACGACAAGCGGTACTGGAACGTCTTCAAGCCCATCTGCGACGAGCTTGAACGGCGCGGCCTTGCGGCCGAGTATTGGACCGCCTCGCCGGACGACCCGGCGCTCGATGTGCCCTACGAGCACGTGCGATGCGAGTTTATCGGCGAGGGCAACCAGGCCTATGCCCGCCTGAACGTGATGTCGGCGGACGTCTGTCTGGCGACCACCCCCGGCCTTGGTGTGTACCAGTGGAAGCGCTCGAAGGACGTGGGCTGGTACGTGCACGTGTTCCACTCCGTCGGCACCGCCTCGGGATATCGCATGTTCGGGCTGGACTTCTTTGACGCGGTGCTGATCGCCGGCGACTACCAGGTGCAGGAGATCCGCACCCTCGAGGCGCTGCGCGAGCTGCCGCCCAAGGAGCTGGTGAGCGCCGGCTGCACCTATCTCGACGCGATGATGGAGCGGGCCCGTACCCTGCCTGCGGATCCCACTCACGAGCTCACGGTGCTCGTGGCCCCGTCCTGGGGTCCGACCTCGCTTTTGTGCAGCTACGGGGAGCGCCTGCTCGACGCGCTCGTCGAGACGGGCTACCGGGTCGTGGTTCGTCCCCATCCCCAGTCGAGGACCTCCGAGCCCGAGGCGCTTGACCGCCTGATGGAGCGCTACCCCGAGGGCGAGCGCTTCTCCTGGAACTACGACAACGACAACTTTGACGTGCTGGCCTCCTCCGACGTGATGATCACCGACTTCTCGGGCGTGGTGTTCGATTACACGATGGTGTTCGACCGGCCCATCATCTACACCGAGGGAAGCTACAACGACGACTACTACGACTCCGCCTGGCTGGTCGACCAGGGGCCGCTCTGGAAGTTCGAGACCTATCCCAAGCTCGGCGTCGCGCTCGACGAGGGGCAACTCCCCCGCATGCGCGAGGTCATCGCGGAGCTGGTGGCCGACACGGAGCTGCAGGCGGTCCGCTCGCAGGTCCGCAGCGAGGCCTGGTGCCTCCAGGGTGAGGGCGCCCAGGCCACGGTGGACTACCTTGAGCGCAAGCGTGCGGAACTGGTGGGGAGCCTGGACGCGGCGCCCACGGAGGCTCCGGACACGGAGCCGGGGGAGCGGGGCAGGTAGACGTCCGTTCGTGCAGCAGGTAGACGTCCGCTCGTGCGCGCCGGAGCCTTTCCGCTCGTCGGCGTCTTCGTCGGGCTGCTTGCGTGCCTTACCTGCTGCCGTCCCAGGACGCGTAGAGGCGGCTGCGATCGCCTTCGACCGTGACGAACGCGCCGGCCACGTAGTACTGCAGCTCGTCCTCGGGAATCTCCAGGCGCGTGATGAGGTAGTACTTCGACTGCCAGTTCTCGTTCTTGCGCCAGACCTCCATGGGGTAGGTCTCGGTCGTGTTGGTGCGCGTGTCGGTGAGCTCCAGCTTGGCCTCGACGATGACGTCCTCGTTGAAGCTGTGGATGTTCCTCAGGATGAAGCCGGTGTTCTCTCCCGCCTCGTCGACCTTGTACACGAGCTTTATGTCGGCCTTTTTGAGCACCGTGTCCACGAGCTCCCTGCCCGAGGGCACCTCGGAGTAGCCGTCCAGAAACTCCGAGCGCCGGTTGAATCCGTCCGTGCATGCGTCCAGGCCGAGCTCCTCGATCAGGGTCGCCTCAGAGGAGTAGAGGTTGGTGCCCAGACCCAGGCGGTCGCCCTCGATCTGGCAGCCGAGCGCCGCCAAGGTGGTGGGGAAGAGGTCGACGGTGGCGTAGGTCCGGTGCGCGTTGGGCTCGGCGACACTCGCCTGGCCGTTGATGATGGCGGTGTAGGTCTTCCGCTGGTAGTTGGGGTCAACGTTGTCGCAGAAGTCCTTGTCCATGGTGGTGTGATCGCCGTTGATGATGATGGTCGTGTCCTCGTAGAAGTCTTGGTCCTGAATCCAGCGGACGAACTCGCTCACCTGACGGCTCGAGCAGCTCATGACGTTGGCGTACTGGTCGTCGCCGTGCTCGTTTTGGCAGAGCCGGCACACATAGCCGTCCTCGAAGTGCGTGTCCACCGTCAGCATCGTCAGGTTGAAGGGCTCGTCCGAGCGCGAGAGCTCGCCCAGCATGGTGCGGGCCTGGGCGAAGAGCTTCTCGTCCTCGAAGCCCCAGAAGACCTTGTAGTCCTCAGGAATGAAGCCCTCCTCGATCGCGCGGTTGTAGTCGAAGATGTCGAAGGCGCCATGCTCGGTGTAGTATTCCCGGCGGTTGCCGAAGCTCGCGTCGGAGCCGATGAGCAGGTGCTGCTGGTAGCCCTCCTCCTGGAGCATGTCCCCCAGGCAGGTGAGCTCGGGGAAGAAGTCGTCGAGGACCAGTGCCGAGCGGTTGTTGTGGACGGGCAGCTTGAGGGGGACCCCCGAGCTCTGGCAGAACATCCCACCCATGGTCCAGGTGCAGCCGGGCAGCACGATGGCCCCGTTGAGCTGCGTGTCGTCGCCCGTGAAGGTCTCGCCCTCGCGAGCGAGCTCGGTGAGCTCCGGGATGAGGTCCTCCTCCCACGCGCCACCGTTCTGCTCGTCGGTGAAGGTGAGCTCCATCGACTCGAGGAAGATATAGATGAGGTTGCGCTTCCGTTCGGGGAAGGTGACCTCGACGTCGGCGGGGTTGACGTAGTGCTCGCCGACGAAGTCCGGGCCGTCCGAAGGGGCGAGGGGGTTGATTCCCAGCATCTGATAGAACTGGTGGAGCGCCACTCCGCCAAAGGCCAGGCCGAGCGCCAGCATCGCGGCGATCCCCACGCGCAGGGCCCGCGTGCTCCGCCGCCGAGCCCGCGAGAGCCCCCAGAGGACCAGCGCGCAGACGAGCACTAGGATGGGCAGGTAGTGGAGGCAGAAGTCCCAGATCACCGTGGTGTCGGTCCCGGCGATCGAGGCACGCAGGTGAAAGATGATCTCGTCGAAGGTGAGCTCGGCCCAGGTGCGCGAGAGCCAGAGCTGCACCGCGAACAGGCTCGCCCCTCCCACAAAGACCAGGCTGGCGAGCAGCCTGACGATGCGTGTCGCAAGCGAGGGCGCCGACGTGCCGGTTGCCTGTTCGAGCGTGATGTGTGCCATGTGTCGTCCCCTGTGCCGTCCATGTGTGACCGTATGTGCTCCTGGCGCAGGTTGCGCTCGACGCCCGAGACGGGGCGCACGATGCCATCCTGCGGTGAGCCGGTGGTTGCGCAGTCCAGTATAGGCACAAAGTGCGGGGATGGTTGTCGCTCGCTGCCAGCGGCACCCCAGCAACGAGGGCCGCTTGCCTTTATACTAAGCGCAGTGACACGCTCGTGTGAGCGGATTCGGACGAGGAGGGCGCATGCCACAGAGAGTTGCCGTCATTGGTGCCGGGACCTTCGGTACCACCATGGCGTGGATGCTGAAGGAGAACGGTCACGATGTGAGCCTCTGGTGCTTCGAGGCCGACGCCGCCGCCGAGGCGGCGCGTACCGGCAGCAACCCCCTGCACATGAGCCAGCTCGACATCTCGGACGTCCTGGTCTCGTCGGACATGGCCGAGGTGCTCGCCGACCGGCCGGCCGCCATCGTGGCGACCCCCTCGTTTGCGGTGGAGACGGTCGCCGGGCAGATGGCGCAGGTGGCAGACGGCAGCCTGCGGGCGATGCTGCTCTCCAAGGGCCTCGCCGCAGACGGCGGCTACCTCTTCGAGAAGGTGGGCGCCGCGCTCGGCGACGCCTCCCGCGTGGCGGTGCTCTCCGGTCCCAACCATGCGGAGGAGCTGGCGGACGCGCAGTTCTCCGGGGCCGTGGTGGCGAGCGAGTCCGAGGAGTGCGCCCACTACTTCCAGTGGCTGGTGTCCGGCTCGTTCTTCCGTCTGTACACCTCATGCGACCCCGTTGGCACGAGTCTGTGCGGGGCGGCGAAGAACGTGGTCGCCATCGCCTGCGGCATGGCGCGCGGGCTGGGGCTTGGGTCCAACACCCAGGCGCTGCTCATGACGCGCGGTCTGGCCGAGATGAGCCGCCTGGTGGTGGCCAGCGGCGGTGACCAGGTGACGTGCATGGGGCTGGCCGGCGTGGGGGACTTGGACGTCACCTGCCACTCGCACCACTCGCGCAACGGCTCCTACGGCGAGACCTTCGCGCGGACGGGCGTCGCGGTCGCCGACTACGAGCGCGAGCATGACGCGGTCGTCGAGGGGGTCCATGCCCTGGCCCCGCTGCTCGCCCGTGCGCGCGAGCTCGGGGTTGACATGCCGCTCGCCCGCACCGTCAACGAGCTCACCCACGGCGCCTACGACATCGATCGGGCCGTGGACCTGCTGACGGGCCGAAAGCTCCGGCCTGAGTTCTGATGCCGGTCGCCTGGGCCGCTCGGCGCCGGCACGAGGTGCCGATGACCGGGCCGCTCTGCTCTTGTGATGAATCGTCGCTCGCGTGGGGCACGGTTGTGTAAAACTATCAAGGCTGCGTACTCGTACCGGCTATGTGTCGCTCCGTACGAAGGGTCGTTCATGTCGTTGCACAACGCTTCCCATTATCGCCCCAGAAACGAGGGCCCCCTCTCGCGCGTCAAAGAGTGGCTCGAGGACCTGGAGCTGCCCCGTCTGCGCAGGGGACCGGCCGCGCGTCGGTCGCGCGCCCATGCGCGTGGCCTCTCGACGGACGACCTGAGCAGGGCGAGCTTTGAGAGCGGGCATCGCGGGGCCTATCAGGTGCCCGAGAGCGGCGGACCGAACGTCCTCAAACGGCGTCTGGTGGTGCTTGCCGTCCTGGTGGCGCTCATCGTGGTCGGGCTCGTGCGCGTCTCCATCCTGAGATCGCGCGTCAACACCGTGCTCGACCAGGCCGAGATCGTGCTCGAGTCCCTGCAGACGGGAGACTCGCAGCGCCTGCGCACCGCCTCGGCGGAGCTGGACGAGGCCATCGACGCCATCGACCGCCAGGTGCACTCGCTTCCCTGGCACGTGATGGGGACGCTGCCGGTGGTGGGCCGCGACGTCCGCGGCGTGCAGGACATCGTGGCCGCGGTCCACGACTTCAGCGACGCCGCCCTGCCGGCGCTCGCCTCGCTTCCCGAGAACGTGAGCGTCGACAACCTCTTTGTCGACGAGGCCGTGAACATCGAGACCTTGGTCGCGGCGCAGGACCTGCTTCGGACCATCGCTCCCGAGCTGCGCCGCGCCGCCGACGACATCTCTGCGGTCCCCACGGCGCGCATCAAGCGCCTTGACGACGTGGAGAGCCAGGCCAAGGCGCTGCTGCTCCAGGTCGCCGACATCGTGGACGCCGCCAAGGAGGTCGACATCCCGGCGATGTTCGGTGCCAACGGCGAGCGACGCACCTACCTGATCGTCGCCCAGACCAACGCTGAGCTGCGTGCGACGGGGGGCTTCCCCGGCGCCTGGGTGCCCGTCTACGTGCAGGACGGGGAGATAGAGCTCGGCGACACCCAGACCATCCAGCACTTCGAGACCGACTTCGACTGGACCGCCGAGGAGCGCGAGGTCTTCTACATCACCGGCGAGCGGGACACGAGCGCGGTGAACTTCACGCCGAACTTCCCGCTGGTGGGCTTCCGTTTCGCGAAGGCGTTCCAGGACTATATGAACACGATCGGGATGCAGGAGGCCGAGGAGGCAGCCTACGACAACTACTACCTGGGCCTCACGGACACCATCGAGACCGACGGCATCGGCGAGACCGCCATCGACGGGGTCATCCTCATCGATCCGGTGTTCCTGCAGCGTCTTCTGGCGCTGACCCCGGGCGTGAAGGTCTACGGGGAGCGGGTCACCGGCGAGAACGCCGCCCAGATGCTCATGCACGACGCGTACGTGAACTACACCACCGCCCGGCAGGACCGCTTCTTCTCGCGCGTGGCCAGCAAGACCTTCCGCAAGGTCATGGCGAGCCTCGACAGCATCGACAAGGGAGACTTGGTCAAGGTCTTCACCACCTCGATCGCGGACTACCGCCTGCAGGTCTGGATGGCCACCGAGGCCGAGGAGAAGCTGATGATCGCCATGGGCGTCTCCGGTGCGATCGAGAGCGACGAGACCCGCCCCGAACTGGGCGTCTACGTGAACGACAACACCTGGGCCAAGATCGACTGGTACCTCAAGATGCAGACCGAGATCGGCGAGCAGATCTATAACGCGGACGGCACCACGACCTACGCGGTGACCACGACCTTCACCAACACGGGCAGCTACGACGAGCTGAAGTCGCTCAAGGGCTACATCTCCGGCTTCAACGGCCACAAGGACCGTGTGGACGACATGATCCTCTATCCGCTGCTCATGGCCCCGGCGGGAGGTTCCATCTCCAACGTCGAGGTCTCGAAGGGCAACGACTTCATGGAGTTCACGCTGTACGGGCGCGACGTGTGGGAAGGGCTGATCCACGTGCACGGCGAGCAGACCGTGACGGTGACCTACGACGTGACGGTCTCGAGTGAGGCCCAGACGGTGCTGTCCCTGCGTACGACCCCCACCGCCCAGGAGTTCTAGGGCGGCCAGGTCGCTGCGCGGGCGGTCGCCGTGCGCGCGGGTCGCGGCACAAGCGGGCAGGTCGCTGCGCAGGCGTGAGCGGGTCGCGGCACGAGCGGGTGGACAGAGGCTCCGGCGGTACCGGGCGCCCCCCGAGACGTCCTTGGGGAGACGGGCGACAGGAGGTCCTCCATGAGCGATTTTGACGAACTCAGGCGTGGGCGCTTTGCCGCCGACGGCGCTCGCAAGGCTGCCGAGCAGGAGGCGGCCGAGGGCGCCCCTCGTGACGCTGGGCGCAGGTCCGTCTCCGGTGGGCGCTCGAACTACGAGCGGCTCTCTCGCGGGAGCTTTCGTCCCGACGCCCGAACGAAGGCTGCCGAGCAGGAGGCGCGTGAGCGTGCCGATGGCGCGCGCGGCAGACGTCGTGGTGCTGCCGCACGTCCCGGCTCGGGCGGACGAGAGGCGCGCACGATGCGCGGCCGTTCCGACCACGCGGTGATGCGTCGCGGCTCCCAGGGGGAGGCGGACGAGCGCGCGGCGGCCGGTGGGGCCGTCATCAGCCGTCGCAGCGGGGTGGGGACCTGGCTGCGACGCTGGTGGCGTGAGGGACGCACCGAGGAGGCGCGCCAGCAGCGCAAGATGGAGCGCGCCCTGCGACGCGAACGGCGGCAGCGGCGCACCGGAGGCGGTGGCCGGCGCGTGCTGGCGGGGGTGCTGGTCGCCCTCGTCGCTCTGTACCTCGTCCTGCTCTGGCCCATCGACCGCGCCATCTCCTTCTCGCGCGAAGAGTCCCAGGGACTCTCGAGCGAGCTCTCTTGGCATGTGCCGGGACTGCCCTACTACGTGCTGGCGCTTGGCTCCGACGCCCGCGAGGGCGAGGAGACCTCCCGTACCGACACGATGATCCTCGTGCGGGTGGACCCGATTGGCGGCAAGCTGACGATGCTGTCCATCCCACGCGACACGATGGTCGAGATCGAAGGCTACGGAACGCAGAAGATCAACGCGGCCTACACCTTTGGCGGCGTGGCGGGTGCGGTGCAGGCCGTGAGTCAGCTGACGGGCGCGCCGATCTCGCATGCGGCGGTGATCCGCTTCGACGGGATCGAGACTCTGGTCGATCATCTCGGTGGCGTGACGGTGGACGTGCCGGTGCCGGTCAACGACCCCGAGTACACGGGCCTGGTGCTGCCTGCGGGGCCGCAGGAGATGGACGGCCACACGGCCCTGCTCTTCTCGCGCGTGCGTCATGGCTTTGATCTGGGGGACTACCAACGGCAGAAGGACCAGCGGATTCTCATCGAGGCCATCATGCGCAAGGCCCTCTCGCGCTCGCCGCTCGAGATGCCCGGCATGGTGGGCAGCATGGGAGGCCTGTTGGGCACGAGCATGCGCATGTACTCGATCATGCCGCTCATGCTGCGCTTCGCCCTTCCCGGCGGCGTGACGACCTACCAGGCGACGGTGCCCTCCGAGACGGCCATGATCGACGGCGTGAGCTACGTGGTGGCCGACGAGCAGGCCCTCTCCGAGATGATGTCGCTGATCGATGCCGGGGGTGACCCGGCGACCCTCGTGTAGCGACCGGTGGCGTCAGGCGGCGGGTCGTGTTGGATTGCGGCGGGGCGGCGCGGCGTCGGCGAGATCTCGCGTCGCGCGGCTGGTCGGCCGCTGGCCGCGCTTGGGAGCACGTCCCCGACTGTGGCAGTGCCCCTTGTGGGCAGATCCGGAGACTGTGACGCTCCTTGTGGGCGGATCCGGAAGCCGTGACCTCGCTTGTGGGCATATCCGGAAACTGCGTCCCCGCTTGTGGGCAAAAGCGGACGTTTCTGCGGCATTTAGACGAGCCAAACGTCCGTTTTAGCCCACAAGGACCTCCGCTGTTTCCGCATTCGCCCACAAGAGGCGCTTCTGCTTTTCGTTTCTTCTCGTAAGCGCAGGCGCAGTCTCCGCGCCTGCCCACAAGAGGCGTCACAGTTTCCGCATCTGCCCACAAGCGCGGGCGCAGTCTTCACCTTCGCCCACAAAGCTTCGACCAGCGCAGTATCTGCCTGAAGCACGGCTGTGGCCTGGTCTCACGTCCTTCTGCGAGCGGCCTCACGCGCGGCAGGACAGCGACGCTCGCCTTTGCGCTATGCTGATGAGAACTGTTGCCTGCCCCAGACGGGGTGGTTGTGTCGGGAGGCGCCTATGAGTGGCATCAAGCGGTTTTGCCTGATCGTGTTCGGCCTTGCGGGCGTGCTCTGCCTCGCCGCGCTGGTCCTTCCCTGGGTTGGTTCGTATCAGAGTGTGGCCACCCGGCTCATGGACAACCGGTACTACCGCCTCGCCCTGCTGGCCACCTTCGCCGTGACGGCATGTGGCATGCTGATCTGCCTGTTGCGGGGCCTGTTCACCCCGCGTCGGCGCAAGACCGTCGTCGTGCACCGCGAGGGGCGCGACCAGATCAGCGTCACCACGGCCGCCATCTCGGCGCAGGCGACCCATCTGGTGGAGGACGGGGGCCGCTTCATCGCAGAGCGGGTGCGTGTCGTTGCAAGGAAGCGCGGTGGCGTGTCCGTCGACGTGCGGGTCAAGCCACGCCGGACGGTGAACGTCGCCCAGCAGGGGGTCAAACTGCATGACGAGCTGGCACGCGGCCTGTCCGTCATTTGCGGGGATCGTGTGGCTCGCATAAACCTTCAGTTCGTGGAGGCGGTCGAGGCTGCCGAGGCCCAGAACGTGACCGTCGAGAACATCGAGGTGCCTGAGGTGACCGAGATAGCTCCCACGACCGTCGTCGAGCGGACGGAGCCGGCACCTGACGAACACCAGCACCCCGGCATCTTTGTGCCGCTCGAGAAGACGACTCCCGCCGACAAACGGGCGGACGGAGACACGAACGAGTCGCACAGTGGCTCGGACCAGCCGGACAACGACGCAGATCAGCCGGATACCGCCGCGAGCCGATCGAACGACTCCCCGGATGCCGCCGCGCCTTCGTCTGACGCCGACGACACCGAGGTGGCCCCATCCGACGCATCCGACGAGACCGCAGCAGAGGTGGCCGATGGGACCGACGCCGATGAGGCCGCGACGACCTCTGACGTCACTTCCGCCGCAGACGAGAGCGAGGTGGTCTGAGCATGGCACGCAGGACGGCGCCCAAGGCGCACATCGAAGGGGCGGAGCAGCCCCGCGTGGCTTCGCCTGAGCAGGCCCACACAGCTGCACCGGAGCAGCCACGTACGGCCGCACCTGAGCAGGACATGCACACGGCTCAGGTTACGCAGGCAGAGGGGACCGAGACGACGAGCGCGGAGGCTTCCGAGCAGGGACCCAAGCGGACGGACGAAGCGCCCACCAGCGAGGCGACCGCAAACGACCCCCAGGAGCAAGCGGCCCAGAGAGTCCGCCCGAAAAACCCGCTCGCCTGGCTGCCCCGTGTCCTCTCCGGGCACGAGCATGCGGCGTTGGGTGGCCTGTGCGGCCTGCTCATCGCGGTGCTCGTCTTTGTGGTGGGCTTTTGGCGCACGCTGTTCGTGACGGTACTCGTCGTGGTGGGCGTCGCCGTCGGCCAGTACCTTGACGGCGACCCACGGCTCGTGAAGCTGGTTCGCAAGGTGCTGGCGGAGCTGCGCGGGTCAGAACACTAAAGGGGCCCGCGCCACCGGCGTGGCGAGCACCACGGCGGCGCACGTGAGGCTATCGACACCGTTCGTTCAAGAGAAAGGAAAAGAGCATGAGCACAGACGATCTCAAGCGGGACGCCGCCGAGACCACCGAGCAGGCAAGCGAGGAGACCTCACAGACTCCCCAGGTCGAGACCCAGGTGGAGGGTGCCCAGAGCGTCGACGCCCCTGATGCCGAGAACACGGACGACGAGGATCTCGATTCCGAGGACTCCCTCACCTTCTCGAACGGCGTGATCGAGAAGATCGTCGCGCTTGCGATGCGCGACGTTCCTGGCGTCGTGGGCATGAAGGGTGGCTTCATCAACCGCGTCCAGGACGCCTTTGGCGTGCGCGACGCCCGCCGGGGCGTGACCGTCGAGGTGACGCCCGACAGCGCCGTGCGGGTGAACGTGGCGGTGTTCATCGCCTATGGCTCCTACGCGCCGCAGGTCTTCGAAGACGTCAAGCATGCCGTGGTCGATTCCGTCAGCGGCATGACCGGGCTTGAGGTCGCCGGTGTCAACCTGCGCATCGAGGACGTGCTGACTCCTGAGGAGATGGCCGCGCGCTCGCCCAAGCTTCCTGCGGCAGACGAGCTCGAGGCGCTGCCGGAGGCCATCGAGACGGACGCACGTGGTGCCGACGACGAGCCCGAGGTTGAGGCACCCGAGGTCGAGGCGTCCGAGGCAGCCGAGGATGACGCGTAGGCCAGCAGAGACAGGACGCGCCGCCGGGACGAGCGCCCTGCGGTGAGATGACTGGGGGTTGCGGCGAGCTGTGAGACAGCGCGGCACGCAACCCCCAAGCTTGTTCGTCCCAGGCTGTCGGGTGGTCGCGCCGTGCCGCACGCGCCCGTCTGTCATGCAAAAGAAAGAGGCGCCGCGGCGCACGAGGAAGAGACGCAGTGGTGATTGACACGAAGCACGCGCAAAGCGCACAGGGCACAGACGGGGGAGCGGTGCCGCGCCCTCCCGCGCACATCGATGCCTTCGATTGGGCACGGGCGACCGGGGCGCTGGTCATCGTGCTGCTGCATGCCTTCGTGTGCATCCACCGGGCAAGTACGCCCGAGGTCCTGGGTGTCGGGCGCATGATGGTGGAGAACGGCATCGCGCTCGTGCTGGCGCGCTGGGCGGTGCCCGTCTTCTTCATGATGTCTGGCGCCCTGATGCTCGACCCCGCACGCGGCATGTCGTGGCGCAAGGTCGCCCGGCACGTCTGGCGCATGGTCTTCGTCCTGCTGACGATCGGGCTCGCGTTCTGCGTGATCGAGGAGGCAGTCGAGGCGGGGGGCCTCTCGGTGCAGGTGCTCGGCCAGTCGTTCGTCAACCTCGCGCGCGGTAGGTCGTGGGACCACCTGTGGTTCGTGTACGCGATGATCGGCTGCTATCTGCTGACCCCGCTCCTCAGGGCCTTTGTGGCGCAGGCGTCGGAGCGGGAGCTGCGCCTGGTGACGCTCGGCATGGTCGTGCTGCTGCAGGGGGTGAACACGCTGAGCCAGCTCACGGGCCAGAGCCTTTGGATGCCCCTGGGACTCCCCGTGAACCTCAGCTGGTACGTGCTGGGGTACTACGCACACACCTATCTGTGGCTCGACCGGCGGCTCGCGGTCGGGGCGGGTGCGCTCATGGCCGGCATGCTGGCGGTGCGCGTCATCTTCGACCAGTCGTGGGTGGGCCTTCCCGAGTATCTGCCCATCGTTCCCTGGTCGCTCATGGTGTTTCTGGCCTTCGAGAGGCTGTGCCAGACGCCCGTCTCAGGCCATCCGCTGGTCGAGCTGCTGGCACGGCGCAGCTTTGGCATCTACCTCATCCATCCGTTGTGGCAGCACGTCCTGGTGCGTCTCACGCCCATCGCGTCGCTTCCCGCTCTGGTGGCAGACCTTGGCCTGTTCGGGGCCTCGCTCGTGCTCTCTGCCGCCTCCGTCTGGCTGCTATGCCTGATCCCCGCCTTTCGCGACAAGCTCTGAGGCACGGCTCAAGCGCCCGACATCTTGACATGTGACGAAACGGTTGACGCCGATTGACAACTCCTATTCGTTCACTAGGATATAGTCCATGCTGCGTCGTACCGACATACTCCAGCGTTGTTGCCTGTGTGCCATGCCCGGGTCTGCTATGGCCGGCGGCGTCATGCCGTCTGAGGCCAAGGCTCGGGCGTAAAGCCGCACCACCTTTCTTCCCACACAACTCATGCGCACCACCTCTGTCCGATCTTGGATCGGCATCAGCGTGCGCGAACGGCCTGAGGAGGCACACGCTATGTCACAGGTATCCACCATCGAGGAGCTCATTGGCTCCACGCCGCTCATCGATCTCTCCGCCCTCGTCGGGGGGAGAGCCACGCTGCTTGGCAAGCGCGAGGCGGCGAACCCCGGCGGCTCGGTCAAGGATCGCATCGCCCGGGCGATGGTCGACGCGGCCGAAGCGGACGGCACGCTGCGCCCAGGCGGCACCATCATCGAGCCGACGAGTGGCAACACCGGCGTCGGCCTGGCGATGATCGCCGCCGAGCGCGGGTATCGCCTGATGCTGGTCATGCCCGAGACGATGTCGGTCGAGCGGCGCAAGCTCGCCGAGTCCTATGGCGCCACGCTCGTGCTCACGCCCGGCTCCGCGGGCATGAAGGGGGCGGTCGAGCGCGCTGACGAGCTGCTCGCGCAGACGCCCGGCGCCATCATCGCCGGGCAGTTCGAGAATCCGGCGAACCCCCGCGCGCACTACGAGACGACCGGTCCGGAGATCTGGCAGGACAGCCAGGGTGCCGTGGACGTGCTGGTGGCCGGCGTGGGCACCGGCGGCACGGTCTCTGGCGCGGGGGCATACCTCAAGGAGCGCAAGCCTGGCCTGCACGTGGTGGCCGTCGAGCCGACCGAGTCGTCCGTGCTCTCGGGCGGGAGTCCCGGCGCGCACCGCATCCAGGGCATCGGGGCAGGCTTTGTCCCGGCGACCTATGACGCGAACGTGGTGGACGAGGTTCGCACGGTGAGCTCCGACGATGCCATCGCCACCAAGCGTCGTCTGGCGCACGAGCTGGGCCTGCTCGTGGGAATCTCGTCCGGCGCCGCCGTGACTGCGGCCATCGAGCTGGTCGAGGGGGGAAGGCACGACGGGCAGACCCTGGCGGTCATCCTGCCGGACACTGGCGAGCGCTACCTGTCCATGGACGTATGAGCACCGGGCAACCGCGAGTGCGAGTGGGGGAGAGGCAGCTATGAGCTTGTTTCAGCAGATGAGAGAGGACGCGCGCGCCGCACTCGAGCGTGACCCCGCAGCCGGTGGCATGCTCGACGTCGTACTCTTCTCGGTGGGGACGCACGCCGTGTGGTCATACCGGTGGCACCACTGGCTCTACGAGCGCGGGTGGCGTCACCTTGCGCTGTGGCTGGCCAAGCGGACGCGCGTGCGGCTGGGCGTGGACATCCACCCCGCCGCGCGCATCGGCCGGCGCTTCACCATCGACCACGGGATCGGCGTGGTCATTGGCTCGACTGCGGTCATCGGAGACGACGTGCTGCTCTACCAGGGCGTGACCTTGGGCATGACCGGGACGAGCTATGACGCCCACGGCAAGCGCCATCCCACCATCGGGTCCGACGTGCTGGTGGGGGCGGGCGCCATCGTGCTGGGCGACATCACGGTGGGGGACGGCAGCCGCCTCGCTGCCGGAGCCGTGGTGGTGAGAGACGTTCCCGCCCACTCGACGGTGGCGGGCGTGCCGGCACGCATCGTGCGCGACCGAGGCGCCACGGACCTCCATCTGGTGGAAGACCCCGGTGAGGAGCCGCTGTCCGAATACGTCCGCTGGAGCTGCGCCCTGTGAGGTGAGGGGCGGCCGCTGCCTATGACTCGGAGGCCGCGGCGTCGTCACATCGTCCCGTCTCGGGTGCGACCACGGCAGCTGCCCCCTATGACTCGGGAGTCTCGGGGTCGCGGGGACGGTTGTAGAAGGCGGTCAGGTGGTCGTTGGCCTGCTGGCTCATCTTCTGGCCCACCCACCGACGACGCTCCTCGAGGATGGCGATCAGCTCGTCGGCGATCTCCTCGGGGCTGTTCGGACGTGCCCTGCGCAGATAGCTGGCCATGCGGCGCATGCTCTGCTCGCCGCCCAGCTCATGAGCGATGACCTCCCCGAACTCCTGCGGGTATCCCAGCTCCTCGATAGCCTCGACCAGCTCCGCGCGTGCGGCGGCCCGCCGTCGCTCGCGTCCGTCCTCACCCATGATCGCCCCATTCCTCGCTGCCGTCCGCCACCTGCCACCGCCCGACGACGCCGGTCCGTGCGCGCCGCCATCAACGCCGTCTCCACAGGCGGACACAAGTCCTTGACCTTTGGACCCTGCCCAATTGTGATTCTGCCGATGATAGCGTCGCTGAGGTCTGCGCGCGGACGAGAAAAGACGGACAATGATGAAGTCGATCCCGCCGACGGGGGGACGGCGGTCGGCTGGTCGCACACGACGGGGAGGATCATGGGCCGCACCAACAACGGCACTCCGCCGCGCATCATTGATGCCCTCATGCATCCGCATGACCTCAAGGCGCTCAACGACGATGAGCTGGCCATCGTCTGTCGCGAGATTCGCGCGCAGATCGTGGCGACGGCGTCGAGGACGGGCGGGCACGTGGCCTCGAGCCTCGGTGCCGTGGAGACCATCGTCGCCCTCCATGCGGAGCTGGACTGCCCGAACGATCGCCTCGTCTTTGACGTGGGCCACCAGGCGTATGCCCACAAGATTCTCACGGGTCGTCTCGACCGGTTTGACACGTTGCGCCAATACGGGGGCATCTCGGGCTTTCCGAGCCCGCTCGAGAGCGACTTTGACGTCCACCCCTCAGGACACGCCTCGGACTCCCTCTCGGTGGCGCTGGGACTCGCCAAGGCTCGCGACCTGCACGGCACCAACGAGCATGTGGTCACGCTCATCGGGGACGCCTCCATCTCGGGGGGCATGGCCTTCGAGGCGCTGAACCAGATCGGCCTCGAGCGCACGCGCATGGTCATCGTCCTCAACGACAACGGCATGTCGATCTCCCCCAACGTGGGCGCGCTCGCGCACCACTTTGGGAACCTGCGTGCGTCGAACGCCTACCGCGATCGGCGCGACTTCCTGCAGCGGCAGCTGTCGAAGTCGGGGCCCCTCACGCGGGGGCTGCTCGAGCTCATGAACAGCGCCAAGGGCTCGGTCAAGCACCTGCTGTTGCCCGAGTACACCATGATGTTCGAGCAGCTGGGCATCACCTGTTTGGCACCGGTGGACGGGCACGACCTCACTGCGCTGCGCCATGCGCTGCGCAGCGCGCTCGACAGTCACGGCCCCACCCTCGTGCACGTGGTCACCCACAAGGGGGCCGGCTACGACCCGGCGGAGCGCATCCCGCAGCTCTTCCATGGGGTCGGTCCCTTCGATCCGACGACCGGCGAGCCCCGCTGCGCGGAGGAGGAGGGTCCCACCTTCACGGACGTCTTTGGCACCACCCTGCTCCAGGAGGCCACGCTCGACGATCGCATCTTCGCCATCACCGCGGGGATGGAGGGCGGAACGGGCCTCTCGTCCTTTGCGCAGGTGTTTCCCGAGCGCTTCGTGGACGTGGGCATCGCCGAGGAGCATGCCGTCGGCCTGGCGAGCGGGCTTGCCGCAGGGGGCGAGAAGCCGGTGGTGGCCGTCTACTCGACCTTCTTGCAGCGCGGCATCGACCAGGTGATCGTCGACGTGGCGCTCTGCTCGAAGGACGTGGTCCTGTGCGTGGACCGCGCGGGGCTCGCGGGCGAGGACGGACCCACGCACCAGGGCGTCTTTGACCTCGCCTACCTGCGCATGATCCCCAACCTGCGCATCTTGGCCCCTGCGGACGGCGCCGAGCTGGAGAGCGCCCTGCACACGGCGCTCGCGCTGGGTGGGCCCTTCGCCATCCGCTATCCGAAGGGGGGCTGCCTGCCCATCGTCGAGCACGACGCGCCCGAGGACCTGACGCCCGGCGTGGCGCGCACGCTGGTCGAGGGGACGGAGGTGGCGCTGCTTAGTTGGGGTTCCATGACCAAGCCGGCCCTTGACGCCGCCAGCCGACTTGCCGAGGCGGGCGTCTCCGCGCGCGTCGTCGACATGCGCTGGGCAAAGCCGCTCGACCGAGAAGCCATCCGTGCGGCGGCAAAGACCGAGCTTCTGGTGACCATCGAGGAGGGCGTGTGCGCCGGCGGCATGGGGGAGGCCGTGCTGGGCGTCCTCGCCACGGAGGACCTGCAAGCCCGCGTGCTCCAGCTCGGTGTGCCCGACCGCTTCGTGGCGCAGGGCACGCGCGAGGAGCTGCTCGGTGAGCTGGGGCTCGATGGCGCGGGCATCGCGCGCTCGGTGCTTGAGAAGCTGGGACGCGCGAATGAAGGTGAGCTCCCCGGCCCCTCCGCCCCTGCCTTGCGCTAAAGTGTTGTAGGGAGGTATCAATTTCTGCGTCAAGCCGACAGGCGTGGCGCGGACCTGCTAGGTTGTACACGCTTTGAGTTTCTTGGCTGATAGGTGCTAGGAGTCCGCCCTATGAAACATATGGAGGAGATGATTCTCAGGGAAGGCAAGGTGCTTCCCGGAGACATTCTCAAAGTTGGCAGCTTTCTCAACCAGAACATCGACACGGGCCTTCTCGCCGACATGGCTGCGGAGATCGCCCGTCTTTTCGGGGACTGTGGGGTGACCAAAGTCCTTACCATTGAGGCGAGCGGCATTGCGATCGCGGCGGCGGCGGGCATGGCCATGGGCGTGCCCGTTCTTTTTGCCAAAAAGCACCGTACCAGCAACGTCGACGGCAACACCTATGCGGCGCAGGTGCACTCGTTCACGCACGATGAGGATTACAACGTGGTGGTCAGCACCGACTACCTGTGCCCCTCCGACCGCGTGCTTCTGGTCGACGACTTTCTGGCGAGGGGCCAGGCGCTCGGCGGCCTGCTGTCGCTGTGCGAGCAGGCGGGCTCCTCGGTCGTCGGGGTCGCCATCGCCATCGAGAAGTGCTTCACGGGGGCCGGCGACGCGCTGCGGGCGAAGGGCGTGCGCCTGGAGTCGCTGGCCGCGATAGAGTCCATGTCAGAGGACGAGATCGTCTTTCGCTCGTAATCTGCGTTGGGTTGGTGGGAGACGTCCCATCGGGGGGACGTTCCAAGATGAAAGGGAGCGTATGAGCATGTACAACTTGAGCCGCCGTCAGTTCGTCTCGCTTGGTGCGAGCGCCACTGCCGTCCTCTCACTCGCAGCATGTGGGGGCGGCGCGACCGACAGCGGCGGCGAGAGCGAGGCTGCCTCGGTCGACATGGCCGACATCAAGGTCGGTCTCATCTGCCTGCATGATGAGAACTCCACCTATGACCTCAACTTCATCAACGCGTTCAAGGAGTCCATGGAGACCCTGGGCATCCCCGAGGAGAACTACCTGATCAAGACGAACATCCCTGAGGGCCAGGAGTGCTACGACGCCGCCGCCGAGCTGGCCGACGCCGGCTGCGCCGTCGTCTTCGCGGACTCCTTCGGGCATGAGGACTACGTGATCCAGGCTGCCAAGGAGTTCCCCGAGGTCCAGTTCTGCCACGCCACCGGCACCAAGGCGCACACCGAGGGCCTGGACAACCACCACAACGCCTTCGCGTCCATCTACGAGGGCCGCTACCTCGCCGGCGTGGCGGCCGGCCTCAAGCTCCAGGAGATGATCGACAAGGGCGAGATCACGGCCGACGAGGCCAAGATGGGATACGTGGGCGCCTACACCTACGCTGAGGTCGTGAGCGGCTACACCTCGTTCTACCTGGGTGCCAAGTCCGTCGTGCCCGAGGTCACCATGGACGTCACCTTCACCGGCTCGTGGTACGACGAGACCGCCGAGAAGGAGGGCGCGACCAAGCTCATCGACGGCGGCTGCGTGCTCATCTCCCAGCATGCCGACTCCATGGGCGCGCCCACGGCCTGCGAGAACGCCGGCGTGCCCGACGTCTCCTACAACGGCAGCACCATCGACGCCTGCCCCAACACCTTCATCGTCTCCAGCCGCATCAACTGGTCCCCGTACTACGAGTACGCCATCAACGCCGTCGTGGCCGGCGAGGCCATCGACGCCGACTGGACTGGTACCCTGGCCACCGGCTCGGTCGAGCTCACCGCAGTGAACGACGCGGTCGCCGCCGAGGGCACCCAGGCCGCGCTCGACGAGGCCAAGGCGTCGCTGGAGGACGGGTCGATCCACGTCTTTGACACGTCCACCTTCACCGTCGACGGCAAGACCCTCGACAGCTACGAGGCCGACGTGGACACCGACGCCGACTACGAGCCGGACACCGAGGTCATCGCCGACGGCTACTTCCACGAGTCCGAGTACCGTTCGGCACCGTACTTCGACCTGCAGATCGACGGCATCAACCTGCTGGACACTGCGTTCTAGAGACGGGACGATCGGGGCGGCCCCTGCGTGGGGTCGCCCCTTCTTCCTGCGTAAGCGGCGTGGACGGATGCGGGGTGCGGATGGCGGGGGTGCAGGGCCCATCGTCGGCGCGTCCCGTCCTTCCTCAGGTGACGAAAGGGGACCATGGCAGACAAGCAGCGAGCCGTGCGCATGCGCGAGATCTCGAAGTCCTTCGGACAGGTGCAGGCCAACCGTCAGGTGAGCCTTGACATCTACCGTGGCGAGATCCTGGCCTTGCTCGGCGAGAATGGCAGTGGCAAGACCACGCTCATGAACATGCTCTCGGGCATCTACTACCCGGACGCGGGCAGCATGGAGATAGACGGTGCGCCGGTGGTCATCGGCTCTCCCAAGGATGCCTTCGATCACGGCATCGGCATGATCCACCAGCACTTCAAGCTGGTGGACGTCTTCACGGCCACCGAGAACATCGTGCTCGGGCTTACGGAGGAGGGCGGCTTCGACCTGGCGGCCGCCTCGCGGCGCATCCGCGAGATCTGCGACAGCTATGGCTTTGAGGTGGACCCCGACCAGAAGGTCTACGACATGTCCGTCTCCCAGAAGCAGACCGTCGAGATCGTGAAGCTGCTCTACCGGGGGGCCGACATCCTCATCTTGGACGAGCCGACCGCCGTGCTCACCCCCCAGGAGGCCGACCGGCTCTTTGCGGTGCTGCGCACCATGCGCGACGCCGGCAAGGCGATCGTCATCATCACCCACAAGCTGCACGAGGTGCGCGACATCAGCGACCGCGTGGTGGTGCTCCGCCAGGGCGTCTGCGTGGGCGAGCTCGTCACCGCGGAGAGCTCCGAGGAAGAGATGACCACCATGATGGTGGGCCGTCAGGTGAACCTCAACATCGAGCGGCCCCGTCCGGTGAACCCCAAACGGCGTGTCCGGGTGCAGGGCCTCACGGTGCGGGGCGCCGAGGGCGTCATCAAGTTGGACAACGTCTCGTTCTCGGTCTACTCCGGCGAGATCCTGGGCATCGCCGGCATCTCAGGCTCGGGCCAGAAGGAGCTGCTCGAGGCCATCGCGGGGCTTCAGGCCGTCGAGATCGGCAGCATCGAGTACCTCCACGACGATGGCTCGATCGAGCAGCTCATCGGCAAGGACCCTCAGGAGATTGCCGCCATGGGCGTGGCGCTCTCCTTCGTGCCGGAGGACCGGCTGGGCATGGGCCTGGTCGGCAGCATGGACCTCACCGACAACATGATGCTGCGGTCCTTCCGTGCGGGGTCCTCGCCCTTCACCGACCGCAGGGGGCCCAAGCGGCTCGCCGAGAAGGTCGTCGAAGAGCTGGAGGTCAGCACCAGCAGCCTCGAGACGCCGGTCAGGCGGCTCTCGGGCGGAAACGTGCAGAAGGTGCTGGTGGGCCGTGAGATCTCCTCGTCACCGACCGTGCTGCTCACGGCCTATGCGGTGCGCGGCCTGGACGTCAACTCCTCCTACCTGATCTATGACCTGATCAACCGGCAGAAGGCGGCTGGTGCGGCCGTGGTGTATGTGGGGGAGGACCTGGACGTGCTGCTCGAGCTATGCGATCGCATCCTGGTTTTGTGCGACGGGAAGGTCTCGGGCATCGTGGACGGCCGCTACACCACAAAGAACGAGGTCGGTCTCATGATGACGAAGCTGGGCGGTGAGGCGCAATGATCCACATCAGCAAGCGCAAGGAGCTGCCGCTGGCGCAGGCGATGGCGATCCGCGCGGGGGCGATCGTGGCGGCCCTGGTCGCCTGCGGCATCGTCACGACGCTGGTGACAGGGCTCAACCCCCTGCGCGTGTACGCGACCATGTTCGAGGGGGCTTTCGGGTCCTCGCGCAAGGTCTGGATCCTGCTGCAGGAGACGGCGATTTTGCTGTGCGTCTCGCTCGCGCTGACCCCGGCGTTTCGCATGCGGTTCTGGAACCTGGGCGGCGAGGGGCAGATCCTGGTCGGTGGCCTGGCTGCGGCGGCCGTCATGCTCCTTCTGGGAGGTCGGCTGCCTGGCGCGCTGGTCATCCTGCTCGAGATCGTGGCCGCGCTCGCCGCCGGCGCCCTCTGGGCGCTGGTCCCCGCCGCCTTCAAGGCCCGGTGGAACACCAACGAGACGCTGTTCACCCTCATGATGAACTACGTGGCCACCCAGCTGGTGGCCTACTACGTCATCAGGTGGGAGGTGCCCCGTGGCTCGGGCAAGATCGGCATCATCAACCAGAGCACCGAGATGGGTTGGCTGCCGCAGATCGGCTCCTACAAGTACCTGCTCAACATCCTGATCGTCGTGGCGGTCACCGTCGCCATGCACGCCTACCTCACCTACAGCAAGCACGGCTACGAGATCTCGGTGGTGGGGGAGAGCACCAACACCGCTCGCTACGTGGGCATCAAGGTGGAGCGGGTCATCGTGCGCACGCTTCTGCTCTCGGGCGCCATCTGCGGGCTCGCGGGGCTGCTTCTGGTGGCAGGGACCGACCACACCATCACGACCACCATCGCGGGAGGGCGCGGGTTCACGGCCGTCATGGTCACGTGGCTCTCCCAGTTCAACCCGATCGTCATGGTGGCGAGCAGCCTGCTTCTGGTGTTCATGGGACGCGGCGCCGCAGAGATCTCGACGAGCTTTGGCCTGAACCAGAGCTACGGCGACATCCTGACGGCCATCATCCTGTTCTTCATCATCGGCAGCGAGTTCTTTGTCACCTACCGCCTCAACGTCCGCAAGAAGGAGAAGGAGGGCGCACGCAATGCTTGATATGGTCTCGTTCATCCCGCGCGCCGTCGCCCAGGGCATCCCGCTTCTCTTTGGGAGCACCGGTGAGATCATCACCGAGAAGTCCGGCAACCTCAACCTCGGGATTCCCGGCGTGATGTACGTGGGTGGCATCTGCGGCGTCATCGGATCGTTCCTCTATGAGGGCAGCCTCGCCGACCCCTCCCAGATGAACGGCCTTGTGGCCGTGCTCGTGCCCGTCGTGTGTTGCCTGCTCGGCTCGCTGGCGATGGGTTTGCTCTACTGTTTCCTGACCGTTAACCTCAGGGCCAATCAGAACGTGACCGGTCTGGCCATGACGACCTTTGGCGTGGGATTCGGCAACTTCTTCGGCGGCTCGCTCATCAAGCTGACGGGGGCCGACGTGCCCACCATCTCGCTCGGCGCCACCAGCAAGGTCTTCCGCACGACGCTGCCCTTCGCCTCCTCGCTGGGGTGGTTCGGCAAGATCTTCTGCTCCTACAGCTTTCTCGCCTACCTTGCGGTGGCCCTGGCGCTCGCGGCCTCCTTCGTGCTCGCGCGTACGCGCGTGGGGCTGCAGCTGCGCGCGGTGGGCGAGAACCCCGCCACGGCGGACGCGGCGGGCATCGACATCACGCGCTACAAGTACGTGGCGACCTGCCTGGGCTGCATGATCGCGGGGCTGGGCGGGCTGTACTACGTCATGGACTACGCGAACGGCATCTGGAGTAACGACGCCTTCGGCGACCGGGGCTGGCTGGCCATCGCGCTCGTGATCTTCACCATCTGGCGGCCGAACCTGGCCGTGCCCGCCTCCATCCTGTTCGGTGGGCTCTACATCCTGTACCTGTTCATCCCCACTGGCAAGAACCTGGCGGTCAAGGAGCTTTACAAGATGCTGCCCTACGTGGTGACCATCGTGGTGCTGATCATCTCCAGTTTGCGCAACAAGCGGGAGAACCAACCTCCGGACAGCCTGGGGTTGCCATACTTCCGCGAGGACCGATAGGGGAATCGACACCTGACGGACGCGGGCCGCACGAGGAAGCTCCTCGTGCAGCCCGCGTGCTTTTTTGGTCCACCTTCGCTGACGGGGTGGGAGTACCCCCCGACCTGCCCCTCCTGTGCGCTGTGGCCACCTTGACCACGACAGCCGTGTCCTGGGCACTCAGGACGAGGACATAGCAGCAAGGACATCCTCGGGTACCTCGGCCCCTCGGTGGCAGGTGTCGCACATCGTAGCGCGCGAACGGTGTCGCGCCCAACGTCGCGTGGCGGTCGAAGAGCATGGGCGCCACGGCTGTCGATGGGGCCAACCCGCTCCGTTCGGCACGGTGCGCTCACCTTGTCTCGAAAAACGTCCCCATATCTCCAAATCGGTCTGCATTTCCCCAGTTGCCACATCAAATATGTTTGATATTCCCCACATATGGGGACGTTTTTGTGGTCCGTATGGCGCGTTCGGACGCTATGGAGCGTCGAGGACACGCAGGTCAAAGACTCACTTTTGGGAGTTGATGTCGCTCCGGTGGCGCATCGTGGCAAGATAACAAGGCATCTGACCTGCACGTTTGTAAGTGCCGATACGCCACCGGGGCCGTACGGTCCTCGAAGGCGTCTCCGGCGTCATTGCTCGGGCAGGTGATATAGGCCGTTCCCGTCGCGAGAGGGGCCTTAAACGGGCTCTCAGGACTTCATTCATATATTGATATATTGGCTAATGGTCGTTCCGTGCCAGCGGGTGGGTTGGAGGTCAGGTCGCAACCTTCTTGTCGAGACGCAGTGCAAGGCCCTCGTCTCGGTCCTGCCCATCGGCAGAGCCATCTTTGTCGGGAGGGACACCCTGAGACCTCGAGCCTTTATCCCATTTTCGACCGGTCGCCGAAAACAGTGCCAACATCAACGAAATGCCGAGGATATAAAACTCACAGTGTACCTCTTACGGTAGAATGCCCAGCATGTATCTGCGATATTGGAGTGAGGGCAACTCTATGTTGCACAAGCAGTAGGTGGATAGTTCACTCGGCCTTATACCTTGGCTTGATTGGACACGACGGAGGTCATGATGGAGATGGCAAAGAAGAGGAGAGGGGCATTCGCTGCCCTGGCGTTCCTTCTCGCGATGCTTGTCGGCATGGTATTTGTCCAGCATGCGGAGGCGAAGGAGCTGTCGAACGTGATCACCGACGTCTCCCTCTGGGACACGTCGAACGGGACCTACGTCACCCAGACCAACGGGGTCTACAACTTGACCAAGGGCTCAAACTACAGCTTCGAGGTCGACTTCGACCTCTCGCCCTACGACGGCAACGTGAGTGATGGGGACACCTTCACCTTCACCGTGCCGGCCCCCTTCACCGTCGATTCGACCTCGTTCGAGCTGAAGGACGAGGCCACAAACCTCGCGGTCGGCGATGTGAACGTGACCTCCAACGGCGCGGGAGCGGGCGCCACCGTTACGGTCACCATAAAGAACCTCGAGGAGTACCTCGCGCAGACCGGCGCCACGACGGTCTCAGGCATAAAGGGCACCTTCTACACCACGTTCACGGTGGAGGAGACGACCACCGAGACCACCGTCACCTACCCTTCCACGGAGACGGTGGACTCCATTACCCACACCATCACGGTGAAGGAGAAGTCCTCGAGCGACCATAGCGACACGATCGGCAAGGAGAACTTCGCCAAGATCAACGGCGTCATACGGCAGCAGTCGTGGACCTCAGAGGCACTGGGCAAGAGCGGCGAGTACATGCACCCCTTCGCGCTGAGGATCAATACGAACCAGCAGTCCTATGACACCATCGTCATCACCGACACCATCTCGGAGGACTACGCCGCCGCGCAGTTCATCCCGGAGTCGCTCAGTGTGGCCGCGGGCCACTACGATTCGGGCCTTACCTTCACGGACTGGACCACGCTGACGCGGGAGGTCGACTACACGGTGGAGTGGAACAGCTCCCACACCGAGTTCAAAGTCACCATCCCTGATGCGTCCAGCCGCCTCGCCTCCAACGGGCAGCCTGCATCCTACCAGGTGACCTACTGGACGACCGCGCCGGCCAACGGCACCAGGATCGCCAACTCTGTCTCGGTGACCGCCGACGAGGAAGTGCTGACCAATCAGACGGACAAGACCACGACCGTGATCACGTCCGTCCGCGAGTCGAAGGTGGCCTCGGGTGGCACGATACAGCTGGACACCGGCTACCGCATCACCGTCTACAAGGTCGACGCCGAGACCTATGACGTCCTTGAGGGGGCCGAGTTCGAGATCACCTCTCCGAGCGGCACGACGGAGACCGTCACGACGGACGCCAACGGCATAGCGCAGTCTTCCGTCTACTCGGCGGCGGAGGTCGCTTCTGGCACGTTCACCGTCGTCGAGACCAACGCGCCGGATGGCTACGAGCTCGACCCGACTCCGAGAGAGGTGAGTGTGGGCGAGGACGGCGTCGTCATAACCGTGAAGAACAGCAAGCCCGAGCCCGAGCCTGAGACCACGTCCGTTAGCGTCACCAAGGTCTGGGATGACGCTGACGACCAGGATGGCCTGCGTCCCGAGAGCGTCACCGTGCGTCTGCTCGCCAACGATCAGGAGACCGGCAAGACCCTGACCCTCTCCGAGGACAACGGCTGGTCCGGCACCTTCTCCGGTCTCGCGAAGTACGACGCAGGTGAGGAGATCGTCTACACCGTGAGCGAGGACTCCGTTGAGGGCTACACCGCGGCGGTCTCGGGGGACGCCTCGTCTGGTTTCACGGTCACGAACACGCACGAGCCGACGACGCCCACGGAGCCCGAAGACCCGACTCCCACGCCAACGGATCCTGACAACCCGACTCCTACCCCCACGGATCCCGACAAGCCCACGGACCCGGACAAGCCGACGCCCACGCCCACGGACCCGGATAAGCCGACCCCCAAGCCGTCAGATCCGTCAGACCCGGACAAGCCGACCCCCAAGCCGTCGGATCCGGACAAGCCAACCCCTACGCCCACAAAGAGGACCAAGACCAAGGCAACCAAGCCCCCGCTGCCCAAGACCGGCGATGTGACGAGCATGGCGGCGCCGGCTGGCTTGGCGGCGCTCTCGCTCGCATCCCTGGCCGGAGCGTTCGTCCTGAAGAGGAGGCGCTCCTAGAAACAAGCGCGTCGCCGAGAGGCGATCCTGATGCGTTGCTGAGACGGGCGGAGCCCACCTGGGGCGTCCGCCCGTCTTCTGTCAGCTTCTCTTCCGTTCGATGGAGACATGAGGAAATGCGGCCTGGTGGACGTCACTACGGTAGAATGTCCTGTCTATGGGCAGAGTGCCCGCATGTGTTGCAACCGAACCAGGAGGTTCCCGTATGTCCGAGGACAAGCTGACACCAGAAGAGGACGAGCGCGACGTGACCGCTGATGCGGCCGCCTCTGACGCCGATACGACCGAGGTTGCCAAGGACCAGCAGGCCAACGATGCCGTCGAGGAGGACGCAGCCGCCGAGCGGGAGGGCGTCGACGACGCCGACGCCGATGACAAGGAGGCGGACGCGAGCGACGGGGAGGCCGCCGAGGCCGAGGACGCAGGCGTCTCCACCATTCCCACCGAGGTCGCCACGGCGGCCGAAGAGATGGAGCGCGGCGGCAGCCGTGTCGAGACGGCGGTGAGAAACGTCGCGGAGGAAGCGGCCGCCGAAGCCGCCGAGGACGCCGAGCCCGCGCCCGAAGAGGAGGTCGAGCGGATCGATCAGGCCGTGCCCACCGCCCCCGCCCCCGCCCAGAAGACCAAGGCCTCCGGCCTGAGCACGCCCGTGTGGGCGGCCATCACGGTCGTGGCGCTTGTCCTGGGCCTCGTGCTTGGACGCTTTGTGCTGGGCGGCTTTGGCGGAAGTGACCTCTCGGGCCAGACCTCGGTGAGCGAAGCCGACCTCGATAAGACCTTTGCCACCTACACCTACAACGGCACCACCGAGACCGTCACGGTGCGTGAGGCGATCGAGCAGTCGAGCACCGTCGAGGAGGCCCTGCAGGACGATGGCACCTACCGCCTGCCGTCCGCCGAGGCTGCTGTTATTGCTGCGCGCAACGCCATCCTCGACAAGGAGGCGGACAAGCGTGGCATTACCGTCTCTGACGAGGAGCTCGCAACCTTCGTCGAGCAGACGTTGGGCACGAGCGACTATGACGCCATCGCGACCTCCTATGGCATGGATGTCGAGGACATCAAGCCGATGCTCATGAGGTCCGCTCGCATGAGCGCGCTTCGCGAGGAGGTAGTGGGCAAGGACACCCCAGAGGCCCCCGCCGCTCCCGAGGCTCCCGCATCTGGCAAGTCGAACGAGCCCAGCAAGGTCTACGCCGACTACATCATCGACCTGGCTGGAGACGAGTGGGATGCCAGCAAGGGGACGTGGGCCAGCACCGACGGCCCCTTTGCCACGGCGCTTTCTGGCTACAACATCACCGCAGATGGCGCCACCTACGCGATGGCCGAGGGTGCGTACTATGTGGCCTACCAGCAGTACTCCGAGGTGCAGGCCGAGCTCTCCGCAATATGGACCTCGTTCGTCAATGATCTGATGAGCGATGCCACCATCCAGGTGGGCTCACTCGTCTCGTAAGGCCGACAAGGCCAGCGAGGTCAAGGCCTGCTTTCATAGCGGCCCTGCCAGAAGCGGG
>JAWRIT010000122.1:0-5584 GCA_040268355.1 Atopobiaceae bacterium | reverse complement strand
TGAAAGCAGCGACACACAAGTGCCTCTTCCCCCGTGTCGGCCCCCCGGTCTTTTCTCGCGGCGCGCTACCAGGGACAGCTCGAAGGGACAACGACGCGCACCGCCGCCGGAACGACCTCGACTGCGAAGCGCATGCCCTCCAGGGGCTCACCATCGACCTGACAGGGGCAGTCACGTCCCGCCCCAGCGAAGTCGAGCTCGATCTGGCGTACCGTGGCGAGGCGCAGCGCGGACGAGGACACGTGCCGGCCGAAGCGCGCGAGTCCCAGAAGAGCCAGCAGATGCACGACCAGCGGATGGCGCACGTTGTAGCACACGTCGAGCAGGCCGTCAGTGGGGCTGGCGTCGGGACAGATCTGGAATCCCCCACCGTAGGTCGGCCCGTTCTGCACCGCAAAGATCAGCGTCTTGAACACCTGGGGCACGCCCCCGTCAAGACGGACCGTGCAGGGGAAGGACGTGCGGGGACGCGAGAACATCCTGATGCTCGAGGCGAGGAAGAGCTGAGGTCCATGCAGCCGGGTGCCTTCGGCGCGCCGCTTCGTGGTGTCAAGGGCGATGGCGGCGTCGAGGCCGAACGAGAGGGTCTCGGCAAAGTAGGTGCCCTCCGGACAGGCGTCGCTCGTCACGCGACCGACGTCGATGCGCCGCCGTCCTCCCGTCATGAGCTCGGCGAGCGAGCGCTCGGGATTGTTGAGCGTCAGACCCAGCGTGCGTCCGAAGTCGTTGCCCGAACCGAGAGGGATGACCCCCAAGCACGGACGGCTTGGGGCCTCGATGCGCATGAGGCCGTTCAGGACCTCGTGGACGACGCCGTCCCCACCGAGCGCGATCACCGTGTCGAAGCCGGCGGCCTCCGCCGCCGTGCGCTCGGCGTCGCCGGGCTCCTTGGTCAGCCGGACCGTAAAGCCACTCGTGGCGGAGTCATAGATCTCCAGGAACCGACGTACCGCCGTGGCACCGTCGGCACCCCTGCCGCTCTGCGCCATGGGATTGGCGATGACGAGCGTCAGCCCAAGGCGCGTGCGGGCGGTCGTTGATGGCATGGTCCCTCCAAAGGGATTGGTGGCTCATGGCAGCGGCAGCGTGCGGCCCGCCCTATCCCCGCTTGCGCGCGGACATCCGCGAGCGCAACTCGGCATTGAACTCCTTGAAGACGCCCTTGGGGCTGACCTCATCCAGCAGCTCGGCGATCTTCTGCACCTGCTCGTCGGTCAGGTCCTTGTTGCCCGTGATGGCACGGAAGCGGTTGCCCACCACGAACTGACGGATGGTCTGCTCGGAGTCGCCCGCCTCGATCATGCGGCGGACCATGGAGCTGGCATGGGCGACCTGGATGAGCTCCCGGTTGATGAGGGCGTAGGAGAGCTTGCCGCTCTTGTCGGAATAGGCGTCGAGAATGGCCTGGTACTCGTCACTGTCAATGACGACCTCGACCTCGGGGAGGGCGTCGTCGTCATCCTCGGGCACAGGCTCCGGCTCGATCTCTGGGGCCGGCTGCAGGTCCTGGGCGACCAGGCGGGGCTTCCCCTGCTTGCGGTAGGGCATGCCGGCGGTCAGCTCGATGGCTTCGCGAAACGCCTCGATGGGATACAGCTCGCCGGGAGTGTTGTCGGAGAGGATCGGCTCTCCCGAGGTCTTGCTGATGGACGCGACGCCCGGTTGGGTCGCGTCGGCGCGCAGGATGACGATCCCCGATCCCCCGGAGGCGAACTTCTTGCGATAGGCGAGCCCTGGCATCGTGCTCAAGGTGACGCTGTTGGTGCGAATCATGTTCGGACCTCCTTCTCCGGGGCACACGCACGCCCCAATTTGACTCTTCTTCATGATGCAGCAAGTTCGACATAGTCGAGCACAAGGTGGGCGCAGCTCGCCCACGCACGCCTTCTATCATACACGGACGGTGCGAGCGGCAGGCGGCGGGCCGGCAGGCGACTGACAGCTTTGTGAGGGGGTGCGGGACACCCGTACCCACCACACCCGGAGCGGTTCCTGGTGGCCACACGCCATCCGCGTCAGACGGAGTCCCACTGCAACTTCTCATGGGCGCAGCGGTTCTCGATGGCAAAACCATGTGAAGATAGCGCGGCTCTCCAACGTGTCGAGAGCGCCGAGGGCGCTCATCCCGATGGTCGCTTCGGCTGGAAGTCCGTCGAGCGCATACCTCAGGCTTTGAGAGTCGCCCGGCCTGACGCTGGGGATGCGCAGGCAACCATGGCGCTCATAGAGAGCCCCTATGGACCTACTGCGAAAGCAGCTCCTGTACTGGGGTGCGAAGGGCATGCAAAGATGCTTGGCGAAGTCTCATGAGAACATGCCGGGATGCGCTCCAACATGCGAGAGAGGTAGCGCGTGCACCCCCACATGGGACGCAGTTTGACATCAAGCTCGTAGGGGACGACCCAGGCATTGGACACGGTGCTACCGTTGCACCAAGTCACTGTACTCCAGATGACCGGGGGGTTCGCGGCCTTCCATTGCTGCGATGATGTTGTCAGCGACATCCATGCCCATGCGCAAGTTGGTTTCGTAGGTTGCCGATCCCAAGTGAGGCGTAATCAGCACGTTGGGCATATCAAACATGGCGCTGTGGCCAGGAGGTTCATTATCGGTAACATCCGCACCGTAAGCCATTATTTCTCCCGTCTCCAGCGCTTTGATCAGTGCCGCCTCGCGAATGAGTTTGGCGCGCGCAGTATTGACGAGCACCGCATTTCTCTTCATGCGGCGAAGCTCGCGGGCACCTATAAGGTTTTGGGTAGCGGAAGTGAGCGGAGTATGAAGCGTTACGACATCTGCCTTTGCCAACAGGTCGTTAAGACCCACATACATCAATCCATAGCGTCCTGCCTCCGGACGCTCAAAAATGTCATTGCCAAGGATGTCCATCCCAAAGCCCATGGCACGACGGGCAACAGCAAGCCCAATATTGCCCACCCCCACGATGCCTATGGTTTTGCCATACAAACTGTGCCCACATATCTTGCGATACCGCCCATTGCGAAGCTCGTTGACACTCTGCGTGATATTGCGCTCTAGATCCAGAATGAGCCCAAAGGTAAGGTCAGCAGTGTCCTCTGCATTGTCACCGGGCGTGTTTGCCACCACGATGCCGCGCTCCATAGCATAGTCAAACGCAATGGTATCGACACCAGCGCCATGCCGCACAATGAGCTTCAGGTCGGGCAGCTTGTTCATCGTGGCCGCCGTAAGTCTGTCATTGCCCAGCACCACGGCGTCAGCACCTTGAGCAAATTCGACCAGTTCTGGAGCTGTCATAGGTCGTCCGTAGGGGTTGACGCGCACGGTGCAGCCGGCATCTTCTAGTCGGCGTACCGGCTCCTGGCGAAACACGCCAAAACTCACGGCACACGAGGCCACTGTCCACCCTACACTCATACACAACTCCGCTTTTTCGCTCGATACGAGGCCTATTGGATAGACTCATTCTATC
Source organism: Atopobiaceae bacterium (assembly GCA_040268355.1). GTDB lineage: Bacteria > Actinomycetota > Coriobacteriia > Coriobacteriales > Atopobiaceae > UBA1367. The sequence goes on along the minus strand of JAWRIT010000122.1, from coordinate 2,130 downwards.
CAATAGGCCTCGTAGACGCCCCTATGCACTCCATTGAGACAGCATGCGTTGCGGGTTGACAGTAATCATGCGGTCATAGTCTTCGGCATTCATACGTTGCAGAGCATTGTCTCGAAGCTCCGTGAGAATGTATCCCAACCCGGGCTTGCCGCCATATGAGGCGAAGTAGGTTTTCCTGCCCATGTCCCCGGCAAGGCACACACGATCCCCGTATCCATCGCACACAAGACGGGCCAAGATGCTAATGCGCGCATCGTCACCCGTGTCCAAGTCGCGTCCCACATGGTCAAAGCTTATGCTGGCTCCCGTGTCGCAAATGCGCTCAAGGTAGTCGATATCCAAGGTAAGGTCGGTATGGCTCACGCATATATGCTCGGGGTTGGCGCCGTAATTTGCCAACAGCTCAATTTGCTCCAGTGCCATGGTTCCCTGGTCGGCATGCGTAATGAGGGGAAGCCCATAATCACGAGCAAGGGGCGCACATACCGCTATGGCACGCTTTTCTCTGCCGGTTATTGTGTTTAAGCTGGTACCAACCTTTATAGCGCCAGGCCTTACATGAGAAAGACCTATGCCGCCTTCTATCTCATCTGATATAACGTTGGCCAGCTCGGCGTCACGAAGCTCATCAAACCATCGGGGTAGATGCTCCTCCTTATGAAAGCCGGTTGTGCACACCACATTGACCCCTGAACGAAGGGCAATATGCCGCAGCGCTTCAGTGTTGCGCCCAAAGTTGATGGGCGTCATTTCTACCAGTGTTCCGCCACCAGCCTTTTTGAAGAGACACGCCTCTTCCACGGACTTCTCCACACTGTCCAAGGTGTAGTCGTAGTGCTTGGGCAGCTCGCTTGGCTTGACATACAGATGCTCGTGGATAAGCGTGGTGCCGAGGCTACGTGTGTCCACCATTCCCAAAACGGTATGCACCATATGGCTCATGTGACGCTCCCGCCCCTCACCATTCCGCAATGGTGCCATCGTAGTTTTTCCAGCGCGGATTGGTCCACACCAGTCCTTCTGCAGCAATCTCCTCGACTTTCTCCTCGTCCATTACCAAGCCCAAGCCAGGCTTGTCGGGTAGGGCGACGTAGCCGTCCGTGTAGGCGAACACCTCCTTGTTTTTGATAAAGTCGAGAAGGTCGAAGCCCTGATTGTAGTGAATGCCCAAGCTCTGTTCCTGAATAAACACATTGGGAGTGCAGCAGTCGACCTGCAGCGTTGCAGCCAAGGCAATGGGGCCATACGGTGCATGCGGAGCTACAGCCATGTCGTATGCCTCAGCCATAGCGCAAGTTTTCCTCATTTCCAGGATGCCTCCGCACAGCGCCACGTCGGGCTGCACAATATCGACGCCACCCTGAGAGAAGAGCCTCTTGAACTCCCAGCGAGAATACAGTCGCTCACCTGTAGCAACAGGGGTGCATACGCTGTCGGCGATTTCACGGAAGGACTCGCCGTTCTCCGGCAAAACTGGCTCCTCGATAAACATCAAATGGTAAGGCTCCAGAGCCTTTGCCAGCACCTTTGCCATGGGTCGATGAACGCGCCCGTGGAAGTCTACGCCAATGGCAAGCTGATCGCCCACCGCCTCGCGTATGGAGGCAACGCGGTCGACCACTGCCTGAACCTTGTCGTACGTATCGACGTAGTGCAGCTCCTCGGTCGCGTTCATCTTGATGGCCTTGAACCCTTGAGCAACACGATCGCGCGCCTGATCGGCCACATCGGAAGGGCGATCGCCCCCAATCCAAGAATATACTCGGATGCGGTCGCGAGCAGCTCCGCCCAGCAGCTCATAGGATGGAACACCGAAGGCTTTGCCCTTTATATCCCAAAGAGCCATTTCGAAGCCCGACACAATGGTGCCATTGATCGGACCGCCGCGGAAAAACGACCGATGCATCTCCTGCCACAGACGCTCGATCTCGAAAGGGTCTCGGCCGATCAACCGCTCACCCATCTCCTGCGCTCCTGCGACTACGGTTCGGGTTTTCGTCCCCGAAACCATCTCTCCCCAGCCATCGATACCTTCGTCGGTGGTAACCCTAACGAATATCCATCGGGGCTTGATCTCGTATATCTTTACGTCCGCAATCTTCATGGGTACTCCTTGATGACAGGTGGGAC
>JAWRIT010000121.1:0-43569 GCA_040268355.1 Atopobiaceae bacterium | reverse complement strand
ACAGCAGGACGGAGGACGGAGATACTCCGGGATGCCCGAAAAAACACCGCAAAAGTCCGATCTCTAGCCACGGCGCCTGGCCCCCGCCGCATCCCAGGCGGAGGGAGGCCGACGGGGCGCCCCCGCGCCCGTTGTCGCCCTTTACGGGCGGCCCGGACCCGAGGGGCCGACGGGCACGGAGCCTGCGGCTCTCGTACCGTGCGGCGTGGCATCCTCGCGGGGCACTCGGGCAGGACGGGGGACTGCCGGGAAATGGCACGGGGGAGGGGCATCTCCATGCCATTGGTCGGCTGCGGCATGGGAGAAGAGGGGCCTTTGTGTGACACATAAGTACCTCTTCCTCTGTGTCCTTCCATGTCGCGCGTGCCCACACGAGCGTGCGGGGCTACGTTACGATTTCGCGACGCGCCGTGTCCTTCGGACGACGGTTGCCCTACCTTCTTTCCATTGTCTTGCACGGTGGCCCGGTGAGTCATTCCGGGCGAACGGAGTCTTTCATGTCGTTCAACTTCAAACGTCGCCTTCCCATTCCGATGGAGATTCGTGAGGAGATGCCGCTCTCCTATGCCATGACCGAGCGCAAGGTGCGTTTCGACCACGCCGTGGCCGACGTGATGCGCGGGGCGGACGACCGGATCCTGGTGGTGATCGGCCCCTGCTCGGCAGACCGTGAGGACGCGGTCCTCGAGTACGTGTCGCGCCTCGCCGCCCTGCAGGAGCGGGTGGCGGAGCGGCTGGTGTTGATTCCGCGCATCTACACCAACAAGCCGCGCACCAAGGGGACCGGCTACAAGGGCTTGCTGCACAACCCAGACCCCGAGGCGTCCGACGACGTGCTTGAGGGCGTCAAGGCCGTCCGGCACCTGCACTTGCGGGTGGTGGAGCAGACCGGCCTGTTCACCGCCGACGAGATGCTCTACCCGTCGAACTACCAGTACCTGGTCGATTTGCTCTCCTATGTGGCCGTTGGCGCGCGCTCCACGGAGAACCAGGAGCATCGCCTGGTCGCGGGCGGCATCCCGGTTCCGGTGGGCATGAAGAACCCAACGGGCGGCAGCATGGAGGTCATGCTGAACTCCATCTTCGCCGCGCAGCACCCGCAAACCTTCATCTATCGCAACTGGGAGGTCGAGACCACGGGCAATGAACTGGCGCACGCCGTCCTGCGCGGTCGGATCGGCTCGGACGGCCGCTGGCACGCCAACTACCACTACGAGCACCTGGAGCACCTGGCGCAGGCCTACACCGAGAACGACTTCGCCTACCCGGCGGTCGTCATAGACACCAACCACGACAATTCGGGCAAGCGTCCGCTCGAGCAGATTCGCATCGTGCGCGAGGTGCTCGACTCGGCACGTCGCTCGCCCGACGTCAAGCGGCTCTTCCGGGGCTTCATGATCGAGAGCTACCTCGTGGACGGTCGGCAGGACGTGGGCGGCCAGGTCTTCGGCCAGTCCATCACCGACCCATGCCTGGGATGGGAGAAGACCGAGGCGCTGCTGCTGGAGATGGCGGAGCTGGGGTAGGGGCGTCCCGCCGCCCCGTGTCGGGGGCGGCCGGGCTGGCTACTCATACTCGCCTTCCTCCTGCATACGCTGCAAGGTGGCCATGAGCGCCGGGATGACTTGCTTCTTGCGGCTCACCACACCCTTGAGCACGGCGACGCCGTCTTCTGGGGTGACGTCGAAGGCCCTGGCCGCGATCTCGCCTGCGGCAGATCCCCAATAGAGCAGGTCGGAGGACTGGGACTTCACGTCGGTGAGCAGGTAGAAGACCATGGGGAGCTCGTTGATCTTGGCGCCGTCCGCCAGATAGGGAGCGACGAGCTCCTTGGCGGCCTTGCGGCTGGCATCGGTCATGAAGGAGCCCTGCCCCACGCCGAAGCGCACATTGCCACGGCTGAAGACCTTGAAGTCCGAGTTGAAGACCTCGTCGGCGGTGCGCCCGGTGAGGTCGGCGCCCGCGTCGAACATCCGGTCCGCGAAGGCCTCGGGATCCTCGCCGCAGATCTCGGCGAGCTTCTTGCCCACGAAGACGTCGCGCGGGGTGCAGGTGGGGGAGCGGAAGCATAGCGTGTCGGAGAGGATGGCGCTCATCATGAGGCCGGCGATCTTGGGCGGGATCTCGACCCCGTTCTCCTCGTAGATGTCATAGATGATGGTGCAGGTGCAGCCCACGGGGACGTTGCGGAAGAAGACCGGGTTTGCCGTCTCGATGTTCGCCACGCGGTGGTGGTCCACGATCTCCAGGATCTCCGCCTGCTCGCGCCCCTCGACCGACTGGCTGCGCTCGTTGTGGTCCACCAGGATGACGTGCTTCTTACGGGGGTTCAGCAGATCCGGCGAGCTTACGACGCCCGCGTAGGTCCCGTCCTCGTCGATGACTGGGAAGAAGCGGTGCTGCGTGCGGGCGATGACCTTCTGGGCGTCGTCGATCGCGGTGTTCACGGAGAAGCGCTCGACCTTCTCGACGGGCAGCATCTTGGCCCGCACGGGCACCGACATGGTGATGAGGCGCGCGGAGGCGTAGGTGTCGTAGGGCGTGGTGATGATGGCGCATCCCCGCTCCTCGGCGGCCGAGCGCACGACGCCGGACACCTTGGCGCTGTGGCAGACGATGAGGCACCCCGCGCCGGCCTCCACGGCAAAGCGCTGGGTCTCGTAGCGGTTCGTGCACAGCACCACGTCGCCCTCCTGGATGCTGTCCTCCATCATCTCGGGGGAGGTGCCCACGATGACGCTCCCGTCGGGCACGACGCCGTTGATGTCGCCCACGAGCATCTCGCCACCGAGCGTGGACACGATGTTGCGATAGCGGGTGTGCGAGTCGGCGAGCACCGAGTTGTCGAGGATGTCCATATTGGCGTTGGCCACGTCCTTCACGGCGATGAGGCCGAGCAGGTTGCCGTTGTCGTCGGTGACGCAGAGCGTGGAGGCGTTCTCGTTGCGCATGAGGTTCCACGCCGTCGAGAGGCTCGTGTCCGGCCCGATGCCCTCGGACTTGCGGTAGGACACGTCTTTGATCTGGGGGGTGAGGGTGGTGATGAGTCGGGGCTCCTCGAAGCCGAAGTGCTTGAGCACGAAGGAGGTCTCGCGGTTGATGGCCCCGGCACGACGAGCCTCGTAGATGCTCCCGCCCAGCTCGTTCTTGAGATGCGCGTAGGCGATGGCGGCACAGATGCTGTCGGTGTCGGGATGCTGGTGCCCGACCACGTTCACCTTACGAATGGGTTCTGGCATGGTTCGCTCCTTGCTTCTCGTGCCGCCCGCAGGACATGAGGGAGAGGACTTCGTCCAGGCGGGCTCCGACGTGTGGCATGTTCGTACTGTCGTACTCGCATTCTGCCACCACCATGCGCCCTGTGCCCCCGCCCAGCCGACGACGGTTCGGTGATTGGACGCAATGGGTGCCCCAAGGTGCCCATATCGTGCGCAGACGGTCGAGTGGGCGCGCGGGTGGCTGTCATGGAACAAAAAGCAGGCCAGAGAGCATGCCCTCTGGCCTGACGCGTGCCTGGTGCCCTCTACAGGGTTCGAACCTGCGACCTTTCGCTCCGGAGGCGAACGCTCTAATCCACTGAGCTAAGAGGGCGTGCGAACAAGCATTATAACCACAAATGCTCCGTCGCGGAACCGGACATGACAAAGTTGCGAGATTGCCATGGTTTGCGTCGTTCAGAGCCGCTTCGCGTACAATATGATCCTCTGTCGCTTTCAAGACGACGCGCGCATTTTCGGAGGTGTTGCATGCAAGCAAGCCAGTCGGCATCCACGGCCAAGACGTCGGAGCCCCTGTTCGGGCTCACCGACGAGGAGGTCGCACAGCGCGTCGCCGAGGGCCGCGTCAACGCGAACGCAGACGTCAAGACCAAGTCGGTCTCCCAGATCATACGGGAGCACACCCTCACCTTCTTCAACGCGATCAACCTGGTGCTGGCGCTCCTGGTGCTTGTGACCGGCCAGTACCGCAACATGCTGTTCATGGGCGTCGTCCTCTCCAACCTCGTCATCGGCATCGTCCAGGAGCTGCGTGCCAAGCACATGGTCGACCGCCTCACCATCATCACGGCCTCCCAGGCGCGCGTCATACGCATGGGCCAGGAGCGCGACATCGCCATCCACGAGGTCGTCGCAGACGATCTGGTGCGCGTCTCGCACGGCGATCAGGTTCCCGCCGACGGCATCGTCGTCGCGGGCGCCGCCGCCATGAACGAGAGCCTGCTCACCGGCGAGTCGAACCCGATCGCCAAGGTGGCTGACGACGAGGTGCTCTCCGGCTCGTTCGTGGACTCCGGCTCGCTCGTCTTTCGTGCCACGAACGTGGGTCGGGACAGCTACGCCGCGCGCATCAACGACGAGGCGAAGTTCGTGAAGGCCGTCACCTCCGAGATGCGCGACACACTGAGGTGGATCATCCGTCTCGCCACGATAGGGCTCGTGCCCATCGGGCTGGCGCTGTTCTTCCGCAGCCTCATGGCGGACTCGATGGACGTCAGCTCGGCGATCCTTACCACCGTGGCCGCCGTCGTCGGCATGATTCCGCAGGGCCTGGTGCTTCTGACCTCGTCGGTTCTGGCCATAGCGACCACGCGGCTCGGCGCTCGCAGCGTGCTCGTGCAGCAAGCCTACTGCGTGGAGACCCTGGCGCGGGTCGACATGCTCTGCCTCGACAAGACGGGCACCATCACCACCGGGCGCATGGAGCTGGCCTCGGTGCTGCCTCAGGAGGGCCAAAGCTCGCAGGACGTGCTGCGTGCGGTGGTGAGCGTCGCGGCGGCCAACGAGGCCGACGCCAACGAGACCGCGCGGGCGATCCTGGCCTACGGCGAGGCGTACCAGATCGAGCCCGACGCGTGCGCGCGCGCCGTGCCGTTCTCGTCCCAGAACAAGTTCTCGGGCTGCGTGACCACGCAGGGCCGCGCGCTCGTGCTGGGAGCTGCCCAGTTCGTCCTGGGGTCGCTCTTCGCCGACTACGAGGCCGACGTGCGCTCCTTCGACCGGCTGCAGCGCGTGCTGGTCGTGGCGGAGGCGGAGGGATTCACCGACGACGGGCGTCCGCAGGGCCGACCGCGGGTGCTGGGGTTCGTGGGCATCCGCGACCAGATTCGCGCCACGGCGGCCGACACGATGGCTTACTTCGTCGAGCAGGGTGTGGACATCACGGTCATCTCTGGAGACGACCCCCTGACGGTCTCTGCCATCGCGGAGGCGGTGGGGATCCCCGAGGCCGACGCGTGGGTGGACGCCTCGACGCTCGAGGAGGTTGACCAGATCGCACAGGCCGCCCGCACCTATCGCGTGTTCGGGCGCGTGACGCCGCCCATCAAGCGCGAGCTCGTGCGGTGCCTGCGGGACGAGGGCCGCACCGTGGCCATGACCGGCGACGGCGTCAACGACATCCTGGCGCTCAAGGAGGCCGACTGTTCCGTCGCGATGGCGTCAGGCTCGGCGGCGGCGCGCAACGTGGCCGACATCGTGCTTGCCGACAGCGACTTCTCGCACATGCCCGAGGTCGTGGCAGAGGGCAGACGCTCCATCAACAACCTGCAGCGATCGGCGGCGCTGTTCCTCATGAAGACGGTCTTCGCCAGCGCCTTGGCGCTCGTGTGCGTGTTCATGCCCCCCTTCCCGCTGCTCCCCATCCAGATGTCGCTCATCTCGACGGCGATCATCGGCATCCCTGCGTTCGCCCTCGCGCTTGAGGCGAACCACGACCTGGTGCGCGGCCGCTTCCTCTCCAACGTGCTCTCGCGATCGGTCCCCGCCTCGGTGGCCATCACCTACGGGCTGTTCGTCATGCTGGTCGTCGAACGTGCCCTTGACGGGAGCTTCAGGGAGGTCTCCACGTGCTGCATGCTGCTGACGGCCGTCGTGGGGATCATCCTGATCTGGCGCATCTCCCAGCCGCTCAACACCCTGCGCCGCGCGCTGCTCGCGTTTTGCGTGGCCTACGTGCTGCTGGGCTGCACGATGTTCTCGGACTTCTTTGGGGTTGTGCCGCTGACCCCGGTGCAGGCGATCGCCTGCCTGGCGACCATCATCTCGGCCGTGGCGATCTTCAACGTGCTCTATGACTACTCGACCGTCAAGGCGCCCGAGCGATGGGACAGACTGCGCGTGCCAGGGCTGCGCGTGTTCAGGAGCAGGAGAGAAAGCAGGAGAGGGGAGTAGATCCATGTCTCAGATGATCGATTCCGCACGCTTTTCCCAGGCGGTTAGGGATGCCCGAGTCCCACGCGAGCTCTCCGTGGCGGGAATCACGCGCCTGGTGCACGACGTCTCGCGCATTCCCGGGGCCACCGAGCTGCCACGAGCCCTCACGATCCTGCTCGAGAACTGCGTGCGCCGTGCGGCCAGCGACGAGGAGGCGACACGGCTCGCCGGTCGCGTCATCGAGGCGGGACGTGCGGGCGAGCAGGGCGAGGAGATCGAGTTCATGCCCGCCCGCGTGCTCTTTCAGGACTTCACCGGCGTGCCCGTGTTCGTGGACTTCGCCGCCATGCGCGACGCCATGGCCGAGCGCGGCGGGGACCCCCGGCTGGTGAACCCCCGGGTTCCCTGCACGCTCGTCGTCGACCACTCCATCATCGCCGACGAGTCGGGTTGCGCGAGCGCACTCGAGCGCAACGAGGAGCTGGAGGTTCGCCGCAACCGCGAGCGCTTCTCCTTCCTCAAGTGGGCCTCCGCCTCGTTTGACAACGTCGAGATCGTCCCGCCCGGAGGCGGCATCTGCCACCAGCTCAACATCGAGCGCTTCTGCCACGTCGTCACGACCGACGCGCTCGCAGAGGGGGGCGAGGTCGCCTGCTTCGACACGCTCGTGGGCACGGACTCCCACACCCCGACGGCCAACGGGCTGGGCGTCGTGGGCTGGGGCGTCGGGGGCATCGAGGCGGAGGCCGCGGCCCTCGGCCAGCCCATCTCCCTGCTCGTCCCGCCGGTCGTCGAGCTGCGGCTGTGCGGCGAGCTGGGCGAGCGCGCCTCGGGCATGGACCTCGCGCTCAACGTCGCGCGGCTCCTGCGCGAGGAGGGCGTCGTGGGCTGTCTGGTCGAGGTGACCGGCGAGGGCGTGCAGACGCTCTCGGCGACCCAGCGCGCCTGCGTGGCCAACATGACGCCCGAGTACGGGGCGACAACGACGCTCTTCCCCGTGGACGAGACGACCACCGACTACCTGGAGCTCACTGGCCGTGATCCGGCGGAGGTGGCCTTCGCGCGGGCCTACCTCGAGCTGCAGGGCGTCTGGGGCACACGTGGCGAGCGCACCTACGCCCGCACGATCGAGCTCGACCTCTCGCGCGTCGAGACCTGCCTGGCGGGCCCGTCGCGGCCGCACAACTACGTGAGCCCCTCCGGCCTGCGGCGTCGCTTCCGCGACGCGGCGGCGGCGCACGGACATGCCGACCTGCGGGAGACGCGCGCCGTGACGATCGGCGAGCGGCGCTACGACCTCGGGCACGGCACCCTCGCCATCGCGGCCATCACGAGCTGCACGACGGCGACCGATCCTGCGATGATGATCGCGGCGGGTCTTTTGGCCAAGCGGGCGGTGGAGCGCGGACTTGCGACCAAGCCCTGGGTCAAGCGCATCTTCGCGCCGGGCAGCCACGCGACGGACCTGCTGCTCGAGCGTGCCGGCCTCGCCGGCGCCCTGTTCCGCCTGGGCTTCTACACCTGTGGGCACGGCTGCATGACCTGCATCGGCAACTCGGGCGAGCTCGCAGACGCGCTCAAGGAGCACGCCGACGACCTCGAGCTCACGAGCGTGCTCTCGGGCAACCGCAACTTCGACGGGCGCATCTCGCCCGACGTCGCGCAGAACTACCTGTGCCAGCCGGCGCTCGTGGTCGCCTATGCCCTGGTGGGCACCATGGACGTCGACCTTACGAGCGAGCCGGTGGGGTTTGACGGCTCGGGGACGCCGGTCATGCTCGACGAGCTGCTTCCCACCCGCGCCGAGATCGACGCGGTGCTCGCCCGGGTCCTGACCAAGGACCTCTTCGCGGCGGGCGGGCGCGGCCTCACCGACGGCTCGTCGGCATGGCGGGCCATAGCGTCGGGGGACGGCGCCACCTTCGAGTGGGACGAGGACTCCACCTACATCCGCCGCGCGCCCTACTTCGACCTGGCGGACGACCAGGACGTGGTCGAGGTGAGTGGCGCCCGTGCGCTCGCCCTGCTGGGGGACTTCGTGACCACCGACCACATCTCTCCCGCCGGCTCCATCGCCGCCGACTCCGTCGCCGCCCGCTACCTCGAGTGGCACGGAGTTGCGCGAGAGGATTTCAACACCTACGGCGCGCGCCGTGGCAACCATGAGGTCATGATGCGAGGGACCTTCGCCAACGTGCGGCTCGACAACGCCCTTTCGGGCGGACGCTCGGGCGGGTGGACGAAGGACCTGCTGAGCGGCGAGGTCACGTCGATCTTCGATGCCGCGGAGCACTACCGGCGGGAGCGGGTGCCGCTCGTCGTGGTGGCGGGCAAGATGTACGGCTCGGGCTCGAGCCGCGACTGGGCCGGCAAGGGCCCCGCGCTTCTGGGCGTGCGCGCGGTCATCGCCGAGAGCTTCGAGCGCATCCATCGCTCGAACCTCGTGCAGATGGGCGTCGTGCCCCTCCAGCTGGCCGAGGGGGTCTCGGCCGCCTCGCTCGGCCTCGACGGGACGGAGACCTTCGACATCGACGCGATCGACGTCTCGGGTGGCCTGCCGAGCCGGCGCGAGGTCGAGGTCCGCGCGACGCATCCGAGCGGCGCCCAGACGCGCTTCTCCTGCGTCGTGCGCATCGACACGCCCATGGAGGGGGCCTTCCTCGCGCGAGGGGGCATCCTGCCCTACGTTCTCGACCAGCTGTCGGACCGGGAGTAGGTAGCGCTCGTGATCTGCCCGAACTGCGCAACGCACATACCCGACGGCTCGCTTGTCTGCCCGGCGTGCCACGCGCATGTCGCCGTCACGATGGCGATGCCGGAGCTGCGGGGGCGCTGGTGCTCCAGCTGCGGCTCCCTGCTCTCTTGGGACGACCAGGTCTGCCCCTGTTGCGGACTGCCCGCGGAGGAGGTGTGGGACGCTCCTGTCGGGACGCCTGCGGGGGCGGGGACGCCATCCGAGGAGGAGGCGGGCGCCTCGCCGCTCGACGAGGAGACCGTGTTGGTCTCCGAGACCGCCGACACGCGGGCCATCCCGCGCATCGAGAGCGCCCTGCCCCCCGAGCGCGACCCGGAGAGCAGGGTCGAGGCCCAGGAGGTCATGCCGGCAAGCCGCTCGCTGGTGCTGGCGGCGCTGGCCTCGGTCCTGCTCGTCTGTGGCATCGCGCTCTACATCACACGGCCGTGGGACCCCAACGCCTACTCGATCAAGGCCACGGAGGAGGCGGACACCTCCATGGCGGGCTTTCCCGGGACGGTCGAGGCGCTCCGCGGCCAGGACTCTGACGGCAGCGCGAGCGTCGAGGTCCTCTCGGGCGACGACGCCATCTTCGCCCAGGTCGAGGACGCCTACGCGAAGCTGGGCACCTATGCCGAGCGCGCCGACGAGAGCGAGGAGCTCTTCGTCGCCGTGGCCTTCGGCAGCGACCTCACCGAGCGCACGCGGGGCAAGCGCGAAGCCGAGGCGCTCGCCATCGACGTGAGCAACCTCATCGACCAGCTCTCCGAGATCGACACCAGCTCGGCGACCTATGTCGACGACATCGACCACCTCCTGACGCTGGGCAACTGGCTGAGGAACCGCGTGGACGGCCTCGTCGCCGCCTGGACGGCCGACCTCGAGTCGAGCGATCCGGCAGCAGACGAGCAGCGTCTCCGGGAGCTGCTCACGGCGGATGCGGGACAGAACGGCATCAACGCGTACAAGGCCCTCTTTGATGAGAACTACGCGGCCTGGCAGCCCGTGCGCCGTGGGGGCTAGCTGGCGTTTCAACGGCTCCTGGCACAGAGCGGCGACCCAGCGAAAACCTTCTTTGTGCCGATTGCGTCTTGAGCGTATGGACAATTTCTGCTCTGCTAGAATGATTGACGTATGTATGGACTTTGTATGCGACCCTCCCGGGTCCGCTATCGTCTTCGCGCGCCGCAACGTTGGTGCCGAGAGGAGGCACGCATGGGCTTTCTTCCTGACATGCTCTATACGCCGACCTATCAGGTGGTAGGCGACGAGGTGGCCGTCTTTGACACGAGCAAAGGGACGATTCGCGTCCGACTCGATGGCACGGGCGCTCCGATACACGTCGCCAACCTCTGCGAACTAGCGGAGAAGGGCTTCTATGACGGCCTCAAGTTCCATCGCTTCGTCCCTGGGTTCGTCATCCAGGGTGGCTGCCCGAACACCCGGGACATGACGCCTGAGGCGGTCGCGGCCGGCGAGGCGGGCGCCTTTGGCATGCCGGGCGCGGGCGGCCCTGGGTATCGCATTCGTCAGGAGTACACGACCAACCCCAACAACAACCACGTGGACGGCGCCCTCGCCATGGCGCGCTCCCAGAATCCCGACTCGGCCGGATCCCAGTTCTACTTCTGCCTGGGCCCCCAGCACGGGCTTGACTCCGGCTACACGGTGTTCGGGAACACCATCGAGGGCATGGAGGTCATCGGAGAGCTTCGTGCCGGCGACGTCATCAACTCCGTGCGCATCGAGCACGCGGCGGCATAGCGCGCCAGGCGCAGGACAAACGCAGCAGACACGAAACGAGGAGCAGCAGTGAATCAGCAGGCATTCGAAGCAGGTAGGGACTCGTATCGGCAGGGCGACTTCGCCTCTGCCGTGAGATTGCTCGAGCAGGCCAAGCAGCCGGGCGAGGTGTCGGGCAGGATCGACCACCTCTTGGGCAACTGCCTCATGAAGCTGGGCAACTACGACCAGGCGGCCATCGCCTACGGTGACGCGCTCTCGGATGCGAGCTACGGACACGCCGGCGCGCTCGCGACGAACCGGGGGCGCGCGCTTCTGGCGGCTGGCAAGCCGCAGGAGGCCGTCGCCTCGCTCGTCATGGCCACCAAGGACAGCGACTACCAGACGCCCTACAAGGCCTACGTCGCACTCGGCAACGCCTATGTCCAGGCCGGTGACTACCGTGAGGCGGGCATCGCCTACCGCAGCGCCGCCATCGACGAGAGCAACCCCGACCCCTCCGGCGCCCTGCGCAGCCTGGGCGGGTGCTTCATGAAGATGGGCCGCGCCGTCGACGCGGTCGAGGCCTACCGCACGGCGCTCGACTTCTCGACGCCCCTCGAGAGCCAGAACGCCATCTACGAGGACCTGGGCGTGGCCTATGCGGCGGCGAGCAGGTGGAGCGAAGCGGTCGACTCCTTCGAGCATGCGACCGGCGACGGGTCCCACCAGCTCTCTGACGAGGCCTCCTCGGCGCTCGCGGCGGCGAAGGCGGCGCTGAGCTCCGACGCAGGCTCCTCGGGCACCGACGCGTTTCTGGCAGCCGCAGGCTATGGCAGCGGCACCGACCCCCTCGACCCCCTGGGCGAGTCGGGCGAGTTCATGCCCTCTCCCGAGGACACCGGCTTCTTTGACATCACCGAGCAGGAGATGGCCCAGATGGAGCCCTCCGGGCGCAAGGTCAAGCGCAAGCATCGCCACTCGGGACTCCGGGGCGTTCTGATCCTTTTGCTGTTCCTGCTGCTGATCGGCGGCGGCGCGGCGTACGCCTACTACAATGGCTATGGCTGGCCGCTCCAGGAGGGCGTGGTCGAGGAGCTCTTTACCACCCACGCGGAAGGTGGGGACGTCTCGGCTCTCTTCGCGGACTCGACAAGCGACGAGGCCCGCTCGGAGATCACCGCCGTGCTTCCCGAGGGAGCGACGGGCGTGACGGTCGAGGGTGTCGACCGCAGCATGAACGAGTCCTCGGCCATGGTGACGGTGAACCTTTCGGCGGGCGGCGAGCAGAGCTACGTGGTCACGCTCGTACGTGAGGGCATCGGCTGGAAGGTGTCGGGCGTCTCGGTCGAGTACCCGGCGCTCGGCGGCGAGCCCGCGACGCTGTCCAACACCACGACGACCGGCGCCTTTGGCACGATGGGCGACACAAGCGAGACCAGCGAAACCGACGACTCCAGCACTGAGACCGGCGAGACCAGCACCGAGACCGGTGACAACACCACCGAGACCGACGCATCCACCACGACGGACACCGACCAACCGAATTCCGAGGGCGAATAGCGGGGCGCCGCCTGGTGCCCTTCCGCTTCGCCCGCAGCCACCGCCCTGCATCGTAGGGCCCATCAGATCGCGAGGGAACGAAAGCATGTCGCTCTTTGACACATTCTTCGGGGAGTACGATGGCGACCTTGCCATCGACCTCGGCACCGCCAACACGCTCGTGGCTCGCCGCGGACAGGGCATCGTGCTCAACGAACCGTCGGTCGTCGCCATTGACCGCAACGAGGATCGCGTGCTTGCCGTCGGCGCGGACGCGAAGCGCATGATCGGCCGCACGCCCGGCACCATCATCGCGGAACGGCCGCTCAAGGACGGCGTCATCGCAGATTTCGACGTGACGGAGGTCATGCTGCGCTACTTCATCGAGAAGGCGCGCGGATCCAACCGCTACCCCTGGTCGCCGCGCCCGCGCGTGGTCGTCTGCGTGCCGTCGGGCGTCACGTCGGTCGAGAAGCGCGCCGTGTTCGAGGCGACCATCCAGGCGGGGGCCCGGCAGGCCTACCTCATCGAGGAGCCGATGGCGGCGGCAATCGGTGCCGACCTGCCCATCGAGGACCCGACCGGGTCGATGGTCGTCGACATCGGCGGCGGCACGACCGAGGTGGCCGTCATCTCCATGGGTGGCATCGTCGTGTCGCAGTCGATCCGCACGGCGGGAGACGAGTTCGACCAGACGATTCTCCAGCACGTCCGGGACGCCTACAACCTCTCCATCGGCGAGAGGACGGCAGAGGACATCAAGATCAAGGTCGGCTCGGCCGCGCCGCTCGCCGAGGAGCTCGACGTCGAGGTCAACGGCCGTGACGTCATGAGTGGGCTGCCCAAGACGGTGCGGATCGAGAGCGAGGAGATCCGCCGCGCGCTGGACAAGCCCCTCGACGAGGTCACCAAGGCCGTCAAGGATGCGCTCGACGTGACCCCGCCCGACCTGGCGAGCGACCTCATGTACTACGGGGTGCTGCTCACCGGTGGTGGCGGCCTGCTGCGCGGGCTCGACCAGCGTCTGCGCGACGAGACGGGCGTTCCGGTCAACGTGAGCCCCACGGCCCTGGAAAACGTCGTGAACGGGTGCGCCAAGGTGCTTGAGGCCAATGCCCTGTCGGGCGGCTTCGTGCAGAGCGCAGCTCAGTAGCGGGTTCCTGCCATGCCCAGACGAAGCGGGGCGACCCCTCAGACGACGCGTTTCCGAAGGACCGATGCCGACGGCGGGCTGCGCATCTGCGTGGTGCTCGTGCTCGTCTCGCTGGTGATGTTCACGCTCAGCGTCCGCGAGGGGGAGGCCGGCGGGGTGTTCTCCACCATCCGTGGCGGCTGGATGACCATCACGACGCCGGTGCGATGGATCGGCGGCGCGCTCGCGGCGCCCTTCGAGGGTCTGGGCAACGTCGTGGAGAACCTGACGACCGACCAGGGACGCCTCAGCGACCTCAAGGCGGAGAACGAGCGGCTGGTGGCCCGCAACGCCGAGCTGGAGGAGGCCGAGCAGACGGCGGCCCGTCTCGAGAGCCTGCTTGGCCTGCAGAGCCTCTACAACCTGCAGTCGACCGCGGCGCGCATCATCTCCGGCTCGACGGACTCGTGGAGTTCGACGGTCACGATCGACAAGGGGACGAGCTCCGGCCTTGCCGTCGGCATGCCGGTGACCGACTCGAACGGGGCGATCGGCCAGATCATCAAGTGCGGCGCGACCTCCTCGACCGTACGGCTCGTGACCGACGAGAACTCGTCGGTCTCGGCGATGGTGCAGTCGAGCCGCGCCCAGGGAGTGTTGCGGGGGTCGGCGAACGGGACGCTGTGGCTGACGCTCGTGCGGACGGACCAGACCGTCGCCGTGGGAGACACGGTGGTGACCAGCGGCCTGGGCGGCGTCTACCCGAAGGGGTTGCCGCTCGGAACGGTCTCGTCCATCGAGCGCACCTCGGGTTCGCTCTACTACGAGATCGAGGTCGAGCCGCTCTCGTCCACCGAGAGCTTCGAGGAGGTCCTGGTCATCACGTCGTTGACGGAGGACCAGAAGGCGACCGCGACCGACGTCGACGAGGCCGACCAGCAGGACGCCTCGGCCCTCACGGACTCCTCCGCGGACGAGTCGTCGACGGAGGGCACCGCAACGGACGCCGACGAGGCCTCCGGGGACGCGGACGGACAGGTGCTGACGGAGGTCGAGGTGCGCGATGTGGCCGCCGATGCGGCCGACGATGACGAGGGAGGCGAATGATGCAGGTCAAGGATTCCAACAAGAACAGGCGCGACCTCGCCATGCTCGCCCTCATCTGCCTGCTGCTCCAGGTCGCCATTGCCCCCAATGTCGCGCTCGGCAACGGACGGGCGAACATGGGGCTCGTCTTCGCGGGCGTCGTGTCGCTCTTCGTGGGAGGGCGCGTCGGCGTCCTCAGCGGCTTTCTGGGCGGGCTGGTCTTCGACCTCTGCACGACCGGCCCCATCGGCCTCATGTCCTTCCTGCTCACGATCGCCTCGTTCGCCGTCGGCATCGAGGCGCGCAACCGCTTCGCCGACGACTTCAAGGGGGCGATGCGGTCGTTCGCGATCATGGCGTCGGCGGTGACCTTGGTCTATCACCTGGCCATGCTCGTCGTCGGGGAGACGACGGGCTTCATCGACCTCGTCTTTCTCCGCACGCTTCCCACCATGGCGCTCACGGTGGCCGCCTTTGTTCCCTTCGCCTGGTTCATCTCCCACGCGACGGGCGCGGCGCTCTCTTTGGGCGGCAAGCCCTCCAAGAGCGTCCGTTCGCGCGGGTCGCGCTATGACCTGGACAAGCTCTAGGGGTGCGCATGAATCCCCTCGCCATCATCGTCACTCTGCTTGGGATCGTGCTTGTGGCCCTCGCCCTCTTGATCATTATCAACCGGGCCGAGGCGCGCTTCACCTTTGACATCGGCGGGGCGACGCCGCGCGCCGCAGGAGGGGGAGACACCTCGAACGAGAAGGGCTTCAAGACTGGCCTGACGGGCATGTCGATCTTCTCGGGCGGCATCATCGCGGTGCTGTTCACCAAGTTGTGGTCGATGCAGCTGGTCTCGGCCGACGAGTACGCCCGCCAGGCCGAGCTCAACCGCACCAGGACGATCTCGACGGCGGCCTCGCGCGGGCGCATCCTGGACCGCAACGGCGTCGAGCTGGTGGGCAACCGGCCGAGCCTGGTCGTCATGGCCGACTCCGAGGTCGCCGACGACGACGTGGTGGTGCAGCACCTTGCCAACGTGCTCGGGATGCCGCCCGTGGCCGTGCGCCGCAAGATCCAGGACCAGACCGAGGGCGCCCAGAGCAGGCGTACGGTGGCCGTCGACGTGTCTCGTCGGGTCGTCTCCTACATCGACGAGCACCAGTACCTCTTCGACGGCGTGGACGTCGAGGAGCGCGCCCAGCGCCACTATCCGCTGGGCACGCGCTGCGCCCATGTGCTCGGCTACACGGGAAGCCCCACGAGCGACCAGCTCACCGCCGCAGAGCAGGACGGCTCCGAGGGCGGCATCGCCTACGAGTCGGGCGACACCGTCGGGCAGGCCGGCATCGAGTACCAGTACGAGAGCGTGCTGCAGGGCGTGCGCGGCGAGCAGACCGTCTACGTCGACGCGGATGGCAACGTCATCGACTACGCGACCTCGATCGACGCCATGAACGGCTCGGACATCGTGCTGACCATAGACAACAAGGTCCAAGCCGCAGCCGAGCAGGCGATCGTCGACGCCATCGCCAAGGTGCGCAAGAGCGGCAACACCGAATGCACGAGCGGCAGCGCCGTCTGCATGGACGTGACCAACGGGGAGGTCATCGCGCTTGCCAGCTACCCCACCTTCTCGCCCAACGACTTCGTCGGGGGCATCTCCAACGACGACTGGGAGGTGCTGTCCTCAAAGGAGGCGGGAAACCCCCTCATGAATCGGGTGATCGCCGGCCAATACCCCTCCGCCTCGACCATCAAGCCGCTCTCCACCTTCGCGGCGCTCAACTATGGCATCGCGAACGAGCGGTCGGGCTACGACTGCAGCGGCTACTGGACGGGCTTCGGCGAGGAGTACGGGCAGTACTGCTGGAACCATGACGGTCACGGGCACGTGGACCTGCGCCGAGCCATCACCTTCTCCTGCGACGTCGCCTTCTACGAGATCGGCAAGGGCTTCTTCTACTCGAACGACCCCGAGGGCCTGCAGGAGACCTACCGTCGCTGGGGCCTTGGCGCCCCCATCGGCATCGACCTTCCCGCAGAGGCGGAGGGGCGCGTCCCCGACGCCGAGTGGAAGTGGAACTACTTCGACTATGCCGACGACGTGGCTCGCAGCTGGCAAGGCGGCGACTGCACGAACCTCGTCATCGGGCAGGGTGACATGCTGGTGACCCCGCTGCAGATGGCCTGCGTCTATGCGGGTCTCGCCACCCACGGCACCGTCATGCGCCCGCACGTGCTCAAGAGCGTCTCGTCGCGGGCGGGCGACGGCTCGGTCATCGACTTCAAGGAGGAGGTCGCCCTCAGCGTCGAGGAGCCCGACAGCTCCTTCTCCATCGTCGATGACGGCCTCTACGGGGTCATCTACGAGGAGTCCGAGGCACAGGCCTCGCACTTCACCAACATGACCGAGATCGTTCGCGGCAAGACGGGCACGGCGGAGCGCACCGGCGAGGAGCCGACTGGCTGGTTCGTGGCCTACGTCCCGGCACAGGATCCCAAGTACGTGATCGCCTCCTGCATCGAACAGGGCGGCTTCGGCAGTGAATGCGCCATGTACGTCGTGCGTGACATCATGGGCGCCATCTACGACGAGCCCGACACCTCGACGGCCGTCGACACCTCGGGCGTCAGATAGGAGCTGCATCCTCATGGCCCTTACCCCCATTCGTGAGGCCGTTCCCGAAGGGATCGGCGAGAAGGCCCACCGGACGTTCAGCCGTGGCAGCGGCAGCGCCAAGGGGGCTCGCATGACCAACCAGGGCATCTCCCAGATGCTCTACCTCCCGCAGCTCGCACCCGCGATCCTTTTGGTCGCCTTCGGGGCCCTGGTGATCTGGTCCGCCTCGCAGACGATTGCGGAGGCGTCCTTTCCCCGCCATCTTCTGGGCATCGCGCTCGGGGCCGCCGCGGCCTGGGGCCTGTGGCGCTACGACTATCGCTCGCTGGCGAACGTCTCGACGGCGCTTCTGGTCGCGGTCGTGGTCCTCATGCTGCTGCCCAGGGTCCCCGGCCTGGGCCATACGGCCATGGGCATGACCGGCTGGGTGCGCATCCCGCTCATCGGCTTTCGCTTCCAGCCCTCGGAGTTGGCCAAGCTGGTGACCATCCTGCTCATGGCGTCGCTGGGGGCGGAGTACAACGGGCGTGTCGAGACGCTGCGTGACTACCTCAAGCTCTGCGGCATCCTGTGCGTTCCCTTCCTGCTCATCCTCGCCCAGCCCGACCTCGGCACGGGCCTCATCGTGCTCGTGAGCGGGGCGGCCATCATCGCCTGCTCGGGCGCCCCGCGCAGCTGGGTGCTCATCACCATCGGTACCGTGGTGCTGGGCGCCGCGCTCGTCGTGGTGACCTCGCTCACGCCCGGACTTCCGCACCTGCTCAAGCAGTACCAGCTCAACCGCCTCATCGTGTTCATGGATCCCTCGGTCGACCCCACCGGCGATGGCTACAACCTCCAGCAGGCGAAGATCGCCGTCGGCTCGGGAGGCTTCTTCGGTAAGGGCATCGGCAACGCCACCCAGTCCGCCTCGGGCTTCCTTCCCGAGGCGCACACCGACTTCGTCTTCGCCCTCATGGCCGAGGAGTTCGGCTTTCTCGGGTCGACCGTCCTGCTCGCGCTCTTTGCCTGGATGCTGCTCTCGACGATCTCCCTCGCCCAGCGGGTCGACTCTCCGTTTGCCAAACTCATTCTTGTGGGCATCGTCGCCATGTGGTCGTTCCAGTTGCTACAGAACGTGGGCATGTGTCTCGGCATCATGCCCATCACCGGCATTCCGCTCCCGTTCATCAGCTTCGGCTCGTCGTCGATGGTCGTGCAGCTGATGAGCGTCGGCATGGTGCAGTCCATCTGGCGGCACCGTCCCAAGGCGGCCTAGTGACGCCGTGGCGTTTGCCGCTAGAATGAACGGACACCGCGAGAAGGAGGCCCATGCGCCCGTCCATCATCATCAAGGCCAATGACCTGATCAGCTCGGGGCGTCAGGCGGAGGAGCGCCGGCAGGACCATGTGTGCGTGCTGGCGCTCGTCGACACGACGGCCCCACGGGAGCTGGCCGCGTGCGTCCGCGACGCCTTCGATCCCCAGCTCCCGACCGCGGAGGTGCGGGTGGTCGCCGCCGCCTCCGGAGTCGACCTGCTGGCTCCCACCGTACCCGACGTGTGCGTCGCCGTGCTCGGCACGAACGCGGACGCGATCTCCGCCGGCGTGTGCGAGCTGGCCGCCGCAGGCGTTCCCGTCGCTCTCGTCGCCGAGTCGGCCCTCGACATGCCCGAGCTGCCCCTGGGCGCGACCGCCGCCGAGCGCGTGAGCATGCTCGCGGCATCCACCGCAGACGTCCTGTCCGAGCGGCTCGCGACGTGGCTGGTCGCGGCGACGCACAAGGGCGTGGCCTTCGCGGCGAACTTCCCCTTCTGCCGCAAGGCAAAGGCACGTGAGCTCATCAAGGATTACGCCGTCGAGAACGCGGTCGGCACGACGAGGCTGTTCTCGGCGGGGGACCTATCTGACATGGCGATCAACCAGGCACGACTGGCCCTCGACATCGCCGCCCTCAACGGCAGGCCCCTGGCGCTCGGGCGCATCCCTGAGGTGCTCTCCGCCGTCGGCGCCGGTCTGGGCTCGAGCGTGGTGGCCGACTCGGTCGTGGGAAGGCTCCCGGCGGTCGGATGGCTGGTCAAGGTGTTCTTGGGATACCTGGGCACACAGGCGACCGGCCTCACCCTCCAGCGGCGCTTTGACAAGAAGGACCGGCGGGAGCCGGGCGGGAGCGGGGAGCACGGCGAGAGGACGCTCGTCCCCACGCGTGAGGACGCGCCTCGATCGGGCCTGCGTGCTGCGGGTTCGGACGCGAGCTCCGCCGCACCGGAGCCGCCCCAGACGCTGCCGGGAAGCCCCGATGAGGGCTACCTCGTGTACGAGCAGGGGAGCGAGCGATGAGGATGGTCCGCGAGGACCGGTTCGACGAGATCGAGCCTCTGCTGGGTCGCGTGCTGCACCCGGCACGCTACCTCGACCACGAGTGGGGGGCCTGCGAGGATCAGGACGGCCCCTTCCACGTGTGCATGATCTACGCCGACACCTACGAGGTGGGCCAACCCAACCTGGGGATTGCCATCCTGTACAACGAGCTCAACCAGGCGGAGGGCATCTCCTGCGAGCGGGCCTTCCTGCCGTGGGTGGACATGAGCGCGCTGATGCGCGAGCGCTCCATCCCGCTGCTCTCGCTCGAGACCTCGTCCCCGGTCGCCTCGTTCGACATCGTGGGCTTCACGCTCGCCCACGAGCTTGTGGCCTCCAACGTCATAGAGACCCTTGACCTCGCCGGCATTGCGGTGCGCGCGAGCGAGCGGGACGAGGACGACCCCCTCGTCATAGCCGGCGGGCCCTCGGCGTGGAACTGCGAGCCGCTCGCCCCCGTGTTCGACGCCGTGCTGCTGGGCGATGGCGAGCAGGAGATCGTCGACGTCGCGCGATGCGTGCGCGACGCCCGTGCGTCGGGCCTTACGCGAGCCGAGACGCTGCTGCGTCTCGCGCAGGTCGAGAGCATCTATGTGCCTTCCCTCTACGACGTGGTGGTCGACGAGTCCTCCACGCGCTGGGGCTACGCCGTCCCTTGCGAGGGGAGCGGGGCCGCCGAGGTGGTCTACAAGCGCTGCATTCCCGACCTCGCCGCGACCGAGCCGGTGGCGCAACGCATAGTGCCCTACATGGGCATCGTGCAGGATCGCCTTGCGATCGAGGTGCTGCGGGGCTGCGCGCGCGGATGCCGCTTCTGCCAGGCGGGCATGACCTACCGACCGGTGCGCGAGCGACCGGCCGAGCAGGTCGTGAGCGCCGTTCAGGAGGGCCTAGCGCAAAGCGGCTATGACGAGTGCTCGCTCTCGTCGCTCTCCACCACCGATCACTCCCAGTGCGCGCAGTTCTTGCACGAGCTCAACGAGCACACCCGTGCGACAGGCGTGCGGGTGTCCCTGCCGTCGCAGCGACTCGACTCGTTCGGCGTCGAGATGGCCGCCGCCACGTCGGGTGGTCGGCGCGGTGGGCTCACCTTCGCCCCCGAGGCCGGGACGCAGCGCCTGCGCGACGTCATCAACAAGAACGTGACCGACGAGGATCTGGAGCGTGCGGCCCGCAACGCCTTCGAGAGCGGGTGGCGGCGCATGAAGCTCTACTACATGATGGGCCTTCCCACCGAGACCGACGAGGACATCCTTGCCATCACCGCCGCCGCGCGACGCGTGCTCGAGATCGGTCGCGAGGTGTGTGGGCGCACCCGACGCCGCTCCTCCGGCGTCAGCGTCTCCATCTCGGTGGCGGTCTTCGTCCCCAAGTGCTACACGCCCTTCCAGTGGGTCGGCCAGCTGAGCCGCGAGAAGGTCCGGCACCGCCAGCAGCTCCTGCTCCAATCCGCCCAGGACCGCGACATCCGCATCTCCTACCACGACGCGGACGTCTCGGTCGTGGAGGCCGCCCTCTCCAAGATGGGACGCGCCGGCTTCGAGGTCATCCTCGAGGCCTGGCGGCGGGGCTGCCGCTTTGACGCCTGGACCGACCAGTTCCGCTACGACCTCTGGCTCGAGGCGGGCCATGCCTGCGGCATCGACCTCGAGGAGGTTGCGGCCTCCGAGTTCCCCCTGGCCGCCCGCCTGCCCTGGGACCACACCTCGCCCGGCGTCGACAAGGGCTTTCTGCAGCGGGAGTGGCGGCGTGCCCTTGAGGGCGTCACCACGCCCGACTGCACCATGCAGAGCTGCACCGGCTGCGGGGTCTGTCCCACGCTCGGCGTCTCCAACGTGATCGCGGGTGAGCGCCGTGTGTGCTAAGACCATCGGCAAGCCCGACCTCCACCGCCTGCGGGTGGCCTTTGGCAAGGACGGCAGGCTCGCGCATCTGGGACACCTCGAGCTCATCAACACCATCGAGCGCTCGGTCCGCCGCGCGGGCCTGCCCTTCTCGGTGGGCAATGGCTTCGCGCGTCGCATGCGCGTGCAGTTCTCCCAGGCCCTGCCGGTGGGCGCGGCGTCTGCCTGCGAGTACTACGATCTCTACCTCACCGAGCCGGTGGGGGCCACCTCGGCGCTCGCCGTCCTGCGCACCGCCACCCCCAGCGCCCTTGCGCCGACGGCGGCCGCCTACGTCGCGCCCCGCCTGCCCGCGCTCGAGGCATGGCTGACGCGGGCACGCTGGGAGGTGCGCTTGCTTGGAACAGGCGACGGCTTTGGTGCCGAGGCGCTCGAGGCGGCCCTGCGGCAGCTGCGCCGCGCAGGCCGCATCGACTTCATGCGTGGTGACAAGCCGCGTTCGATCGGCCTTGCCGAGACGCTGGTGGGCTGGCAGGCGCATGCCGGCAAGGACGAGGGGCCGTGGCGCTCGATCGAGCTCGTCCTCGAGACGCGCTCGTCCAACCGAGGGGCGCTTCGTCCCGCCGTCTTGCTCGACGCCGCCTTCTGCCAGGACGCGCTCGTGGGGTGCGCGCTGGACTCCCTGCGAGTGGTGCGCACGGGCCAGTGGCACGAGGACGCCGAGAGCGCCCTTGTCGAGCCGCTCGACGAGGTCTGCCTGCGCTAGGGGAGGCGGCTGAGGGACGCGTCGGGCGTGGGCGCGCGGGATTTTGCTGGTCTTGTGGATTCTTATGGCGCGACAACAACATCTAGTGGGTGACGCTATTCTCACAAGGGCGGTTTTTTGCTCATGGCCTGGTGGTTTGCCATTGACCGTACGCAGTCTGCCAGGTAAGATTAACAGCTGTTGCACTATTATCAGCAATGAAGGGTTTGGACATGTACGCAATCGTTACTACTGGTGGCAAGCAGTATAAGGTTGTCAAGGGTGACGTCATCGACGTCGAGAAGCTTGACGCGCAGCCTGGCGACAAGGTCGAGCTCAACGTTGTCCTGCTGAACGACGGGGAGAACACGGTCGTTGACGCTGCCACCCTCGCAGACAAGAAGGTCACCGCCGAGGTCATCGAGCAGTTCAAGGACAAGAAGCAGCTCGTCTTCAAGTTCAAGAAGCGCAAGCGCTACCATCGCACCAAGGGCCACCGTCAGAACCTGACGAAGCTCCAGGTCACCGAGATTCCCGCGTAGCTCGGCGTTCACCACGGTTCATCACCCAAAGAGATAGGCAGGTAGAGAGATGGCTCACAAAAAAGGCCTTGGCTCCTCGCGCAATGGTCGCGATTCCCAGTCGCAGCGCCTTGGCGTGAAGATCTACGGCGGTCAGAAGATCAAGACCGGCCAGATCATCGTTCGTCAGCGCGGCACGCGCATCACCCCGGGCAACAACGTCGGTCGCGGCAAGGATGACACCCTCTTCGCGTTGGCTGACGGCGTCGTCGAGTTCAAGAAGGGCAAGAAGCACTACGTTCACGTGCGCACCGAGGCATAGAGCGACGCTCGCACATCGTTTTGGTGGGGCCTCCGAGTGTGTCGGGGGCCCTTTTTGCCGTACCATGTCAGTTCATTAGTTTCGAGTGTGAGAGGTGCGAGGCCAGTGCCAACGGCGACCTTCACAGATCTCTGCAGAATCAACGTCCGAGGTGGCGACGGGGGCGCTGGCTGCATGTCGTTCCGCCGCGAGGCGTATGTGCCCAAGGGCGGTCCCGACGGCGGCGACGGCGGCGACGGCGGCTCGGTCGTGCTCGTGGCCGACCCCCAGCTCTCTTCGCTCATCGACTACCGGTACAAGCATCACTTTCGTGCCGAGCGCGGCACGCACGGAAAGGGAGCGCATCGGCACGGCCGGGCGGGGGAGGACCTTGAGCTCCACGTGCCGTTGGGCACGGTGGTGCGCGAGCTGGACCTGGAGACCCTCACGCCGACGCTTGACATCTGCGACCTCACCCATCCCGGAGACCGCGTGATCGTGGCGCCGGGAGGCAAGGGGGGCAGAGGCAACATCCACTTCGTGACGTCGGTCCGCCGTGCGCCGGCCTTCGCCGAGAAGGGCGAGCCCGCGAGGGAGCACTGGATCGAGCTCGAGATGAAGGTCCTGGCGGACGCCGCCCTCGTCGGAATGCCCTCGGTGGGCAAGAGCTCCATCATCGCACGCATATCGGCGGCACGCCCCAAGATCGCCGACTACCCCTTCACGACGCTTGCCCCCAATCTCGGCGTGGCGCGCTCGCGGACGGGGGAGTCGTTCGTGGTGGCGGACGTGCCCGGCCTCATCGAGGGCGCGAGCGAGGGCCGTGGCCTCGGGCACGAGTTTTTGCGCCATATCGAGCGCACGGCGCTCATCCTGCATGTGGTGGACCTGACCGGAGGCCTTGAGGGGCGCGATCCCTTGGCCGACTACCACACCATCAACAGCGAGTTGGCGGCCTATGCGAGCGGTCTTGCCGAGCGTCCCCAGATCGTGGTAGGCAACAAGTGCGACATGCCCGGATCAGACGTCGCCTCGCTGTTCGTCCGCGAGGCAGCGGAGGCGGACGGGCATCCCTACTTCGAGGTGTCCGCGCTGACCGGGGAGGGCCTCGACGAGCTCGTGAGCGCCTGCGCCACCGAGGTCGCGCTGCTGCGGCGCGACCTCGCCATCGACGAGCCGACCGTCGAGGTCGGCGATGCGGTGGAGCGCGAGCGTGCGCGGCGCGAACGGCGCATGACGGTGACGCGCGAGGGCAAGGGCGTCTGGCGGGTCAGCGGGGCGGCCGTCGAGCGCATGGTCGTGCAGACCGACTGGGACAACGACGAGGCCCTGGCCTACCTGCAACGGCGTTTCGAGCGCACGGGACTCGACGACCTGCTTGCCCGGGAGGGCTGCCAGCATGGCGACGAGGTGCGCATCCTGGGCTACGCCTTCACCTACGACGGGGGAGAGGCCGCCCAGGCCGCCTTGTCGGAGCCGCCTCTCGAGGCCGCGCTCGAGGAGGGCGCAGACACCGAGAATCTCGCAGAGAGGGAGGGCCGCTGATGGCCGATTTGTCCGGCGAGACGGGGATCATCGTCGTCAAGATCGGGTCTACGACCCTGGTGGACGAGCAGGGGACGGTCGACAACGCCTTCATCGCCGATCTCTGCAACCAGGTCGTCGGCATTCGGCGCACGGGCAAGCGCGTGGTGATCGTCTCCTCGGGTGCCGCCGCCGTCGGGATGGAGCGGCTGGGCTTTGACGTGCGACCCACCGACATCCCCAGCCTGCAGGCCTGCGCCGCCTGCGGCCAGGCGGCGCTCACCGAGGTCTACGCCGAGGTGCTCGCTCGGCAGGGCATCCCCTGCGGACAGGTCCTGCTCACGCGCCGCGACGTCGTTGACCGCGAGGGCTACCTCAATGCCCGCAACACCATCGAGCGGCTCCTCGACTTGGGTGTCGTTCCGGTCGTGAACGAGAACGACACCGTCTCGGTCGCCGAGTTCGCCTTTGGCGACAACGACATGCTGGGTGCCATCGTGGCGACGCTCATCGGGGCGGACCTCTACGTGATCATGTCCGACGTGGACGGGCTCTATACCGCAGACCCCGCCCACGACCCCTCGGCGCGTCTCATACGCCGCGTCGAGCGCATCGACCCCGAGGTCATGGCCATGGCGGGAGGCGTGGGCTCCGCGGTGGGCACCGGTGGGATGGCCACCAAGCTGCGCGCCGCCCGCGCCCTGCTCACGGCGGGCATCCCCACGGTCATCTGTCGGGGACGCCAGCCGGGCGTGTTGGTGGAGGTGGCGTCAGGCACCCCCGTCGGCACGCGCTTCGAGGCCCCCGCAGGCGCCGGGCGCGAGAAGAACCCGCGCAAGTTCTGGATCGGCCTGGCAGAGGTGCCCCATGGGACGATCACGCTCGATCGGGGGGCGTGCGCCGCCGTCATCAAGCGCGGTGCGTCGGTGCTGCCCGTCGGGATCGTCGCCACCGACGGCACCTACGCGGCGGGCGATGTGGTCAATGTGGTCTCGCCCGAAGGGGCGCTCATCGGACGGGGGATAGTCCGTTACTCTTCCGATGAGATGGTGCGCGTGCGCGGGCTCAAGCTCGACATCATCGCGCGCTTCATGCCAGAGCGAGACGGGCAGCCGGCGATCCATCGCGACGAGCTGCTCGTGTTCTGAGCGAAGGCAGGCGTCTTCGCGTGGTGTCGGGCCAACGAGAGGAGCGAGACGGGTGACGAGCGACAGCGGCGCAGGAAGTCCCGCCGACGGAGGGACCGCAAGGCGAGCGGACCTCCAGCATGACCTGCCGGTTCTTGGCCAGGATGGTGGACGCACCTATCGGCTGGGCATCATGGGTGGCACCTTCGACCCCATCCACCATGGCCACCTGGTCGCCGCGGAGGCGGCCTTCGACGAGCTCTCGCTGGACACGGTCGTCTTCATGCCTGCGGGAAACCCCGCCTTCAAGCAGCACCTGCGCGTGAGCTCGGGCGAGGACCGCTACGCCATGACGCTGCTCGCGACCTCGGACAACCCGCACTTCTTGGCGAGCCGCTTCGAGGTCGACCGCGAGGGCGTGACCTACACGGCAGACACCCTGCAGCGCCTGCGGGCGCTCTATCCCGACAACGTCGAGTTCTACTTCATCTCTGGTGCGGACGCCATCGCCGAGGTCGTGACCTGGCGCGACGCCGAGACGATAGCGCGCCTGTGTCACCTGGTGGGCGCCACCCGCCCAGGATACGACCTCGCGCTCGCCGAAGCGGCCTTCGGAGGGAGCGACCACGGCTTCGACGTCACCTACCTTGAGGTCCCGGCGCTCTCCATCTCGTCGAGCTACCTGCGCGGGCGGGTGCGTGCCGGCAAGAGCCTGCGCTACCTCACTCCCGACTCGGTGACGGGCTACATCCACAAGCACAAGCTCTATGGGGCCACGGCAGGGCACTACGGCCAGCAGAGGGAGGGTGATGCGTGATGGCCCAGGCTCCGTCCGCAGGATGGGCGCTCTCGGTGGGCGAGGCTCCCTACGACCGGGAGGGACGCGAGCTCGTCGCACGCCTGGAGGCGGACCTGCAGGCGCACATGGAGCGGCAAAAGCCCCAGCGCTACCGGCACTCGCTCTCGGTCGCGCGCACGGCCGAGCAGATGGCGCTCGCCTATGGGGTGGACCCGCTTGACGCCCGCTTGGCAGGCATCCTGCACGACTGGGACAAGGTGCTCTCCCCGGACGAGCAGATCGCCCTCGCGCGGCGCCTCGGCGTGGATCTGGGCGTCGAGCCGCAGCTGGTCCAGCCGCTCCTGCACGGCCTGACGGCGGCGCGCCACCTTCCCGCGCGCTATCCCGAGCTGGGAGCTCCGGTGTGGCAGGCCATCGAGCGTCACACCGTGGGGCACGCCGACATGACGGACCTCGACATGGTGATCTTCGTCGCCGACGGCATCGAGCCGGGCCGCCGCGACGTGGCGGCGATCCGCGCGGTGCGCGATTTGGTCGACGCCCGCGCCCCCCTTGCCGAGGTGTTCTGGGCGTCGTTCGCCCGCGGGATCGCCTACGTGATCGACACCGAGCGCTACCTGTATCCGGGTACGCTTGACATCTACAATCAGCTCGTCCTGCGTCGCAGGACCCACAAGGAACAGGAGCGTTCATGACCGTGACACCGCTCGAGTTGGCAAAGATCGCCGCGACTGCGGCAGACGCCAAGAAGGCCACCGACATCCTCGTGCTCGACCTCACGGGCCGCTCGGACGCCTGCACCCACTTCGTGATCTGCACCGTGGCGAACAAGCCCATGATGGACGCCGTCACCGAGGAGATCGAGGAGAAGATCCGCCTGAACTGCGGCGAGAAGCCCCTGTCGGTCGAGGGGCGGGCGGGCGCCAACTGGGTGCTTGTCGACTATGGTGCGGTGGTGGTCCACGTCTTCCGTGAGGAGGCCCGTGACTTCTATCGCCTGGAGCGCCTGTGGGGCGACGCGCCGCATGTGTGGCTGGACCTCGAGGGAGCCACCCCAAAGACCGAGTGGCTGAGCGAGGGGGAGCGTCTGCGGGACGTGCCCGTGGCGTAGCGCTCGCTCACTCGCGTCCGTCGAGCGGGGCCGTGTCCGACTCGGTTGAGCGAAAGCGCAGGTCCCTGCCATAACTCAGCGCATCGTCGCCGAAGCGCCGACGGATGTCGTCCGTCGCCGTCGAGAGGGCGCGCGTGTCGCGCGCGCGGGCGTCCTCGGCGAGGGTGCCCGCATCAGAGAACAGCCCCAGCTGCTGGGGACGGGTCCCGTCGAAGCCGCCGAGACCGACGCCGACCAGTCGCACGCCCGTGCCCTCGCGCCAGAGCCCCTTAAGCAGCTCGCGCGCGACGCGCCCGAAGACGTGCTCGTCGTCGGTCGGCTCGTCGAGCTGGCGCTGGGCGGTGTGGGTGTGGTGGATATCGAACTTGAGCTTGAGGGTCACCTGCGTCCCGGCAAGCCCCTTCTTGCGAAGACGGGCCCCTGTGAGGGCGCTCACGTAGTCGACCGCCGCCTCGAGCTCGTCGGTAGTCGTGAGGTCGTTGGCAAAGGTGCGCTCGCTCGAGACGGACTTGACCTCCTCGGGCTCGTCGGCGGCGCGGACGCGTGCGTGCTCCCGTCCGGCGGCGCGCTCGACCATGCGCGGCCCCGCGACGCCAAAGAGGGAGCGCATGCGTGCGACGTCCTGCGAGGCGAGCTGGCCGAGCGTCTGGATCCCCAACTCCTTGAGCCGTCGCTCGCTCGACGCCCCGATGCCGCTCAAGGTGCGCACGGGCAGCGGAGCAAGGAAGGCCTCCTCGGTTCCCGGCAGCACGACGGTCAGGCCCTGGGGCTTTTGTCGGTCCGAGGCGATCTTGGCCACCGTCTTGTTCACCCCGATCCCGATCGAGCAGGTGATGCCCAGCGCCCGGACGCGCCGCTGGATGCGCTGGCAGATCGCCAGGGGGCTCTCGTGGGAGAACCGCCCGGGACTCACGTCGAAGAAGGCCTCGTCGATGGAGACCTGCTCGACGAGCGGCGTCTCGTCAAGCAGGATGGCCATCACCTTGCGGGAGAGCTCTCGGTAGCGCGGGAAGTTCCCGCTCGTCCAGATGGCGTTCGGACAGAGGCGCCGCGCCTGCCACGAGGGCATCGCGGAGTGCACGCCAAAGGTGCGCGCCTCGTACGAGGCGGTCGACACCACGCCGCGCCGCTCGGGCGAGCCGCCCACGATGACGGGCTTGCCACGCCACTCGGGATGGTCGAGCTGCTCGACCGACGAGAAGAACGCGTCGAGGTCCATCAGGCCGATGGCGCGGCCCTCCCAGGGTATGTCCTGCGCTTCGTGCTGCATGGCCCAAGTATACGACGCCGCCCCGCCGCACCCTTCAGAGAGCCGAGAGAACCACGGTGAAGCTGGTTCCGGCATCTGCGGTGCTCGTGGCGGAGATCTTGCCGCCGTGCGCGTCGACGACGCCCTTGGCGATGGCGAGGCCGAGGCCGAAGCCACCCGTCTCCTCGCGGCTGCGGGCCTTGTCGGAGCGCCAGAAGCGGTCGAAGACGTGGGGGAGGTCCTCCGCGTCGATCGGCGTGCCCAGGTTGTGCACCACGAAGGTCGCGTGTCCCGCGGACACGGCGAGCGACACGTCGATGGTGGTGCCCTCGCGCGCGTACTTGCAGGCGTTGTCGATGAGGATGCGCACGACCCGCTCGAGCCACTCGGGGTCGCCGGTGACGTGCACCCCCTGCTCGACGCGCTCGTCGAGCAGGCACCCGCGCTCGAACGCGACCGCATCGAACTCCAGCGCGGCCGCCTCGACCATCTCGGTCAGGTCGACGTCCTCGTGCCGCATGGAGCCCTGCGCGACCCCCGCCGCCGTCTCGTCGGCACGTGCCAGCTGCAGCAGGTCGTTGACGAGGGTCTTCATGTGGGCGGCCTCGTCGACGGAGCTGCTCACCCACCGACGGGCGTCCTCGTCGATGCCCTCGTCGGACTCGAGTATCTGCAGGTTCGCGAGAATGACCGCAAGCGGTGTCTTGAGCTCGTGGGAGGCGTCCGCGACAAAGCGGCGCTGCTGGTCCCAGGCCGCCTCGACGGGGCGCAGCGCCCAGTCGGCGAGCCACCGGGTGATGCCGAACAGCGCCAGCAAGGCGACGCCCACGATCTGCAGGTCACGGATGCCCTGCTCGCGCAGGATGGTCGTCGTCGAGGAAGTGTCCACGATGGCGATCTGCCAGCGGCCGTCGACGAGCGGGAGCGCCATCCAAGCGAGGTCCAGCCGGCCGTCGCGCCCCTCGGCCTCGCCGTCGTCGAGCACCCGGTCGACGACGGTGGAGAGCTCGCTCGTGCTGAGGGTCATGGAGGCGTCGCTCACCTGCAGCACGGTCCCGTCGGCGCTCGCCTGGACCAAAAGCCCCAGCAGGCCTCCCTGCCGGTCCTGCTCGATGAGCGGGTCGGTGAGCAGCAGGTGGATGTCGGTGGCGCCGCTCAGCGTATGCAGCAGGGAGCGTTCGATGAGCTTCTGCTGCGCATGGTAGGTCGCGGCGAACGAGGAGCCGAGGACCACCATCAGGACCGTGCCCACGAGCGCCATGACGATGACGATGAACTTGCGGCGGAGCTTCTTAAGCATGGCCATCCCTGCCGATCAGCCGACGGATCGGCAGGGATGGGCCTGCATGCCGCCTCGTCTAGCTGCCATCGAACGCCTCAAGACGATACCCGAGCATGCGCAGGGTGGTGATCTGCACGCTCGACTTGAGGTGGGCGAGCTTCTTGCGCAGGAAGGAGATGTAAGCTTCGACCGAGTTCTCCGACGTCTCGCCGTCTGCGCCCCACACGCGCGTCAGCAGGTCCTGCTTGGAGGTGACGCGGGTCGTGGCACCCATGAGGATGCGCAGCACCTCGAACTCCTTGCCCGACAGGTGCACCGAGCGGCTCTCGCAGCGCAGGTCGTGGGTCGCGAGGTCCAAGGTGAGGTCGGCGAACGTGAGCTCGTCGAGCACCACCTCCCCCTGTCGCCTGGTGAGGGCGCGCAGGCGTGCGAGCAGCTCGGGGGCCTCGAAGGGCTTGGTCATGTAGTCGTCGGCGCCGGCGTCGAGCCCCTCGACCTTGTCGGTGGTCGCCGTTCGTGCCGTGAGCATGAGCACCGGCACGGCGTTGCCCTGGCGTCGCAGCTCGTGAACGACCTCGAAGCCGTCCATCCCCGGGAGCATGACGTCGAGGATGACCGCGTCGTAGAGGCCGCTTTCGGCCGACGTGAGCCCCGAGCGGCCGTCGTGGCACGCCTCGACGTTGTAGCCGGCGTCAGAGACGATCCTGCAGATGGCGTCGGCAAGGTTACGCTCGTCTTCGACAACGAGAATGTTCATGCATGACCTCCCATGTCACGGTGATGTGCTGCATCCGATGCTAGGGCCATTTACTTAAAAGGCCCTGAACTGCACGAAAGTCGCTCGATTCTGCTCGGTGCCGTCCCGTCGGTTCACAAAAACTGCACCTTGCGCCCACACGACAGTGACGTATCATAGTGTTCGTTTGTGACCCTGCGGCGCGGTCAAACCAAACCGTCTGCGTGCGCCGCCTGTCTGGAGGAGTTTTCATTGGCAGTCAAGATTCGCCTGGCCCGCCATGGTGCCAAGAAGCGCCCGTTCTACCGTGTCGTCGTCGCCGATGGCCGCATGCCGCGTGACGGCCGCTACATCGAGCTCGTCGGTCGTTACAACCCGCTGACCACGCCCAAGACCATCGACCTTGACCTCGAGAAGATCGATGCCTGGATCGCCAAGGGCGCCCAGCCGTCCAACGCCGTCGCGCACCTCATCGACATCGCGCGCTCCGACGCCCCCGCCCCCGAGAAGAAGCAGAAGCTCTCCAAGAAGGCTGCCGCGAAGGCCGCAGCAGCCGCCTCAGAGGAGTAGGTTCCGTGACCGAAGAGATGACTGAACGCGCAGCAGACGACATCGTCACCTCCGAGATGCCCTCAGACAAGGTGGCGGACCTCGTCGAGTACATCGTGTGTGGCCTCGTGAGCAACGACGAGGCCGTCTCTCTTGACGTGACCGACGGTCCCGAGGGCGCGCTCATCGAGGTGAGCTGTGCCGAGGAGGATGCCGGCCGCGTCATTGGCCGCCGGGGCCGCACGATCAAGGCGATTCGCACGCTCGCACGCGCGCTGGGATCGCGCGTGGGCACCTCCGTCGAGGTCGAGGTTCTGGGATAAGAGCTTGCGTGCGCACTTTCGAGCCATAGCGCGTGTGGTCAAGCCATACGGGAAGAGGGGGGAGGTCGTGACGGTTCCCGTTCACGGCCTTCCCTCTCTGCTGTGCGCGGGCATGCGGGTGGCGGTCGTGCCGCCTCCCCTCACAAGGTCGCGGTGGCGCCGCGTCGAGTCCCTGCGCTCGTCAGGCGGGCCCGGTGAGGTGGTTCGCCTCTCGGGTTCCTCAGGAATCGCGGACGCGCAGGAGCTCGTGGGTTCCAGCCTGCTCGCCGACGTGAGCGACCTTCCGGCCGACCTCGCGCTGCATGACGCCGACGCGCTGCTCGGGCGCAGCGTCACCGACGCTCGCCATGGCGAGCTTGGCACGATAGCCGAGGTCATGGTGGGTCCCGCCAATGACGTGTGGGTGATCCGCGGACGTCTCGGCGAGCTGCTGGTCCCGGTCGTCGACGAGGTCGTCTCCGAGGTGCCCGCGCGCGGCCCCATCGAGGTTCGGGTGCCCGAGGGCACGATCGCCACGGAGGGTGTGTGACCAACCATGCGCTTTGACGTCATCTCGGTGATTCCCCAGGTGTTCGCGAGCTACGTGTCGGCATCGATTCTGGGTCGGGCGCACGAGGCGGGCATCTTCGAGTTCCATGCGCATGACCTGCGCACCTGGACGCACGACCGCCACCGCACGGTCGACGACGCGCCCTTCGGGGGAGGCCAGGGCATGCTCATGAAGCCCGAGCCCATCTTTGAGGCCGTGGAGGCCGTCCAGGGGCTTTCGGCGGATCCCGCCCATGTCGTGTTCTTCTCGCCGTGCGGGGAGCCCCTCACGCAGCGCACTGCACGGCGTCTCGCGCAGAAGCGGCGCATCCTGTGCGTCTGCGGGCGCTACGAGGGCATCGACGAGCGGTGCTACGCGCTCGCCGACGAGGTCCTCTCCCTTGGCGACTACGTGCTGACGGGGGGCGAGCTCGCCGCGCTCGCGCTCACCGACGCCGTGGTGCGGCTCCTGCCGGGCGCGCTCGGCGACGCGGCGAGCGCCGAGGACGAGTCGTTCACAGACGGCCTGCTCGAGTACGCCCAGTACACGAGACCGGCCACCTACCGTGGCATGCGCGTGCCCGACGTGCTACTCTCGGGCGACCACGGGGCCGTGGCGGCCTGGAGGCGCGAGAGCGCGCTTGTGCGCACCGTCCGCATGCGGCCCGACCTGCTGGACGATGCGTCACTCACGGCATCGGAGCGGGCGCTGGTGGCCTCTGAGCTCCACCTGAGGGCGGCAGAGACAGGCAACGAGGAGGATGCGCGAGCATGAGCGAGGCAGAAGAGCGAACGGACGACCAGCCCGACAGGGATCGCGGAGGTCTCATGAGGCTGTTCGACGTGACCATGATCGTCAGCGCCCTGGTGATCGCCTTCGTCTTCCGGCTCTTCGTGGCGGAGGGCTTCGAGGTCCCGACCGGCTCGATGCTCGAGACCATCCAGCTGGGAGACCGGGTCATCGGGGAGAAGCTCAGCCTGCGGTGGAGTCCCCCGCAGCAGGGCGACATCGTCTTCTTCGACGATCCCGAGGACCCCGACGTCAACCTCGTCAAGCGCGTGATCGCCACGGGCGGCCAGGTGGTCGATTTGCGCGACGGGTCGGTCTACGTCGACGGGGAGCCCCTCGACGAGCCCTACGCCCAGAAGAAGCCGTCCTTCGAGATCGACGGCCATGCCAGCACCCTCGACGCGGACGTCTCCTATCCCTACACGGTGCCCGAGGGCTGCGTGTGGGTGATGGGCGACAACCGCACGAACTCCCTCGACTCGCGCTACTTCGGGGCCATCCCCCTCGACACGGTCAAGGCACGAGCCACCTGCATCTATTGGCCCCCTTCGGACATCGGCCTGCTCTAGGGGCAGGTCCGACACCTGGGGAACGCGAGAGAAGGAACACATGAGCGAGACGACGCTGACCTTCCAGGACATGATCCTGAGGCTCACCGAGTACTGGGCGCAGCAGGGCTGCACCGTCATGCAGCCCTACGACTCGGAGGTCGGGGCGGGCACCTTCCACACCGCCACCACGCTGCGCAGCCTCGGGCCGACGGCCTGGCGCACCTGCTATCCCCAGCCCTGCCGGCGTCCCACCGACGGCCGCTACGGCGAGAACCCCAACCGCATGCAGCACTACTACCAGTTCCAGGTCATCGTGAAGCCCTGCCCGCCCGACAGCCAGGACCTCTACCTGGGGTCGCTCAAGGCCATTGGGCTCGATCCGGCTGAGCATGACGTGCGCTTCGTCGAGGACGACTGGGAGAGCCCGACGCTGGGCGCCTGGGGCCTGGGCTGGGAGGTGTGGATGGATGGCATGGAGGTCACCCAGTACACCTACTTCCAGCAGGTGGGTGGCATCGAGGTCGATCCGGTGCCGGTGGAGATCACCTATGGCCTCGAGCGCATCGCCATGTACATCCAGGGGGTCGACTCGGTCTACGACCTCGTCTGGAGCTACCTGCCCGACGGCGCGCCCATGACCTACGGCGACGTCTTCCACGAGAACGAGTACGAGTTCTCCTGCTACAACTTCGAGGTGGCGGACGTGGACATGATGCGCCGCAAGTTCGACGAGTACGAGGCGGAGTGCCGTGCGTGCCTTGCGGCCAAGCTGCCGCTTCCCGCCTACGACTGCGTCATGAAGTGCAGCCATGCCTTCAACATCCTCGACGCGCGCGGCGCCATCTCGGCGACCGAGCGCGCCAACTACATCCTGCGCGTCCGCGACGTGGCCAAGGCGTGTTGCGAGGCATACCTGGAGCTGGTCGCGACCAAGGACGGCGCCCAGAAGGGGGAGGTGGCCTAAGATGGCGGACACCCGTGACTTTTTGCTCGAGATCGGTTGCGAGGAGATGCCCTCGGCTCCGCTCATGAAGGCCCAGGAGCAGCTGGGCACGCTCGTCGAGCGTGGGCTGGCGGATGCCGGCCTCGCCCACGGCGAGCTGCGGACGCTCTCGACCCCACGGCGCCTGGCGGTGCTCGTGCGCTCGTGCGCGACGGCGACCGAGGAGATCCACGAGGTCGTGCGCGGCCCGAAGGCAGCCATCGCCTTCGACGCGGATGGCGCGCCGACGCGCGCGGCCGAGGGCTTCGCCCGCAAGAACGCGACCACGCCCGACGCCCTCGTGCGCAAGGTCGAACCGGACGGCACCGAGTACGTGTTCGCCGAGCGCTCGATCGCGAGCGTGGGGGCGCTCGAGCTGCTCTCGTCGCTGTGCGAGCGGACGATAGCCGACATCAAGTGGCCCAACTACCGCAGCCAGCGCTGGGGCAGCGAGCATCAGACCTTCGTGCGGCCCATCCGCTGGATCTGCGCGCTTCTGGGCGGCGAGGTCGTGCCAGTCAGCTATGCGGACGTCACCAGCTCGAACACGACGCGCGGACACCGCGTGCTCGCGCCGGGCGAGCGGGTGGTGGCAGAGCCCGCTCGCTACGAGCAGGTGCTCGAGGAGGCCTTCGTGTATGGCGAGCGCCGCCGTGCCGAGGTCATCCGTGCGGGCATCCGCGAGCTGGAAGCCGAGCGCGGCGGGGCCCACGTGGAGACGCCCCAGGGCACCTTCGACGAGGTGGTGAACCTGTGCGAGTGGCCGAGCGTGGTGGTGGGCACCTTCGACGAGCAGTTCCTGGCCGTTCCGCACGAGATCATCGTCGAGGCCATGCTCAAGCACCAGCGCTACTTCCCGATCTACGCCGCAGACGGCTCGCTCACCCGCGAGTTCGTCATCGTGAGCAACGCCGACCCAGCCGTGAACGACACGGTGCGGGCGGGCAACGAGCGCGTGGTGCGCCCCCGCCTCGACGACGCCAAGTTCTTCTACGACGAGGACCTGAAGGTCGGGCTCGACGCCTTCCGCGAGCGGCTCGACAAGGTCGTGTTCCAGAAGCGGCTCGGCACGGTGCTGCAGAAGTCCGAGCGCATGGAGCGCATCGCCTGCGCCCTCGCCGAGCAGGCCTCGGACGACGCCCAGGTGCTCGCCGACGCCACCCGCGCCGCCCGTCTCGCCAAGGCGGACCTCGTCTCGCAGGCGGTCGTGGAGTTCACCAGCCAGCAGGGCGTGATGGGGGGCTACTACGCCGCGGCGCAGGGCGAGAACGAACGCGTGGCGCAGGCCATCGCGCAGCACTACCGTCCCCGCTTCGCCAAGGACGAGCTGCCCGAGACGGTGGTCGGCCGCGCCGTCGCCGTCGCCGACAAGCTCGACACCATCTGCGGCATGTTCGCCATCGACGAGCCGCCCACCGGATCGGCCGACCCCTTCGCGGTGCGGCGTAGCGCCATCGGCTGCGTCGCCATGCTGCGGACCATGCCGGCAGTCGCCCTCGACCCGCTGATCGAGGTGGCGCTCGCGAGCTTCGCCGAGCAGGGAATCTCCTTCGACCGTGCGTCGGTCGCCGCCAAGGTGCGTTCCTTCTTCTCGGGTCGCCTCGCCGCCATCGCCCGCGACGAGGGCGCGGACCCCGACACCATCCAGGCCGTCAGCGACACGGGCATCTGCGACCCCACGGCGTTTCTGGACCGCGTCTTCGCGCTCGATCGCGCCCGACGCGAGTCGCGCGAGGTGTTCGACGACCTGGCGACGGCCTACGCTCGTGCGAGCCACCTGGCCGACCCCACGCTGGGCGTCGAGGTCGACCGGACGCTTCTGGGCGAGGCCGAGCGCGCCCTCATTGAGGCGGTCGACGCGGGACAGGCTCAGGTGAGCTCGGCGCTGGTGGCCAAGGACATCGACGCAGCCATCGCCTCGCTTGCGAGCCTGCGCGAGCCCATCGACCGGTTCTTCGACGACGTCCTGGTCATGGACGACGACCAGGCCCTGCGTGAGAACCGGCTGCGGCTGCTCAACCGCTTCGAGGCGGTCTTTGGTGGCGTGGCCAACATCGGGGCGCTTGCCAGGCGCGCATGACCGTCACGGCGCATGTGGTGTCTCTCGCCGAATTGCGAGGGCCAATCGACCTCTTTGTGCGTGACGTTCGCGAATGGGACATTGACACTAATACTGGAATGCGTGTCCGTCGTCTGGTTCGCCCGACGTACGGTGCACTTCGACAATGGTAGGTGGGCTTCCTGCGGGGAGTCCGAAAGCGGGGCTTTTGCCCTGCAGCTGGGAGGCACAAATGGCAGACGTAGACGTCCTCTTCGAGACCGAAACGCCAACACCCGTCGTGTTCGTCATCTCTGACGCTCGCGGAGAGACCGCGACTGGCGTCGTAACCGCTGCTGCGTCGCAGTTCACCGATGACATCGTCGTCATCAAGCGGCTCGGGGAGGTCCACAGCGTCGAGAAGGTTCGCGAATATTTGGATGCGGAGCTCGATCCCGACTGCCCGCTGGCGGTGTTCCACACGATCGTGGATCGCAACCTCCGCCGCGACATCCGCCGTGAGCTTGACAGACGGGGCATCCCTTCGGTCGATCTGCTGGGTCCCGCCGTGACGATCATCTCGACGCTCACGGGCGAGGAGCCCGTCAATGAGGCCGGACACAGGACAAGCGTCAAAGTCACCAACGTGTAGGACCGCTGATCGGGCGCGCAAGGCACAGAAGCTGCGATTATTTGTCTCTCTGAGCCTTGCGACGCACGAGCAGTGAGATACAATGAGTCGGTAGGCAAGAGAACTCGCCAGAGGAGCACGTTCCTGTGGCGGGTGCTCTTATGGAATGGGGGTGCCGCACGGTGCGGTGCCATGGACAAGAGATCAGGAGTGTAAGTATGGCTGAGAAGCACGTATATCGCTTCGGTTTCGACGAAAACGGCAACAACGTGACCGAGGTCGCGGGCGCCACCGTCGAGGAGGCCAAGTGGATCACGGGCGGCAAGGGAGCAAACCTCGCCGAGATGGCCAACATCGGCCTTCCCGTCCCCTCTGGCTTCACCATCACCTGTCAGACCTGCGTCGCATACTCGAGCGCCGGCAACGTGTGGCCCGAGGGCGTCCTCGACGAAATCGATGAATATCGCAAGGACCTCGAGAAGCGCATGGGCAAGAAGCTCGGCGACGCCAACGACCCGCTGCTCGTCTCGGTTCGCTCCGGCGCCCCGTTCTCCATGCCCGGCATGATGGACACCGTTTTGAACCTCGGCCTCAACGACGACTCCGTCCAGGGCCTCATCAAGCAGACCGACAACCCCCGCTTTGCCTACGACTCCTACCGTCGCTTCGTCCAGATGTTCTCCGACGTCGTGATGGGTGTCCCGGGACAGCTCTTCGAGGACGCCATCAATGCCAAGAAGGCCGAGAAGGGCGTCACGCTCGACACCGACCTCGACGCCGACGACCTCATCGACCTCGTCGCCACCTTCAAGCAGATCTTCGCCGACAACGTGGACATCGAGAAGTACCCCGAGGTCGCCGTCGACGGCAAGCCCGTCTTCCCCCACGACCCGATCCTGCAGCTCCGCCTTTCCGAGCAGGCGGTCTTCGGCTCCTGGAACACCGAGCGCGCCATCCTCTACCGCAAGCAGAACAAGATCGACGACTCGCTGGGCACCGCCGTCAACGTTCAGGTGATGGCCTTTGGCAACAAGGGCAACACCTCCGCGACCGGCGTCGCCTTCACGCGCAACCCCGCTGACGGCACCAACGAGCGCTACGGCGACTTCTTGGTCAACGCCCAGGGCGAGGACGTCGTGGCCGGCATCCGCAACACCGAGCCCATCGCCGACCTCCCCAAGGTCCCCGGCCTGGAGGAGGCGGGCAAGGAGCTCTTCCACGTCTTCGAGATCCTCGAGGACCACTACGCCGACATGATGGACCTCGAGTTCACCATCGAGCAGGGCAAGCTCTACATGCTGCAGACCCGTGTGGGCAAGCGCACGGCGCTCTCTGCCCTCAGGGTGGCCATCCAGATGTACGAGGAGGGTCGCATCACCAAGGAGCAGGCCGTCATGCGCGTCGCTCCCGACCAGCTCGACCAGCTCCTGCACCCGCAGTTCGACACCGACGACCTCAAGGGTCGCGAGGCCATCGCCAAGGGCCTGAACGCCAGCCCCGGCGCGGCCGTGGGCGCCGTCGTGTTCTCCTCCGAGGACGCCGTGGCCTACGCCGAGGCCGGCAAGCCCTGCATCCTGGTTCGCTGGGAGACCACGCCTGACGACCTGCCGGGCATGGACGCCGCCGACGGCATCCTGACCTCGCACGGCGGCAAGACCTCCCACGCCGCCGTCATCGCGCGCGGCATGGGCGAGCCCTGCGTCTGCGGTGCCGAGTCCCTGCAGATCAACGCCCCCGAGAAGACCTGTGCCATCGCCGGCACCGACGTCGTCCTGCGCG
This sequence comes from Atopobiaceae bacterium, assembly GCA_040268355.1. Lineage (GTDB taxonomy): Bacteria > Actinomycetota > Coriobacteriia > Coriobacteriales > Atopobiaceae > UBA1367. The sequence goes on along the minus strand of JAWRIT010000121.1, from coordinate 4,840 downwards.
AGGGTGACATCATCTCCATCGACGGCACGACGGGTGCCGTCTACCAGGGCGAGGTCAAGCTCGTCCGTCCCGAGCTGGGTGGCGACCTGCAGACCATCCTCGACTGGGCCGACGAGGTTCGCTTCGACGAGCAGCGCGGCCGCGTCATGGGCGTGCGTGCGAACGCCGACAACCCCGAGGACGCCGAGCTCTCGCGCGAGAATGGCGCCGTGGGCATCGGCCTGTGCCGCACCGAGCACATGTTCCTGGGCGATCGCAAGTACCTCATCCAGAACTTCATCCTTGCCGACGACCCCGCCGTCAAGGACGACGCCCTCGCCAAGCTCGGCGAGGCCCAGAAGGGCGACTTCCTTGGCATGTTCAAGGCCATGGAGGGCCTGCCGGTGATCGTGCGCCTGCTCGATCCGCCGCTGCACGAGTTCCTGGACAACCCGCGCGAGCTTGAGGTCGAGATCGCCAAGCTCGAGGCCGCCAGCAAGGCCGTCGAGACCGCTGCGGCCACCGACGACAAGCTCCACGCCCTCAACGACGAGCTCGAGAAGGCCATCGAGACCAAGCAGGCCCTGCTCAAGCAGCTCGACTCCTTCCAGGAGGCCAACCCGATGCTGGGCACTCGTGGCTGCCGTCTGGGCTTCCTGTATCCCGAGCTGAACCACATGCAGTTCCGCGCCATCGCCAGCGCCGCTGCCGAGCTCATCAAGGAGGGCGTCGACGCCAAGCCCGAGATCATGATCCCGCTCGTGGCCTTCTCCGAGGAGTTGAAGCACCTCCGCTGGATGTGCGAGGACGACATCAAGGCCGTCGAGGAGGAGTACGGCGTCAAGCTGGACATCCCCATCGGCACCATGATCGAGCTGCCGCGCGCCGCCATCACCGCCGACCACATCGCCAAGTACGCTGACTTCTACAGCTTTGGCACCAACGACCTCACGCAGACCTGCCTCGGCTTCTCGCGTGACGACGTGGAGTCCTCGTTCCTGGACACCTACATGAACGAGAAGCTCATCAAGACCAACCCGTTCGCCACGCTCGATCGCGGCGTCGCACGGCTGGTCCAGATGGGCGTCGAGGGTGGCCATGCCACCAACCCCGACATCGTCTGCGGCGTCTGCGGCGAGACGGGTGGCGACCCCGATTCCATCCAGAAGTACTACGACCTCGGTCTTGACTACGTGTCCTGCTCGCCGTTCCGCGTGCCCGTCGCGCGCCTCGCGACCGCGCAGGCAAAGATCACCAGCAACGGTGGTCCCGCCAAGCTTGCCGAGTAGGCACTGACTGGCGCTGACGCCAGCTGAGCGACCGTAGAGCGGGGGAGGGCAGATGCCTTCCCCCGCTTGTCGTATCGTGGGAGCGTTCCGAAAGGAGGCTGTCTATGCAGATCATGACTCGCAAGGAGCTCGAACTGCACGAACACGAGACGCTGTCGCCCGAGGCCGCCTTCTCCGACCGGTCGGTGGGGCGCCTTGCACCCGAGGAGCCTGATCCCTTGCGCACCTGCTTCCAGCGCGACCGGGATCGCATCATACACAGCAAGAGCTTTCGGCGGCTGGCGAACAAGACGCAGGTCTTTCTGGCGCCCGAGGGCGACCACTACCGGACCCGGCTGACTCACACGCTCGAGGTCGCACAGATCTCGTGTGCCGTGGCGCGATCGCTGGGCCTCAACCCCGACCTCACCGAGGCGATCGCACTTGGCCATGACCTCGGACACACGCCCTTTGGGCATGCGGGGGAGCGGGCCTTGCGCCGCGCGCTGGCGCTCAGGCGTGGGATCGACCCGAAAAGCGAGGAGGCCCAGGCGCTCTTCAGGCACAACGAGCAGAGCGTGCGCGTCGTTGACCTGCTCGAGAAGGAAGGGCGTGGCCTCAACCTCTCGCGCGAGGTGACCGACGGCATGCGCTGCCACACCGACCACCTGCGCGCAATGACGGCCGAAGGGCGCGTGGTCGCCGTGGCCGACCGCATTGCCTATGTGTGTCACGACATCGACGACGCCGAGCGTGCGGGGCTGTTGCGCGAGCAGGATCTGCCGGCCGGTCCCCGCTCCCTGCTTGGTCCCGTCTCGTCGGCGCGCATCGCCACGATGGTCCACGACCTCGTTCGGACGAGCGCGCGTGCCGGTGACATCGAGATGTCGGCGCCCGTCTGGGGTGCGCTCATGGAACTGCGCGACTTTCTGTATGCCAACCTCTACCACCAGGGGGACGCCAAGAGCGAGGAGCCCAAGGCGCAGCGTGTCATCGTGAGCCTCTTCGACCACCTCGTCGAGCACATCGACGAGGTGCCATCCGAGTATCGCCTGCACGATGACCCCTGCGAGACGCAGGTGGCGGACTATCTCGCCAGCATGACCGACCGCTTTGCCATCCGTCTCTTCGAGGATCTGAACGTGCCTCGTGCCTGGGGCCTGCGCCGCAGGCTCGAGTCCTAGCCCCAGCAAAGCGCTTCCAGCTGAGGCCGCGCCTCGGCGCGTGGCACCACACGTCTCGTCCAGCGTGAGACGCCCTGCGTCGAGGCGGGACTCAAGTCATGCTCATGAGATGACAAGAACAGGATTGTGTTCAGAATCGTTAAAGAGGAGCTGGACATATGGCAGCGTGGGACTCATTATAGGGGTCCGAGCGGTAAATATTGTTTTCATCGTTAAGCGCGGCCGAATGATGGGCGTCTTGGGGGGCGAATGATGAGGGAGCTTTGGGACGGAAGGCTAAAGAACGCGGTATTTCTGTACTGTGGCATCTATACCGTCATCACGATTCTAAATAGCGTGCTCTTCCTCATGGAGGGGGTGCGGGACGACCCAAGTGGGAACTGGCACGAGATCACCAGGGCCGTGATCGTGCTTTTGGGCGTCATCGCCTATGAGATGGCAGTCCATCTTCCGGTGAGAAACGTCTTTGCGAGAATCCTGCTCACCTACATACCGACGATACTTCTCGTGTTCGTACTGGTCTGGGCCTCGGGCTTCCTAGATCCACTTGCCGAGAGCGCCTATAGGGACGCGGCGATAAACTACACAGGGTTTTATATCCTCATAGCGATCGTGGCGGTGGTCAAGGACATACGGGCCCAAAAGGAATAGGGTCTCATCCTCATTGACGCCCGTCTCGTGCCGAGCGAGACGGGCTGTGTCGGCCGCGTAGGCGATGCCTTAGTGGGGCACGTCGCTGGAGCTGGGGTAGTGCCGCCGTGTCGCAGCTGATGGCGACTTATGTTGTTCTTGTCCTTGCGGGTTCAGTCGGCTAGAATAGGTCCCCGTGTGTGAAGCTATGTGTCGCTCACGTGTGGCGGCACCTCTAGAGATGAGGAAAACCATGGACTACATCCGCGCCATCGAGCGTCAGGACATCCGCGAGGACCTTCCGCGTGTGCTCGTCGGTGACAACGTCAAAGTGCACTATCGCATCAAGGAGGGCAGCCGTGAGCGCGAGCAGGTCTTCCAGGGCGACGTCATCCGCATGAGTGGTGGCAGCTCGCGCGAGACCTTCACCGTTCGCAAGATCTCCTACGGTGTGGGCGTGGAGCGCACCTTCCCCCTGCACAGCCCCAAGATCGCCAGGCTTGAGGTCGTCCGTCACGGCGACGTGCGTCGTGCCAAGCTCTACTACCTGCGCGACCGTATCGGCAAGGCCGCACGCATCCGCGAGAAGCGCGCGTAGGCCGCACACGAGAAGCGCCAAGGGCCTCCTTCGGGAGGCCTTTTTTGTATCGGGAGGCAGCCAATGGAGAAGCGAGAACGTCGTATGACCGCCCGCGACGTGGTCCGCATGATCAGGGAGGCGCCCTTCGAGGAGGTCGAGGAGCTGCTTGAGCGTTACGGTGCCGACGAACGGGCCCAGGTGCGCGCGGCAACGTCGACGGCCCGGCGCCGTCATGAGCGTGAGCGCGCGGAACGCTCGCGCGTGTCGGAGATGTACCGGCTTGAGGCCGAACTAGGCGGGGGAGGTGTGGTGCTCGGGGTTGACGAGGTGGGCCGCGGGGCCATCGCCGGCCCCCTGACGGTCTGCGCGGTGGCGCTTCCCGCCGAGCCGATCATCTGGGGGCTCAACGACTCCAAGCAACTGACGCCCGCTCGTCGTGAGGCCTTGGCCGCCGAGGTGGCGCAGCATGCCGTGGCGATCGGGCTGACGCACATAGAGCCTGCCTCCATTGATGCGGTCGGCATGGGCCATGCGCTGCGCATGGGGATGTCCCAGGCCATCGAGGCGGCCGGCGTCGAGCCTGACGCCGTGCTCATCGACGGCAGAGAGGTCCACGTTCACCCACGGGAGGTGGCGCTCGTGAAGGGCGACGCGCGCGTGGCGAGCATCGCCGCTGCGTCCATCGTGGCGAAGGTGGCGCGTGATGCCCTGATGGTGGCCTACGCCCGCACATGGCCCGCCTACCATCTCGACGCCTGCAAGGGCTACGGCTCGGCGGAGCACATCGCCGCCCTTCGGGAGCATGGGCCCTGCCCGCTGCATCGCATAAGCTTCTGTGGAAACTTCTTGGAGCGCCCCCAGCTCTTCTGAGGGACTCGTCTGTTCGTGCGCGTCACGCCACCTTCCTCTTGGGTCTTTTGCCTGCGGCTTTGCCCGTGCGACTGACCGTGTGCGCCACCGCGTGCACAGGTGGTGCATGCGTGGCGCACGCTTGTGACAACCGGCCCCACCCATCCTTCGAAGACAGCTGTTGGCGTCGGCAAGGGGGAGGGCTATGGGAAGGCATCCGTATGTCTTTGGGCAGGGAACAGGGGGCGCTTCGGAGTTGCGGGCGCCCGGGAGCGCTGCCGTTCGGGCGGATTGGGACCAGGGCATGCCGCCAGGCGGCGGCAAGTCGTCTCGCTATGAGACGAGCGCTG
>JAWRIT010000120.1:0-8428 GCA_040268355.1 Atopobiaceae bacterium | reverse complement strand
GGGGGGGGGGGGGCCGCTTTTCTGTCCGGTGGCCGTGGTCAGGATCGGCGGACCTCAGTCGTCGCGCTCCCTGATGGTGCCGTCGCGGTAGGCGTCCAGCAGCGCCCGCAGGTCGTCGATCTGCGTGCGGATGCGCCTGCCGGTGTCGGTGTCGGCGATGCGCAGGCGCCGCTCCTCCCGCTCGATGACGGTGGTGTTCGAGAGGATGTCCGCGTTCGCCGCGAGCGCCGCCTCCACCGAGAGGAAGGGTCGGTGCGCCTTGATGCGCAGGCCGTCGGTGGTGGCGATGAGCGTGTAGCCGGCGATGCCGGTCGTCTTGTGGTATGCCTCGCAGAAGCCCCCGTCGACCACCAGCCGCCTGCCGTCGCCCTTGATGGGGCTCTCGCCCTCCCGCTCGCGCACGGGCTTGTGACCGTTGACGATGTGGCAGCGCGGGCCCGAAAGGCCGAACTCGGCGAGGACCCGCTCGCAGACCGCTGGGTCATCCGTGAGCCTGAAGTAGGGGTCCTCCGGCTCCGCCCAGCAGGATCGGTCGTCCACGAAGGTCCGTTCGAAGGTCTTGGTCACCCGACCCGAGAGCGGTGATCTCCGACCGCACCACAGGTACCACATCCAGTCCAGCGAGCGCTGGTCGCCCCGGTGCCAGGCGCGGCGGGCGACCCGGTCACAGAAGTCGAGGTAGCTTCGGCCCTGGTAGGGCACCCCCTCGCCCACGACCACCGAGAGCGAGCCGTCGTCCTCGAGCGGGACGCAGCCATGGAAGAGCAGGTTGCCGTTGTGCACGCGGTAGACCGAGCCCTTCTCGTAGAGGAAGCCCACATGCCGCCTCAGGCGGTCCGACTCGCGGAAGGCCTTCACGAGCCCCCGCATGACGTGGGCCTCCTCCGGGCTCAGCTCGAAGGGCCGCTCCGGGTCGACGGTGGGGAAGTCGCGGGTGCGCAGAGGCCGGTCGCGCCCGTCGACGCGCACGGTCCCCCGGTCCAGATCGAGGTTTCCAAGCAGCAGCCGGTCGTCCATGCCGTAGTTGGGGTGGCGGGCGATGAGCTGGCCCTCCACCTTGAGCAGGATGACCGAGATGGCCTTCTCGAGCGGGGACAGCACGTCGTCCGCCCGGTAGGTGCGCTCGGCGAAGAGGGCGAGCCTGCGCAGCGAGATGCCATAGGCGCTCTCCACCATCGGCAGGCTCCCGTAGCGGATCTGCGTGCGCACCACGCTGGCGATGCAGGCCTCGGAGCCTGCGGCGGCGCCCATCCACACGATGTCGTGGTTGCCCCACTGGATGTCCACGTTGTGGTGCGCCATGAGGTCGTCCATGATGCGGTCGGCATGGGGGCCGCGGTCATATACGTCTCCCACCAGGTGCAGCCGGTCGACGGCGAGCCGCTTGATGAGCGCGGCGAGCGAGCAGATGAAGTCATCGGCCGCCCCCACGTCCACGATGGAGTCGATGATCTGCCGATGGTACTCATGCCGGCTGCGCTCGCCGTCGCCCGAGGCCCGCAGCAGCTCGTCGATGATGTAGGCGTAGGGCTCCGGCAGCGCCTTGCGCACCTTCGAGCGCGTGTACAGCCCCGAGAGCACCCGCGCCAGCCGGATGAGGCGCATGAGCGTCGTCCAGTACCAGGTGGGCAGGTTCGTGTGGCTCTCGTGCAGCTGCGAGAGCTTCTCGCTCGGGTAGTAGATGAGGGTGCACAGCTCGTCTTTGTCCCAGCCGTCCAGCTCGTCGCCGAAGACCGTCTCCATGTGCTCGCGCACCACGCCCGAGCAGTTGTTGAGGATGTGCTCGAACGCGAGGTACTCGCCGTGCACGTCGCTCATGAAGTGCTCGGTTCCCTTGGGCAGGTTGCAGATCGCCTCAAGATTGATGATCTCGGTGAAGGCCGCCCGCGCGGTGGGGAACTGCCGTGAGAGCAGCTTGAGGTAGCGGTATTGTTCGGTCTGGCGCTCGGCATCGGTCATGGGCGGTCCTCCCTGACGGCTCGGCTTTTCTCGATTCTCGCAGCTTTGTCGGTCGCGCCTGCGGCAGACGAGTCGTCTGGACAAAACATCCGTGCGCGCGGGGCGACGGACCGCCTGCCTGAGGTGCCGGGTCGGGCGGACACGTGAGACGCCCCGCTCGGTCGCGGGCGCTCCCGTGGCTGTGGACCCCTTCGAGAGAGGGCGGCTTTCTGCCCACAGGCGGTCGAACACGTGCTACCATTTCGACCCAGAGCTGTGACGGGGACGCGTCATCCGGGTCCAGCGCGGTCGACAGAGAGTGGGGGAGCTGAGAGCCCACGTCCGCGCTCCGAGTGGTATCACCCCTGAGCTGCGGCCCGAAGGCGGCGCGTCCGCTGGTAGGCGTCGCCGGAGTGGCCGCCGAGACAGGCCAGCCGAGTACTGCGGACCCCCGCACGCTGGGTGCCACAAGCTACGTTCTCCACGCCAAGGCGTGGCACGTGCGCTTCGTCCCGGCGGCTGGGGAGGGCGCATTTTTTGTGCCCGCACAAGAGACGAGGACCCGAAGGTGGCAAACGAGTACAAGCAGACCACGAACCTGCCCAAGACGGGTTTTCCCATGCGCGGCAACCTGCCCGCGAACGAGCCCAAGCGACTCGCCGCATGGGAGGAGGCCGGCGTCTACCAGCTGGCCCTCAAGAAGAACGCCGGCCACGAGCGCTTCGTGCTCCATGACGGGCCTCCCTACGCCAATGGCCCCATCCATCTGGGCCACGCCCAGAACAAGATCTCCAAGGACTTCATCAACCGCTACTGGATGATGCAGGGTCGCGAGGTCCCCTTCGTGCCCGGCTGGGACTGCCATGGCCTGCCCATCGAGCACAAGGTCGAGGACATGGTGGGCGCCGACGCCTTCCGCGAGCTCCCGACCGAGAGGATCCGCGAGCTCTGCCGCACGATGGCCGTCGAGCAGGTGGACACGCAGCGCCAGGGCTTCAAGCGCCTGGGCGTGCTCGGCGAGTGGGACAGACCCTACCTGACCTACACCAACGACTACGACGCCACCGACATCGAGATCTTCAAGGCGCTCTTCGACAAGGGCGCGATCTACCGCGGGCGCAAGCCGGTCCATTGGTGCAGCCACTGCCATACCGCCCTCGCCGAGGCCGAGATCGAGTATGGCGACGAGGTGAGCCCCGCCATCTTCGTGCGCTTCGAGCTGACGACCATCCCCGCCGGCCTCGAGGCGTGGGCGGGGCGGCTCGACGTGGCCATCTGGACCACCACGCCCTGGACCCTGCCTGCGGACGACGCCGTCATCCTGCATCCCGAGGCGACCTACGTGGCCGTCGAGCACGAGGGACGCGCCTACCTCTTCGCCGAGGCGCTGTGGCGGCGCTGCGCCGACAAGTTCGCGTGGGAGGACGCGGCGCTGGTCGCGGCCGAGCCGGGCGCGGACCCCTGGCGTGCCACCGGGCGCGAGCTCGCCGGGATGCGCTACAAGCAGCCCATCTTTGGCGACCAGGGCGAGACGGGCGTCTTCATCTACGCCGACTACGTTACGCTCGAGGACGGCACGGGCATCGTCCACTCCGCGCCGGGCCACGGTGTCGACGACTACCTCGCCGGCATGAAGTTCGACGTGCCCGTGATCATGCCCGTCGACGACGACGGCGTCTTCTACGTGGGCGAGGGCATCGGCACCGGCGGCCCCTTCTCCGGCATGGAGGTCAACGAGGCCAACCCCAAGATCATCGCCTGGCTCGAGGAGCGCGGCACCCTCATCATGCATGAGGACATGGCCCACAGCTACCCGCACTGCTGGCGCTGCAAGAACCCGGTCATCTTCCGCGCCACGAGCCAGTGGTTCGTCTCCATGGACGCCACGGGCCTGCGTGACCAGGCCCTCTCCGAGCTCGAGAAGGTGCGCTTCTATCCGGCGCATGCCGTGCGCCGCATCGGCTCGATGGTCGAGGGGCGGCCCGACTGGTGCATCTCGCGCCAGCGGAACTGGGGTGTGCCCATCCCGGCCTTCACCTGCGCCGACTGCGGCGAGACCGTCATGAACGACGACACGCTCGACGCCGTGATCAAGCTCTTCCGTGAGCAGGGGTCCGATAGGTGGTTCATCGACGATCCGGCGAGCTACCTGGGCGACGCCTGCGTCTGCCCCGCATGCGGCAGCCACAGGCTCAAGGCCGACCGCGACATTCTCGACGTGTGGTGGGACTCCGGCGTCTCGCACACCGCCGTCTGCCGTCACCGCGATTACCTGGCATTTCCCGCAGACGTCTACCTCGAGGGCTCCGACCAGCATCGCGGCTGGTTCATGAGCTCGCTCATGACGTCGGTGGGCGCCTATGGCCAGGCCCCCTACAAGGCCGTCATCAGCCAGGGCTTCACGCTCGACGGCCAGGGCCGCAAGATGTCCAAGAGCCTCGGCAACGTCATCGACCCCAACGCCGAGTGCGACGCCCGCGGCGCCGACATCCTGCGCCTGTGGGTCGCCTCCGTGGACACCTCCAGCGACGTCCCCTGCGACGCCACGATCCTGGGCCAGGTGGGCGACGCCTACCGCAAGATCCGCAACACCATCCGCTTTCTGCTCGGCGAGCTGGAGGGGCAGTTCGACCCGGCGACCGACGCCGTCGCCCAGGGCGAGCTGCTGCCCTACGACCGGCTGGCGCTCGCGCGCCTCTGCCAGGTGCACGAGCAGGTGTCGAAGGCCTATGAGAGCTACAACTTCAACGTGGTGTACCGCACCATCTACGACTACGTGGTGACCGAGCTCTCCAACGCCTACCTCAACGCCACCAAGGACCGCACCTACTGCGGCGGCGCGCGTTCCTTCGAGCGTCGCAGCGCCCAGACGGTGTGGGCGCAGATCCTCTCCATGCTGGTGCACGACCTGCAGCCCATTCTGGCCTACACCTGCGACGAGGCCATGGCCTACCTGCCCGCCTCGCTCCGCGACGGCCAGAAGTGGGCCGCGCTTCTGGACTGGTACCAGGCCCCGCTCGACGCCGCGGCCTACGGTCCGCTGCTCGGTGCCTACGAGGCGCTCGACGAGGTCCGCGCCGCCTTCACCAAGGCCTTCGAGGACGCGCGCGCCACGGGCGTGGTGAGCGAGAACACCGCGCAGGCGGCCCGCGCCCGCATCACGGTTCCCGCCGCGACGCTGGCCACGCTTCAGGCGGCAGGGGTCGATGAGGCCACGGTCGCCGAGGCCCTCGTCTGCTCCGAGGCAACCCTCACGGTGGGCGAGGAGCTGGACGCCGTGGCCGAGCCTGCCGCAGGCGAGCGTTGCCCGCGTTGCTGGAACTGGCGCACGCTCGGCCCGGATGGCCTGTGCGCGCGCTGCCACGAGGTCATCATCGAGCTCGGAAGCAAGGAGTAGCCTTTGAACGCCCCCCGACGAGGATTCTCGAGGCGAGGGATGTCCGTGCTTGCCTACTGGCTCACGGTCATCCTCGTCGTCGTCGCCGACCAGTCGACGAAGGCGGCCGTCTGCCACCTGCTGCCGCTTGGTGCGAGCAGGCCCTTCATCCCTGGCGTTCTCGAGCTGCACCACATCGAGAACGCAGGCGCGGCCTTCAGCATCGGGCGGGGGGCGTCGTGGCTCTTCGTGGGATGCGCGATCGTGGTCTTCGCGCTGGCGTGCCTGTTCGTGTGGCGCAACGAGTTGCCGATGCCGCTCGCGATCTCGGTCGGGTCGGTGGCCGGCGGGGGCGTCGGCAACATGATCGACCGCGTCGCCAACGGCACGGTGACCGACTTCCTCGCGACCACCTTCGTCGACTTTCCGATCTTCAACGTCGCTGACATCTTCGTGACCTGTGGGGTCATCGTAAGCCTGGTGCTCTACCTGCGCTGGGATGGCTCCCGCGCGAGTGATGCGGCCGCCTCGGAAGAGCGCTGGCATGCCTGAGCGTCTGCGCGAGCTTTTGGTCGGCCCCGAGGCCGATGGGATGAGAGTCGACAGCTTCCTGGCGACGGGCGAGGCCATGCCCTCGCGCTCCGCCTGCGCACGGCTCATCGAGGAGGGTGCCGTCACCATCAACCTGACGCCCGTCTCGAGCAAGTCCGAGCGCGTCGTGCTGGGAGACCGCGTCCAGGTCATGCTGCTCGAGCAGCCGGTCGAAGCGGGGGTCGTGCGACCGAACCCCGACATCCCGCTCGACATCCGCTACGAGGACGACTACCTGATCGTGCTCAGCAAGCAGGCGGGGCTCGTCTGCCACCCGAGCGTTGGGCACACAGACGACACGCTCGCCAACGCCCTCGTCGCGCATTGCGGGTCCCACCTCGGCATGCTGCAGGGCGAGGACCGACCCGGCATCGTGCACCGCCTGGACCGGGACACCTCGGGCCTCATGCTCGCGGCCAAGGACGACGACACCCAGCGTGCGCTGCAGGACCTCATCCGCCTGCGGACGCTCGACCGGCGCTACGTCACCCTCGTCCATGGCTACCTCGCCGCAGACGAGGGGACCATCACCACCGGTATCGCGCGCAGCAAGCGGGACCGGACGCACGTGGTCGTCTCCCATGACCCGCTGGCTCGCGAGGCCATCACCACCTTCCGCGTGCTCGAGCGCTTCGAGGCGGGGCGCTTCGACGAGGGCTTCACGCTGGTGGAGTGCCACCTCTACACGGGCCGCACGCACCAGATTCGGGTGCACATGCGCCACATCAACCACGCCTGCGTGGGGGACGAGCTCTACGGGAAGGGCGACGAGCGGGCCAACCACGGCCTGCGGCGGCAGTTCCTCCACTCGTGGAAGGTGCGCTTCGACCATCCCGTCACCGGCCAGCCCATCGCCTGCGCCGACACGCTTCCTCAAGATCTGCTCGCTATACTGGACGAGATCGGTGACACGTCGATGGGACGCACCGAGGCGGGGGAGCGCATCTGCCCGCAGCTTGGCCAGTCGGCCACCGGCACGTAAGGGGGACCTGTGGAGTTCAGCCTGCTTGGCGTACCGCCGATTGTGATCTTCAACAACCTCATCGGGCTGCTGTTCACCATCGCCTATTTCTATCAGATGGTCTACCTCGTCATCAGCCTCCTGCGCGGGAACGTCACGCTGCCCAAGGCGCGCACGCGGCACCGCTACGCCTACTTCATCGCCGCCCACAACGAGGAGGCCGTGATCGCCAACCTGGTCCGGTCCATCCTCACGCAGGACTACCCGAGCGAGCTCATCGACTGCTTCGTGGTCGCCGACGCCTGCACCGACCGCACGGCGGAGGTGGCCCGCGAGGCGGGCGCCATCGTCTACGAGCGCAATGACCTCGCCCGCAAGGGCAAGAGCTGGGTCATGGACTACGGCTTCGATCGGATCCTGAACGAGTACGGCGACGTCCACGAGGCCTTCTTCGTGATGGACGCGGACAACGTCCTGTCGCCCAACTACACCGAGATCATGAACGACGCCTTCGACGCGGGCTACCTCGTCTGCACGAGCTACCGCAACTCCAAGAACTTCGACTCCAGCTGGATCTCGGCGGCCTCGGCCCTGTGGTACCTCCGCGAGGCGCGCTTCCTCAACAACGTGCGCATGATGAACGGGACCAGCTGCGCCATCTCCGGTTCGGGCTGGCTCGTCTCGTCCAAGATCGTGCGGGGCATGCACGGCTGGGACTTCCACACGCTGACCGAGGACATCCAGTTCTCCACCTTCTGCAGCATCCACAACATCCAGATCGGCTACGCCCCGGCGGAGTTCTTCGACGAGCAGCCGGTGACCTTCGCCGCCTCGTGGGTCCAGCGGATGCGCTGGACCAAGGGCTTCTACCAGATCTTCTTCAGCTATGGGGGCGACCTCGTGAAGGCCATCTTCACGGGGCGCTTCGCCGCCTACGACATGTTCATGACCATAGCGCCGGGCATCCTGCTCACCCTGGTGTCGGTCTCGGTCAACCTCGCCTACCTCTTCATTGGCTCCCTGTCCCATGGCTTCATCGCCACCCAGTCGGAGCTGCGGATGGCGACCGGCTCGCTCGTGCTGATCGTGATCGGCGCCTACCTCACCTTCTTCCTGATGGGGCTCGTCACCACCATCGTGGAGCGCCGGCACATCCATGCGCGTCGGCGGCGCATCGTCTCCAACCTGTTCACGTTCCCGATCTTCATGCTCACCTACATCCCGATCAGCATCGTCGCCTTCTTCAAGAAGGTCGAGTGGGTGCCCACCAAGCATGACATCGCCGTGAGCTTCGACGAGGTCGTCGAGGCGGGGGACTGACCCCCGTTCGCGAGCAGGTGGGTGACACAGAGGTTCCTCTTCCTTCCGTGTCATGACACAGAGGTGCCTCTTCCCCTGTTCCATTTTCCAGCACGCGGGCCGTGGGCTCCCACCCCGGCACCCCTCGGGGCCGGGTCTCGCTCCGCCTGGGCCGCAGTGAGGGGACCCCGTGGCTAGAGATCGGACTTTTGCGGTGAAATTCCGCGACCGGCGGAGTATCAGGCGAGAAAACAGCAGGACGG
>JAWRIT010000119.1:0-14734 GCA_040268355.1 Atopobiaceae bacterium | reverse complement strand
CCCCCCCCCCCCCCCGCTTTGGTGTGGTGTGGTAGGGGGTGCCGTATCTTGGGGCCTCGCCTCTGACTCATGGGATGGAATTCCAAAATAGCCAACGCTGTTCGGAGAGTAAACGTATATAGTTGTCTACAACGTATATAGACAACTATATACGTTACGTGTGCTAGTGCCGACGTTGTCCCGCGGACGAATGGAGCCCTCCCATGGCAGTTGTCGATTCTCTCCAGCTCGTAAAGATTGCCAAAAAGAACGGCTGGCTCCTGCCCGCCTACAACACCACGAACATGGAGATGACCCTTGGCATCCTTGACGGTCTTCAGCGTGCCGGCATGCCTGGCATCCTGCAAATCGCTCCGACGAACGTCAAGCTGTCCGACTACGAGATCATTGCGATGGTCGTCAGGAAGGCGACAGAGGGCTACATTGTTCCCACGGCGCTTCATCTCGATCACGGCAAGACGCTCGAGGATGTGCGCCAGGCCGTTCAAGCAGGCTTTACGTCGATCATGATCGACGGGGCCTCCCTCTCCTTTGAAGAGAACATCCGCTTCTCTCGCGAGGCGATCGATTACTGCCATTGCTATGGCATACCCGTCGAAGCTGAGCTTGGGGCCATTGGCGGCAAGGAGGACGACCACGTTTCCGAGGCCGATCTCAAGACCGATCCCGATCAAGTTGCCGAATTCGTCGAACGAACCGGCTGTGACCTCCTGGCCGTCTCTATTGGCAACGTTCACGGCCTTGAAGACACACCGCGCATCGACCTGCCGCTCCTCGAGAGAATTGCCGAGGTATCTCCTTGTCCACTCGTGCTGCACGGCGGCTCGGGCATTCCCTTCGAGACCATCAGGGCCATGCAGCCACACAACATGGTGAAGATCAACATAGCCAGCGACCTGCGCAAGGCGTTCATCGCAGCCGTTGGCAAGGCGTACGACGCCAACAACGACGAGCACAATCTTGCCCGGGTCTTGCTCGGCGCCCGGCAGTCCGTGGCCGAGGTGGCCTACAGGACAACGCGTGCCATTAACGGGGAGGCAGGCTAGTACTCTGCTCCTTGCTTGTCAGGTTTCGTGGGTCGACCATTTGCTGGCTGCAACAGTTCAAGGGCAGGGAACATGGACCACTACATCGGAATCGATCTGGGCACCTCATCCGTCAAGGTTGTCGTTACCGATGAGCGGGGAAAGGTCGAAAGGTCTGCCAGCCGCAGTTATGTCGTGTCGGAGCCTGCTGCCGGATGGCGCGAGATCGATCCGGAGCTGTGGTGGTATGCCGTATGCGAGGCTCTGCACGAGTTGCTCTCAGCCACTCCCGCCGCTGGCATCAAGGGGATTGGTGTCACTGGTCAGATGCACACCATGGTTCCACTTGCCGCCGACGGCACCTGCGTGAGGCCCGCGATGCTGTGGAATGACTCGCGGACGAGCCCGATGGTCGATGCGACACGTTCGACGCTCATGGAGATAGGGGAGGACTACCTCGCCCACACGGTGTCGACGGGCAGTCCCGCCCTCAACCTTGCATGGATGCGAGCGTATGAGCCCAACCAGTTCTCCGACATTGCCTCGTGCGTCATCGCGCCAGATTGGATCACCTATCGTCTGACCGGGGCAGTGGGGATAGATTGGTGTGGCGCGTCAACGTCTGTGCTGTTTGACCTTGTCAAGGGCGAGTGGTCACCTGCGGTGTGCGACGTGCTGGGCATTCCCACGTCAATCCTCCCGAAGGTACAGGAGGCTCAGCTGATCGTCGGCGGGGTCTGTGAGAGGGCCGCACATGAGTGCGGGATCCCGGTGGGGACTCCCGTCGTGCGCGGGACTGGAGACAATCCTGCTGCGGCCATTCCCACTGGCTGTCTCACTGGTGGAGTCCCTGTCATCTCGTTGGGTACGTCGGGTGTCCTTATGTATGCGCGCCCCGGTCGTTTCCTGCCCTCCTGCGGCAAGGCGGTTCAGTTTCGTGCGACGGGCGATGCCTTGGCGACCCTCGTGCAGCTCTCTTTGCAGTCGTGCGGGAACGCGATGGACTGGCTCGTGAGGGAGTTGTTCGGCTCTGCGTCATATGCCATAGAAGACGAGCAGGTGACAGACCCTCTCTATGACACGAAGAGGCTCATCTTCTATCCCTTCCTCAACGGCGACAAGACGCTCTACAGAGATCCTGAGCTTCGAGGGGCGTTCGTGGGACTCTCTCTAAATACCAGCAGGTCAGATTTGCGTCGTGCGGTGATGGAGGGCATCTGTTTCGGCTTTCGTCAGCTCAAGGAACAGGTTGGTGGTTCGTCCCTGTGGGATGAGGTTCGCGTCGTGGGTGGAGGCGCACAGTCCGACCTGTGGATGCAGATCATGGCGGCAATACTTCAGTGCGATGTGATGCGTCTGAAGGGGGTCCAGGGTGCCGCCCAGGGTGCCGCGGCGATCGCGATAGCGTCTGTGACACATGCCAGCCTCGATGGCGTGCTCGAGAGGGGAGACGAGATCGCCGACTCATTTGCCCCAAAGGAAGAGCTGGTCGAACGCTATGACCGAAAGTACGAGCTCTATAAACGACTGCATGATGCGGTTGGCACGCTTGGAGAGGCGTAGGCGAGAGAGGCCGCTGGGAGCGCAAAACCTTCCACTCGCCCTCTTTCTAACAATATAGACAACTATAGACAATACTATATCAGTATAGACAATCTTAAACCGAAGAAGGGGGTTTCGTGAGACGTTCGACTATGAACCAATACGAAAGGGGAAGCAATGGAAGCGATCAATAACACCATGATTTGGCTGGCAGAGAACTTCACGGGCCTTTTCAATGCCGCAGGCGCCCAGTTCGCCTCTTTTATCAGCGGCATGATCCCCATGCTCGTGTGCCTGATTCTCACGATCAAGGCGCTCATTGCGATCATCGGACAGGACCGCGTGTATGGCTTCATGAAGCGGTGCACGAAGTACGCCGTCCTTCGCTACACCCTCATTCCGTTCCTCTGCACGTTCTTCCTGTGCAATCCGATGGCCTATACCTTTGGCGTCTTCGTTGAGGAGAAGTACAAGCCAGCGTTTTACGACGCCGTCGTATCGATGATGCACCCAATCACAGGCCTCTTCCCACATGCCAACTCCTCTGAGCTCTTTGTCTGGCTCGGCATATCTGCCGGATACGCTGCGGTTGGCGGCAACTCCTCTGAGCTTGCGATCAGATTCCTTCTTGTCGGACTCGTCGTATGCCTCATAAAGGGCATCGTGACCGAGCGAGTCTATCTCGCCATGGTCAAGCGGAACGAAGAGAAGAAGCGGCTTGCGACGCAGCTGGACCAACAGGCGTGACACTTGACACTCCCGCACGGTGCGTACGAATTGAGAGAGGTGTGAGCAAAGAATGAGTGAATACAAGAGCGTTGTCGTTTCTCATGGCCCAAACGGCTGGGGCGGACCCCTCACCATCACTCCGACCGACGAGAAGCCCTACATCTTGAACGTCTGCCTTGGAGGCATCCACCCTGTTGCCCAGGCGATTGCGGACGCCACCGGCGCGCCCGTCGTCGACCAGTTCAAAGACCCTTGTGACACCGAACTGGCCTGCGTTGCCGTCATTGACTGTGCGGGCGTCGCCCGGTGTGGGACCTATCCCAAGATGGGAATCAAGACGCTCAACATCAAGCCCGGGTCACCCTCTGGCCCCTTGGCCACCTTCATCACCGCAGACCTCTTTGCGTCTGATGTGAAGCCCGAAGGCGTCAGACTTGCAGATGGCGCGGCGGCTCCAGAGCCAGCTCCTGCCACGGTTACGACAGACACGACTGATGAGGCTGACGTTCGCACACGAATAGCTGATGGCCGCTCGGAAATAATCGAGAAAGAGAGCACTGGTGTGCTTGATGTCATCTCGAAGATCGGTACAGGTGTCGGTCGCTTCATCTCCATCATCTACCAGGCTGCGCGTGACACCGTAGATGATGTCCTCAAGAACATCGTCCCGTTTATGGGCTTCGTGTCGGTTCTGATCGGCATCATCAACTACACAGGCTTTGGCAACGTTATCGCAGACTTCCTCACCCCCATTGCCAGCTCGCTGCCCGGCATGATCCTGGTGGGCCTCTTCTGCTCGATTCCATTTTTGTCTCCGCTGATTTGTCCGGGAGCCATCATTGCGTCCGTGCTCTCCGTCCTGATCGGCGACCAGATTGCCATGGGTGCCATACCAGCCAATTTCGCCCTTCCAGGCTTCTTTGCCGTCAACTGCCAGGTTGGTTCCGACTTTGCTCCTGTGGGGATGACACTGATGGAGGCCAAGCCCGAGACGATCGAGCTGGGCTATCCCGCGTTCCTGTTTGGGAAGCTCATCACAAGCCCCATTCAGATAGTCCTTGCATATGCCCTGTCCTTCGGCCTCTAGTCTAGAAAGCGTCTTGAGGTGCCACTATGGTTCGCGGTCTCGGAATCGTCGCGTTTCTCGTCTTCATCTGGGCGGCCAGTACCTACAGCCAGTATCGCTACTGGGGCAAGGTGCGCCGGATGATCCACGATCTGGCCCGCGACCATATTGGCTGCCTTGGCACCGGGTTGTGTCGCATCAGCTTTGCTCGAAACGTCTTCGTTGTTATTCTCACTGATTCGGATGGCATCGTGACCAACTGTCTCGAGCTTGCGGGCCTCTCGCTGACTCCCCGGTTCGCCGAGATTCGTGGGACGGCGGGGGTGCCCGTCGAAGAGCTGTATGACCATATGCCGAGCCCTCGGTACCGCGATGCGTTTCAACAGGCGCTGGCTGCAATCGATCGTTCGCGGGGCGATGGACGGATCGCTGCTGCGAAAGACGGCTAGGAACAAAATGGGTGGGCGTGGGCAGGGCCGCGCCCGATGACCCACCTTTCCCTGAGATTTGCCGAGGCATATGATCTGCTCATGCTGGAGCACGTAAGATGAGGGGGTTCCGATAAGGAAGAGGGCGCCCTCCAGCGATTTGGAGTTGGGTTCGTTTGAGGTTGGATGCACAGCACATGGAGACTCGGTCGTCCCGCTCGCCTGAGCATCGTTTTCCCCAATGGAGTGGCTTCCGACAGGGTCCACCCGAACACGCCTCCTCTTTAGGCCATATCCGTGAGCTGGGCAGCCAAGCCTTGGGCACCTCTCGCTTGTGCTGCCCTGCTTTTTCTTGGAAAGGATGACTTTGTGAAACGAGAAGACCTGAAGCTCCCACTTTTCACAGTGAGCCCAAAGACATATCTTGTCGGGCAGGATGCGATTCGTGCGGCGATTATTACCGACGAGGTGGCTGCGGGCAGGAACCATAGCATCTTCTATTCCGCGCCCATGCCGGAGCTATATCAGATTGCCCAAAGCGTCAAGCACGTTGTCGTGACTGCCCAGCATGCGGACCTTGTCGATGACGGCAAGGAGATGGGGCTTGCACCGCTCGAGTCTCTCAAGAGCGTGGGCGTCGAGGCAGTGTTTCTCAATCACACGGCTCATCCACTTCCCATAAGCAAGCTTTCGAAGACCATCGCTCGTGCGCGCGAGCTCGAGGTGCTTACGATCGTTGCGGCTGACGACGTTATGGAGGCACGGGCGGTTGCCGCCATGGACCCGGACGTCATCCTCTGTGAGCCCAGCTCGTTGGTGGGAACGGGTCATATGAGCAATGACGAGTACGTTGATTCGACCATTGCTGCGGTACGCGAGATCAACGAGGACATTGTCATCATGGAGGGGGCCGGCATCCGTCGGGGTAGCGATGTCACCAGGCTCATCTCCAGGGGGGCGCAGGGGACGGGCATCTCAAGTGCGCTTGCGCTTGCCGAGGACAAGCGGGCTCTCTTGACCGAGCTCTTCGACGCGTTGGACGATCACCCGCAGTAGCAGGTGAGAGGCCTTGTGCCCTTCGTTACCGGCGACGTTGCGAGATGATGCCGACATAGAACCTGGACGACCGAAGCCATACGTGGGCATATTCGATAGGTTGTCCGGTGTCGAGGAAGACGGTCTGCTCCTGTTTGAGGAGGGGCTGACCTGGCTCGACCGCAAGCGACCGGACACGCTTCTCGTCTGCGCCCACAGCCAAGAAGCTGGTCTTGGAGTGATCTACCCGGTGGCCGCTGATGCGCTCTATCGTCTCGAACAGGCTCTCCCGCTCATAGTCCGCATGCTCTATGCCGGGCACCAATTCGATGTTGATGTTGTTTTCGATATACATGACCGGCTCGTCAGAGACGGTGCGGATGCGCTCCATGTGCAGATACGGCGCCCCTACAGGGATGTCAAGAAACGACGCAATTGTCTCGTTCGCTTCGCGTATCTCCGACACCGCGATCGAGGTGGTGAATTCAATTCCCTGCTCGTGCAGCGACTCAGAGAACGAGATAAGTCCTTCGTTCAGGGGGAAGGAGATGTCGTGCGTCTTCACGTAGGTGCCCTTGCCCTGGATCTGCTCCAAGAGACCTTCGCTCACAAGCTCGGAGATCGCCTTTTTTACGCTCCCTCGGCTCACCTTGAGCGATGAGGATAGTTCGAGTTCCGATGGAATCCTCCCGGACTCTTTCCATGCGCCCGAGTCGATGCCCTCTCTGAGGAAGTTCATGACCTGACGGTAGATGGGAATCGCGCAGTCCTTGTCAATGAGGGTGTTCGATGAGGCGGATGTCATAGATGTTCTCTCCGAGATAGTGACCGACATAGACGAGTACATATATCTAGTGACGATTATGTCCTATATGCCGTGCCCTAGAGGGACAAATCATCACCTTGGCGCGAAAACGCCACCTCGAGCAACGCGTGCCACGATGCGCCACGCGAGAGCGATCCCTAAGAGATCCAGTAGACGCACTGCCCTCGCTGCCACTCTGCTACGAGGGCTGTCTCGGTGAGGCAATCGTTCGTAGAGGGTGGGTCGGCATCGAGGTCGCCCCGCGCGTAACGCTCGGCTCGTTGCAGGGGCGACCACCACGTGCTGGTGATTCGCATGACTCCCTCAGTCATCCCCCAGAGAGACGACATTGCCTGCTTTTTCGTCCCTATATCTTTCGTGCCTACTACAAAACCGCAGGATCCGAAATAAGAAATAGAACTAAGAGTCCGTTATAGGGACGTTTTTCGCGCTCCGATCCCGCCTATGGGCGCTACGAGCACTCGAAGAGCGCGAGGTAGGGGAGGGTGTTGAGGCGCGTCCGCACTGCCGCGTGGCGAAATATGACCGGATTCTGGGGCCTCTGACCTGCGACTCTTCGGGTCTCGTTTCCCCACCGTGGGGATGTGGGCCCGGACCATACGCGACGGATCGACAAAACCGAGGCTCTTAGCTGGGCAAACCTTTCAGAGGCGCTACAAAGCCCTAGAATCTCCTGCCACACATTATTTGCCGTTGGGATCATCCAGAAGGCCGAAAATCGCCTCCTGTGCGATCGCGCAGATCCTGAGGACCGAGGTGTCGTGCTCGGCTTCCCGCCCCTTCACCCTAGCATCAGCGCGCGACGGGCCCTGGCGATCGGGAGCCCGGTCGGGCAAGGCCGCAGGGCGATCGGAGATACTCGTTCGAGACTCAGGGGGTGCCAGCTCCCCGCATCATGCGATCCGGTACCGGACAGCAGGCGTGCAGAGACGCTTGGCGGCCAGCGCGGGCGGTAACTCGCTGGAGGATTATCGGGCCGAGCCACGCATACATCCAGGTTCTGCGCTTGTCTCAGAGGACCATTTGCACCAGGCGACTTGGAGGATCATCGCCAACACGCCTATAAGTCGCCGCTGCGGGACGGTGGCCTCATTACCAAGACTGCCGTCCCGCAGCGGGAAGGAGCTGCTTTTCACACTATCCCTGTGACTTTGCAGCCGCCCTTCTTTCTATCAGGTCCGCCGTGATCTGATCCATGGTCTTCGGATCCAGCTTGTACTTCACGAGTGGGACCAGCGACATGAGAAGGATGGCTGCCGGTGCGATGTTGACGATCGCATTGATGGCGGTCACGGTTTCGGGAGCCTGCGCCTGGTTTGCAACGTACCCCACCGCCACAAGAAGAGGGGCCGCGATAGCACCGGTAATGGCGGAGGAGAGTTTGACGCCGAAGGACATCAGTGAAAAGGCGAGACCGTCATCACGGATGCCGTACTTCCAGTCACCATATTCAACACAATCGGCGACGATGGAATAGGTAATGCTGCCGGCAGCGCCCACAAAACCGATCAGGAAGGAAAGAACGATGACCGGTATGGTGGAGCCTGCGGGAACAAAGAACAGGGCAACCATCAGTGCTGCCGAGATGATGTTCAGCACAACAAACACGCCTCTCTTTCCAAACCTCCCGGTCAGGAAGGGGAGCGGAATGTTGCCGAGCATTTGGGCAAAGCTCATCAGGGAGAAAATCGGTGCGATCAGGTCGTAGGAGCCTGCCACGTAGATCACGTAGTAGCTAAGGAGGGCGTACCTGCCGATGATGGAGACGCAGGAAAGGAAGGTAGTCAGAACAGCAACGACCAGCTGGTCGTTGGAGAAGACCACCTTCAGAGACTGCAGAAGTGACTTCTTCTTGCTCCCGGTCTTTTGCGTGGGCGCTTCTTCTACCGACACCTCCCGGCACTTCCATGCGGCAATCCAGATCATGGGGCAGGTGATCAGGGCCATGATCAAGGTGCCCCAGAAATAGCCCCGTGCGTTGGCGACCTCTCCGCCAGAAAAGCGCAGGATGATGGGCATCAGGGTCGCCGCGACAGCGATCTGACCGAGCTGATTGGCAATCTGTGCGATGGAGATGACCCGCATCTTGTCGTTGGAGTCATTGGTAATGCGGTTGACAAGGCCGTTAATGGCGACCTGAACGACGGTGTACGCCATGCCAGCACCGATGTAGCAGATTCCGCAGACAATCGCCTTTGCAGCCCCCTCCAAAGGGAACACCGTGAAGGTCAGCAGATTGAAGACGGCAAGGAACGGAGGACCTACGATTAGCCACGGACGGAACTTGCCCAGCTTTGTATGAGTCCTGTCCTCGATGATGCCCATCATCGGATCACTGATTGCGTCACAGATCCGGGCGATCAGCATGATCAGAGAGATGGCGGATGCCGCCAGGCTCACGATATCCGTGTAATACAGCATCAGGTAGTTGTTGATCATGTAGAAGCTGACGTTCGCGCCAGAACTGCCGATGGCATAGGCGATGGTGGACGACATGTTCAGCTTCTCGCGTCCCGCACGTACTCGACTCTCACTCACAATGGCCCCCTTTCGCTTTTGGCTGACCCCTATTCCGGCGAATTCCCGATCTCGAGGAGAATGCCGGCCTCTTCTTGCATGTCCGCATACGCTACGATTGGCGTCCCGTCGGGAAATGCTGTCTCAAGCTTCGGATCTCTTCCGGAGACGCGCTTCGCCATGGCCAGCACATCCGTATAGCTCTCGCCCGTCTCCAGGATGACGTGGTGGATGCCTGGGCCGTGCTTTTCGAGATGCTCCTGGTAGATTGAAGGACCTGTAGGCTCGATGAGCTCGATCTCGTACTCCCCCCGACAGATGGCCGTTCTCATGGGGAGGCCGGGACCGATCTTTCCATTGACGATCTTGTCCTGAAAGAACTCGCCGTCTCCTAGCTCGAAGGGGCCGTATCCCATCTCCTGTTCGTAGATCTCGACCGCCTTCTCGAGATTCCTAACAACAATGCCTAGATGAAAGATCTTTCCGAACTTCATGGGCATCTCCTCTCGGATCAGATTTAGCCGCATGCTTCCAAAATCAGGACAGCTCCAGCCGCACGTTGCCGAACATGCCGGTCGGCTCAATGACAGTCCTCTCCTTTCCGAAGAGGCCCGGCTTGGTGTTCGCGTTTCGCAGGGCTGTGGAAGCGACGGTCACTTCTAGTTGGTTGTCTCCCGCCACAAGACCCTCCGTGACGTCCACTGCGTACGGCGGCGTGATCCTCGTTCCTAGTGCCGCGCCGTTCACGGACACCTCCATACACTCATAGACGTGCTCCACCCTCAAAAAGGCGCGCTCTGGCAGCTCGTCCAGCGCGAAGTTGGTCCGGTAGACCATGACGCCCGAGAAGTCCCTCTTGAGTGAAGAGATGGGCACCAGCTCGAGGTCGCTCAGGAATTCGCTCCCCGTCCTGCCGATCTCTCTCAGCTCCACATCAAAGCGGGTGAGGGTGACAGTCTCCTTGGCCTCAGGGACCGCTTTCCTCTCGGGGAGCGTCATGTCGGCTGTGTCGCAGATGACCGTGGAGCCATACGGCGGCAGGTGGAGGGAGAAGACGCCGTCTGCAAGCGCGAGCTGTTCAAAGCTGTCGTCCATGGCGTCGTAGGAGGCATAGCGACCCTCCGGCAGATGCATGGCGACCGTCACGTCTTCGGAAAGGGAGGCGTTCATGAACAACCAGTAGTTGCTCCCATCCTTTACGTAGTGGTATTGATGTAGGTTCCCATCGCACTGTTCTGGATACGCGGCATCCCGTATACCCATGGAAAAGAGCTTCTTCGAAAGCTGGGTGAGCTGTACGACCACCCTGTTCTTCAGCGCATCATCAAGGAGTGCCTCCTCGCCTTCGTTCTGTCCGGCGATGCCAACTGGGAGGGTGTTGACATACAGAACAGGCACATCCGGATTCTCTCCGATAAAAGCCGCCGCGGCAGGAGCAAGGTAGTCCATCTCGGGGACTATCAGGGCATCCATTGTCCTTCCGTTGACAACCAGCTTTCCGTCGTCGGTCCTGCAGCCAAAGTACGCTGCGTCCTCAAAGACATCCGAAGGGAGGAAGGTGAAGTCCAGCTGATGGTTGATCAGCTCCTTGGCCACCTCGGCGCCCCGCATGGTCTTGCCAGCCCAGTCTGCCTCCGCTTCGAACAGCACGGCTACCTGTGAGATTGATGCACCGTCCGAGAACAGGCGGCAGAGCCGATCCGTATACTTCATCAGGCTGCAGAACCAAGGGAACTGTGGGTTATTGCCTCGGGCGTAGAAGTGTGGCGGGCAGTCGGCATCCGGATACTCCGCCATCGAGAAGGCATGAGGGACAAAGTGGTTCACGCCCTGGCCGACCAGATAATCCACCAGCCACTTCATATCCCGGACGCCAAGCCTCCAGCCATAGGCACCAAAGTTCTCGCACATGAGCCGTCCCTTTTTCAAGGGGTCGATGGCTGCTTCTGAGCCGCCCAGCTTGCCAAGCTGGTAGTGATAGAAAAGCGGGCTGATGTTCTGGAAGCCGGTATGGCGCGCTCCCGTCTCGTTTCCGGGCATCAGCTGGTACCCGATGTTGTCGATGCCAGCCATGTCCTGCCCCGACATGGCCCTGAAGTAATGGCCGACCCCAGCGCCGAGCCTCATGTAGCCGCAGTTGTCCTCGACGACATGACCGATATACTGCACGCCGTGTGCGCGGCACCAGTTTCCCAGCTGCTGGCAGAAGTTCTTCCCGTAGAGCATGCTGACGGCGTCCATGTACGCGGTACGGATGTACCGGTGAGCACCTGACGTCTCGTTTGCATAGAGAAGTGGGAGCTTCCTGTACAGATCCTTGCCGAGCTTTGCTTCGAGCACCTGCTCCAGCTCCGTTCCCCACGGGAGGACCATGTCAAGACCAAGGAAGCAGTTCTCGTCAAACGTTTCGGTGTTGTAGAATCCGGGCTCATCCGAGAAGAAGCCGGCAATCACTGTCCCGAAGAGGTCCTTGTAGCGCTCGTAGTGCTTCTCATAGACCTCATCGATCAAGACGCGTACGGAATCCTCTTCGATGTAATTGATGTAGTCTGGCCTGGGTCCGATCGCTGTGGTCACGAAGGTCACGTAGACCCGCCATGTTCCGCTCGAGAAGTCAGCCGTCAGGTATCCGTCGCTGACCTGGTTTGTCAGATCGATCCATTCCCCTTCGACCAGGTCCTCGTCACTGATCCTGACCGCTGTCACAGAAAGAAGCCTTGTCTCGTCGATAAGAGGCTTCGTCTGCGGCTTTCCGATGTCCATCCACGTAAACTGCTCTGTCATCAGAAGGTCTACGTCAACTTGCGCGGACGGCATCGGTCCTGTCACATCCACGAACTGCGTATACAGCCAACGCCGTGCCTTATCCTTATGCCGCTCCATGCTGCCATTGGCCATGCCGGTAGGGAAATGCGCATCGTCCAGGATCCAGATCTGCATGTCCCGCTTTTTCGCCTCATCAATGATGATGTCCACATCGTGCCACCAGCCTTTGCCGGCGTAGTCTGGATGCGGCCTCGCCTCCAGACAGACAGCTTGTATGCCGGATTCGTCGAGCTTCTCCATTTCTTTACGAAGCACCTCTTCCGGCTCTCCTCGCATCCAAAGGAATGGAAAAATATGACTGTGCTTCATGTTGGCCTCCTCCGCGCCCGTCACAGAAGATTCAACCTGTTATCTGGCCACTGTTGCCAGTTGAAACGATTGTATTGTCGGCTTCGAAGTGAGGCTTGTATAATGGGCGCATTTAAGATGTAAGTATTTGATTTTCGATAACTCTTTTTTGTAGAATCCATTCAAGGGAAAGGCTTGCAAAAATGAAGATTGAAACTATTTGCAACAGGCCTTTGTTTGAGGACGAACTGGTATACAAAAGAGACTTTCAGGAGAAGGGGCCTTCGCACTGGTCGATCCCCATGACTTTTTCTGCTTATGAGGAAGGTATACGGACAGGGCGCCTGGTGCTGGCACCGGGTGCAGAGGTGTATCGAGAAGGTTCGGTCGATCAGCTTGGCACCACAATAAAACCGATCGAGAATGAGTACAATGTCCGCATTTCCCTGCATCGTAGGTATAGTTATCCTGTTCTGCACAATCACAGCTATATCGAAATCATTTATGTGGCTGCCGGGAGGTGCACAAATCTGTTTAAGTTGTCTTCCTTCCCCATGGGGGCGGGAGACGTCTGCATTATGTCGCCCCATGCCTTCCACGCCCTCTCCTGCACCAATGACGAAAGCTGCATCATCAACATCATGGTCAGCCCCAAGTTCTTTGACCGGAACTTCTTGACGGTTCTCAAGGGCGGAAAGGTCATGTCTGACTTTCTCGAGAGGGTTCTGTATCGGGAGAATGTCACGCCATACATTCTTTTTCGGACGGGAAAAGACGAGCGGCTGCGAAACCTCGGAGCCCACATGCTGACAGAGAGTCAGAACAAACCACATGCCTTTGAATATGCTCTCCGCCTGCTGACATGCGAGTTTTTACTGCACATCACAAGGGAGTATGCCTTCGATGCCATTGTTCCAAACTGGCAAAGTGCCACGCAGAATGGCCTGATAGTCGCCATTCTCGGATACCTGAGCGTTCACTATTTTCGAACGTCCTTGTCTGAGGTCGCTGCCTATTTCGGATATTCGGAGGCGCACCTCAGCCGCCTTATTCACAAGAACACGGGAAAGACCTTCGGGCGGATCATCACCCAGCTGCAAATGGAGAATGCGGAAAAACTCCTGCTCGCCGGGACTATGAACCTGACGGAGATTGCTCAGGAAGTCGGCTGCTATGACTCCAGTCACCTCAGCCGCAAGTTCAAGGCGTACTTTGGGACCGCTCCGTCAAGGTATGCAAAGACGGTTAAGGATTCTGACTAAGCCGGCAGCGTTGTCAATTGAGATCAAAAAGCTACCACTCACTTCCCACCTCTTTACAAGCGCCCATCTTTCGAAGCTTCTATACTGGGTAGAGCGGTTTTACCTCGGCTAACAGTGTCTATCTCACCGAACGGAAGGAGTTGCGACATGAAGCTAGAAGGACTTACCGTTGATTTCGCACCAATCGTGGTGGGCACCTCATCAGCGTTGTTTACCGATGAAACCACTCCTTGGATCCATACCGACCTGACGAAGGAAGAGCAGTTCTCTGTAATTGACAAGCTTTGGGACATGGGACTTACCTGCTTCGACTGCTCCGCGGGATATGGAGAAAAGGTCCTGGGTGAGTATCTAGCATCCAGGAACAGAACGCACGAGGCGGTCATCCTGACCAAAGGTTGTCACCAGAACCCCTACAGAAAGAGGGTGACCCCCTACGATCTCCTGAGTGATTTTCATGACTCGCTGGCAAAGCTCTGCCGTGATTACATTGATGTCTACATGCTGCACAGAGACGATCCGGATGTGCCGGTCAGCGTAATCGTTCCTACGCTGCATCAGTTGAAAAAAGAGGGAAAGATCGGCATATATGGCGCATCCAACTGGTCCCTGGAGCGTTTCAGAGAGGCCAATGCCTTCGCTCTTGAGAACGGCATGGAGCCATTCCGCGCCATCAGCCCTCACTACAGCTTGGCACATCAGATCGCTGATCCTTGGGGCGGTGGCGTGTCCATCACGGGGCCAGAACATGCAAAGGATCGGGAGTGGCTCATCGAAAACAAAGTGCCTGTCTTCGCCTACTCCTCCATGTCCTGCGGCTTCGTTTCCGGTGCCTTCCGGAGCGATGACAAAGAGGCTGCGAGAAAGTGTCTGAGCGCTCCCGGCGTGAAGGGATATTTTGCGGACGAGAACTTCGAGCGCCTGCGCAGAGCGGAGCAGCTGGCAGAAACGTATGATGTCAGCGTTGCACAGATTTCCATGGCGTGGTTGTTCAACCAAGATCTGCAGGTCATTCCTCTTCAGGGTGGGGAAAGCGAGCAGATGTATCGTCAGACGCTAGATGCAGCAAAGATGCATCTGTCAAAAGAAGAGGTTCTGTGGCTGAATCTGGAGGACTGACGTAGCGCTCATCTGCCTTCGACATGAATTGTGCGCACACATAATGTGTCCTGCTCTTCCTCTGGTCTCGT
>JAWRIT010000118.1:0-3620 GCA_040268355.1 Atopobiaceae bacterium | reverse complement strand
GTGACACATAGGTGCCTCTTCCCCCGTGTCGGACCCCGCGCCCTTTGCGTGGCTAACCTACAGCGCGGTGACTTGAACCTTTTTATAGAGCTCGGCTTGTATGGCGGCGTCAAAGGAGCCGGTGCTGGGCATGAGCGCGTTGGCCGTCGCAACGGAGACCGCGTAGCGCAAGGCGTCCGCAGCTGACATGCCGCGCTCGAACGCCACGGCGAAGGCGGCCACCATGGAGTCCCCGCACCCAACGGTGTTCACGACCTCCACTTTCGGGGAGACACCATGGAAGACGCCCTCCTCGCACGCGAGCAGTGCCCCGTCGCCCCCGAGCGAAATGACAACGAAGGGGATGCCCATGTCACGGATCCGCCGTGCGCATCCCGCCACCTCGTCGCGGGTCGCGAGTGTCGTCTGATAGAGCGCCGCGATCTCCTCTGCATTCGGCTTGATCATGGTGGGATTCGCCCTCATGCCTTCCCAGAGCAGCGCTCCACTCGTATCAAGGATCACCCGCTTTCCGGCTCTTCGTGCCATGCTGACCATGCGTGCGTAGACGTCTGTCGCTACTCCCGTAGGAGCGCTGCCCGATATGGTCACCACGTCACATTCGTGTGCTATGCGCTGGAACAACCGGAGGAATCGCTCGATTTCCTCCGTGCTCACCTCTGGACCGGGCTCTAGGAACTCCGTCGAGTGGAACGTAGGGTCGAGAACGTTGATGCAGCTCCTTGTCTCCCCTGCCATACGACCAAACTCGTGGGAAATGCCATCCTCGTCGAGCAGGGACTCGAGGTAGCTCCCGTTGTAGCCGCCGACCATCCCCGTTGCCTTCACGCTCGCCCCGCACAGGGTGGCGACACGGGCAACGTTGAGGCCTTTGCCACCAGCTGTGTTGCGGCACTTCTCGACACGCATTACGGTACCACCTTTGATGGCATCGCGCATGTGGTAGGCCTTGTCGATGGAAGCATTGAGGGTAACCGTGGCAATCATGCCCGCTCCTTATAGAGCTCGGGGCCGCACCCGACACCATCTCGCATGCGGTCCTTGTCAAACAGCATTCGAACGGTAGGAGCACATCAACCTGATATAACCAATGTGCATCATCTCTCCCCCGAGCACGCCGGGAACGACATCAGCTGCCAGTGCGTCGAAATCGGTGAAGATGGGCCTCTTTCCGAGGTCTTCCCAAGCACCCAAACCCCCCCCTCCCAACGCCTTCGATAGCAATACTGTCTGGAATCAGAGTATGTACTGGTAGAGACAAAGAACAGTCAGAAGAGCTGTCAGGTTCGTGCAAGGAGTTTTAGATCAATCGAGAGCACGTTTCTCCCGCGTACGTCTTCCCTGTGCCTGGGACGCAGTGGGGGCGCCATGGCTAGAGATCGGACTTTTGCGGTGAGAATCCGCGACTGGCGGAGTAGCAGACAGAAAAACAGCAGGACGGAGGATGGAGATACTCCATGACGTCCGAAAAAACACCGCAAAAGTCCGATCTCTGACCACGGCGCCCGACCCTCGCCGCGTCCCGGACGGAGGGAGACCAGGGGAAGAGGCGCCTCCGCGTCACCGAGCGCCCTCTCCCTCGCAGCGACACATAAGTGCCTCTTCCCCCGTGCCCCCCGCGTCGGCGTCGTACCCCTACGATGCCCTGCCGGTCGACCCGAGGTTGTCCATGTGGCTTTCCACGACGCCCTGAATGGCTGCCATGCCTGGTACGGCTGGCTTCTTGGGATCGAAGGTCGCAGGGTTTTCGGCCATGTATCCCATGAAGCCGCGCATGAACGCCTGACGCAGTTCGGTCGCATAGTTCACCTTGCAGATGCCACCCGCAATGGCATCGGCGACTTGGTCGTCGGGCACGCCGGAGGTGCCATGCAGCACCAGCGGCACGTCGACGCGCGACCTGATCGAGCGGACCACCGCCTGGTCGATGTGTGGCTCGGCCACGTAGACGCCGTGGGAGGTTCCCACGCCGATGGCGAGAGAGCTGCAGCCGGTACGTTCGACGAACTCGACGGCCTCGTCCGGGTCGGTATAGGGGCTCTCGCCCTCGACGGCGGGACCGTCGTCCTCCTTGCCACCGACCTTGCCGAGCTCTGCCTCCACCGGAATGTCCAGCGGTCGGGCGACCTTGGTGACGCTGGCCGTCAGGGCGATGTTGTCCTCGAACGGGTCGTGGCTGCCATCTATCATGACGGACGTGTACCCTGCCTTCATGGCCTGCACGCACCGGTCGAAGCCGTCGCCATGATCGAGGTGAATGGCAACAGGGACGCTCGCCTCCTCGGCCGCCACGCGAGCCATCTCAGCGAAGTAGCTCAGCCCGGCATATTTCACGGTGCCTGGTGTCGTCTGCAGGATGACGGGCGATCGTTTCGCCTCGGCGGCGCGGACGACCGCCATGACGAACTCGAGGTTCTCGACGTTGAACGCACCGACGGCATAGTGGTCGGCCTGGGCCTGCAGCAGCATCTCTGTGGTGGTGACAAGCATGACGCATCTCCGTTTCTGCCCCGAGGGCATACGATTCGGTAGGTTCGCCAAGCTGGCCAGCTTGTCATTGCCTGTCGGCATTGTAGGTTCGATTTGCCTTTCCTTGCTTTCTGAAGAGAACGCTCCTTGCGATAGAAATGAAAACAATCTTACGAAGTGAAGCTTTTCATGTGGTTACTCCGAGTCCTGCGGACCTTCTGATAACGATCTGAAGTAAACTGTTGCTTTGCGTTTCCTTTCTTTTCCTTTTCTAGGCGAAACACAAAAGGTTCACAGTTGGAGGATCCCATGGCTCACTCGGAGACGGCAGCATCGGACCTGTCGGACAGGAGGGAACTCTACCCAGCGGAGCGACGGTCCCGCATCCTTGCCCTACTCGAACGCACGACATCGGTCCAGGTGGCAGACATCGCCCAGATGTTCGGCGTCTCGAAGGTGACGGCACGCGGTGATCTCGACGCGCTCGAACGCGATGGCAAGCTGCGGCGCACGCACGGAGGTGCGGTGGCGCTCTCGCAGACGCTGACGGTCTCGATACAAGACCGGCGCATGAACGTCAACGTCGAGAGCAAACGGGCCATCGCCAAGCAGGCGTCAAGCTACCTGCAGGACGGCTGCTCCGTATTGGTTGACACGGGAACCACCGCCCTTGAGCTTGTCAAAGAGCTCGAAACCTTCGTCAATGTCACTGTCATCACGGCTGACATCACCATCGCCGACTACGTGGACCGCTCCCTCCCCATGACCGACGTCATATTGTTGGGCGGATCGCTGCGCAAGGGACACCGCTACACGACCGGGCCGCTGGCGCAGGAGGCCCTACGGCTCATCCACCCCGACATCTGCTTCATCAGTCCGACCTCCTACGTTCCGGGCCGAGGGTTCATGACCGGCCATCAAGGCATGGCGGAGCTCAAGCGGGCGTTTCTGCACTGTGCCGAGAAGACCATCGTCCTTTTGGACTCCAGCAAGGTCAACGCGCCGGGCCTGCTGAGGTTTGGCGGTCCCGAGGATGCCGACGCGCTCATCGTCGACAGCGACCCGAACGGCGTGGTGGCCGACTCGCTCGCCTCGCTCCCCCGACCGGTCGACCTCGTGATCGCCGACACGGGGGAAGAGGCACCTCTGTG
>JAWRIT010000117.1:0-3691 GCA_040268355.1 Atopobiaceae bacterium | reverse complement strand
GGCCGCCCGCCGGGTGAGCGAGGAGGTGCCTCGCGAGAAGGTGCCCCTGATCGGCATCGCCGCCGCGTTCAGCTTCCTCGCCATGATGTTCAACATCCCCCTACCGGGAGGCACCACCGGCCACGCCGTCTGCGGGACGCTCATCGCCATCCTCTTTGGGCCGTGGTCGGCGGTGCTTGCCATCAGCATCGCGCTGGCCATCCAGGCCGTCTTCTTTGGGGACGGAGGGATCCTCTCGCTGGGCGCCAACTGCCTGAACATGGCCTTTGTCCTGCCCTTCGTGGGCCATGCGATCTACTGTGCCCTACGTGAACGCCTGGGTGGCGAGCGGGGCGAGCTGGTGGCCGCCGGCGTGGGCTCCTATGCGGGGCTCAACGCGGCCGCCCTGCTCTGTGCGCTCGAGTTCGGCATCCAGCCGCTGCTCTTCCAGGACGCCTCCGGCGCGGCCCTCTACTGCCCCTACCCCATCTCCGTGTCCGTGCCCGCCATGATGATCGGGCATCTCAGCGTCGCCGGACTCGCCGAGGTGGCCTTCACCGTCGGCATCCTCGCCTTCGTCCGAGGCACCGCCCCGTCCTTCGGCATCGAGACCAGCGATCGGGACGGCTCGCTCGCCCCGGCCCTGGGACTGGTCGCCGCGCTCATCGTCGCCTGCCCGCTTGGCCTGCTCGCAGAGGGAGACGCCTGGGGCGAGTGGGCCACCGAGGACCTTGCCGAGATGGTCGGCTACACGCCCGCCGGCCTGGCGCAGGGCTTCGAGTGGAACTCCCTCATGCCCGACTACGTGGTGGGATCGCTGCCGGAATGGATCGGCTATCTCATCTCGGCCGTGGTGGGCGTCGCACTCGTCGTCATCGTCTTCCGGCTCATCGCGGCGTCCATGGGTCCTCGTGTCGACTTTGACGCCTAGCCGCCTGTCGCATGTCAGACCGTCCACACGACCTGCCCGCCTGGCTCGAGGCAGAGGAGCGCTACCAGCCCGCCACCGACCGTGACGGCTTCGTGGTCGCCAGCGCTCGCAAGATCTCGTCGGTCCTCGCACGCTTTCGTCTCGATGACGGGCGATCGGGCCGCCTCTCCCCTTCCGCGCCCCTCAAGCTGCTGTTGGGCGTGGGGACGATCCTGCTGGTCTCGCTCGCACGCAACTACCTGTTCGTGCTCCTGATGCTGGCGGGCGTCCTGGTGCGCGCCTGCCTGCTGCCGACCGGTGCCCTGCGGCGCACCATGGGCGCGGCGACGGCGGCTGCGGCGCTCGCGGCCATCGTCATGCTCCCGGCGGTCCTCATCGGGCAGCCGCGCTCGGCGCTCGTGCTGGCCACCAAGGCCTTCGTCTCGACGGGCGTGGCGCTCACGGTCACGCTGACCACGCCGGCGGCCGAGACGACCGGCGCGCTCGCCGCGCTCGGCATGCCCGACATCGCCATTCTGACGATCGAGCTCGCGCTGCGGGGCATCGTGCAGCTCGGGACGACCGCCTGCGAGGCGCTCGACGCCCTGCTCCTGCGCTGCGTCGGGCGTAACCGCGACAAGCGCGCTGCGCTCGGTGGCGTGGGCGGCGTCGTGCTGATCCGCGCGGCACGCTCGTCGCACGACACGCTCGACGCCATGCGCTGCCGCGGCTTCGAGGGGAGCTACCGCAGGGCCGTCCGCCACCCGACCCGCCTGGTCGACCTCGCCTGGGTCCTTGCCTTCGCCCTGGTGGTCGCCCTCTTTCTCAACCTGCAAGGAGCCCGTTGATGAGCCTGACGGACCATGTGCCCCACCAGATGGACCCGCACCGACCGCACGATAAGCGGCAGGCGCCACTCTTCGAGCTGCGCGACCTGTGCTTTGCCTACGACGACGTCCCCGCGCTACGCCATGTGGACCTGAGCGTCGCCGCCGGGGAGACGGTCGTGCTCATGGGTGACAACGGATCGGGCAAGTCGACGCTGCTCAAGGTGCTCTGCGGCCTGCTCTTTGCCCAAAGGGGCAGCTACCACTTTGATGGGGACGAGGTAAGCGAGCGCTCCATGCGCCAGTCCGCCTTCGCCAAGCGCCTGCACCAGCGCGTCGGCTTCGTCTTCCAGGACAGCGACGCGCAGCTCTTCTGCGCCACCGTCGCCGACGAAGTCGCCTTCGGCCCGCGCCAGATGGGCCTTTCCGAGGAGGAGGTCGAGAGGCGGGTGCGCGACACCCTCGAGCTGCTCGACATCACGGAGCTGCGCGCGAGGGCGCCCTACGCCCTCTCCGGCGGCGAGAAGAAGCGCGTGGCCATCGCCTGCGTGCTCTCCATGAACCCCGACGCCTACTGCTTCGACGAGCCGCTGGCCGGCCTCGACGCCCGGACGCGCGCCTGGCTGCTGGACTTTCTGGGCCAGCTCAAGCGGGCGGGCAAGACCCTGGTCATAGCCACCCACGACCAGTCGCTCGCCGACGAGCTGGCGGACCGCTTCGTCTACTTTGGTGACTTCCACGGCTACGAGGACCGCCCCCACACGCACGTCAACCGCTGAGGTGGCCCGGCGATGCCGGAGCTGGCAGGGGCCTCGCACGCGGTCGGCGTACGAGGCCCCTGGCCTTCAGTCGCTCGGTGACTTCACGATCGACTCGTGCAGGAGGCTTTTGCGAGACACCCACATCCCGCCGCCCCTGTCTCTGGCCGAGATGTCAACCCCACAAGGCGACCATCCGACCCGTCGCGCCACCAGACGCTACTCCCCATCATCGTCGTCGTAGTCGTCGCGGTCGTAGTCCATCATGCCGCCCCCGCCTCTGGAGTTGGTGATCTCGCTCACCTGCTCGCCGTTGACGGTGATGGTGCCGCCGGTGAAGCTCGCCGTGCCGTTGAAGTCGAAGGCGGACTGCGCGGAGATGTCGAGCTGCCCGCCGCTCATCACGATGTCGCCGTTGGAGTCCAGGGCGTCGGTGTCCCCTGCGCCCACGCTGACCGTGATGGTGCCGCCACGGATCTCGATCGTGGGCGTGCCGATGCCACTCGACTCATACGAGGCGTTGATGCCGTCATCGCTCGCGGTGAGGTCGACGGTTCCCCCGTTGATCTGCACGTAGGTCGCCTCCAGGGCCTCGTTTGCGGACACGGTGACGGAACCCCCGTCGATCTGCAGGTAGGTGGTGGCGCAGATGCCCTCGTCGCCCGCCGTGACGTCGAGCGTCCCACCGCCAAGGTAGATGTAGCCGACGGTGTCGTCGCTGTCGTCGCCATCGGCATGCAGGCCGTCCTGGTCGCTGGTGACGGACAGCTCCCCGCCCGCCACGCAGATGGCGTCATTGGCCTCAAGGGCGTCGTCGGCGACCGTGATCACGTAGGTGCCACCCGTCACCTTGAGGTCGTCCTTCGAGGCGATGCCGTTGTCCGTCGAGTTCACCTCAAGCGTGCCCAGGCCGTTCAGCACCAGGTCGTCCCTGGAGAAGATGACGGCATCGGTGTCGGTCTCCCCGTCGTCCACGAAGTTGCCGCTCACGGTCAGCACGTTGGTGGTGCGCTCTGCGGTGGTCACGAACACCTTGTCGGCGCTCTTCACGTAGATGGCCGGGAAGTCGGTGTTGGTGATGCTCACGCCATCGAGCACGAGCTGCACCTTCTCGGTCTTGTCGGCCTCGACGGTGATGGTCACGTCGGTCGCCTCACCGGAGATGACGTAGACGCCCTCCTCGCTGATCTGGATGTCCTCGCCCGACACGAGCGACA
>JAWRIT010000116.1:0-2706 GCA_040268355.1 Atopobiaceae bacterium | reverse complement strand
GATCTCTAGCCACGGGGCACGGGATGGTTGTGCAGCTTGGGCGCCGCTGTCCTTCCAGCCCCGCAGGACGACCGCATCGGGCCCAAGGAAACACCCGCATCCCGTGACACACAGGTCCCTCTTCCCCTGTGTCACTCACGAGTCCGCATCCCCGCACCGCGTACACGGGCGACACACAGGTACCTCTTCCCCTGTGTCATCCCTCGGTGCTCGGCAGGCCTAGCGCGCGATGCTTCCCAGGTAGCGCTCCACCGGGATGCCCTTGTAGGCGTCGGTGGCACCCTGGTTTTGTTGAACCATGTCCTTGACCACGCGCATGGCGGAGGCGGTCGCGTCCTCGAGCGTCCGGCCGGCGAGCTTGCGGCCCATGAGCACCGAGGTGAAGATGTCGCCCGTTCCCGGGAAGCGGGCCGGGATCTCGTCGAAGGGAATCGTGAACGACTCGTCCCGCTCGTGGTCGTAGCCCATGACGGCCGCCCGCCCTCCAACGACGGCGCTCGTCACCACGACGGACTTGGGGCAGATCCCGCGCAGGTCCCCCACAAGCTGCGCCGCGTCGTGCGTGCTCATGCCCCGCTCCCCGCAAAACGGCGTCTCCGTCAGCAGACAGGCCTCGGTGTAGTTGGGAATCGCCACGTCGGCGGAGGTCACGAGCGTGCGCATGGGCTCGATGAGGCTTTGGTCGACGCCATTATATAGATGCCCGTTGTCGCCCATGATGGGGTCGACGAACACGGGCACGCCGCGCTCCTGTTGCGCGGCGCAGAACGTCGCGACGAGGTCCGCCTGCCGGGTTCCGGCGAGCAGGCCCGTGGCGATGGCGTCAAAGGAGAAGCCCAGCTCGTCCCAGATGCGCAGCGTGCCCTCCATGTAGTCGGTGGTGTCAAGGATCTCGAAGGTGCCGTAGTCGAGCGTGTTGGAGACGAGCGCGGTCGGGAGGGTGTAGAGGTCGTAGCCCATGTGGGTCAGCACGGGCATCATGGCGCCCAGCGCGACCTTGCCATAGCCCGCAAGGTCATTGATGAGCAGGAGCTTCTCGGTCATGGCCGTGCCTTTCGCCGCCGCTGGTCGTAGGATTTCTGCCGTCCGCAGGATCGCATAGTCGCATGGTCGCACAAGGACTTGAGGATAGCCGATCCCGCACGCGCGCAAGGAGGCGTGACGCATAGGTGCCCCTTCCTTTCGTGACACACAAGTGCCTCTTCCTTCTGTGTCGGTGCGGTTGCGAGCTGCGGCGGTCGACCTGCGGGTGAATCACGGGTGCTACCCACTGACGATCGGGATGTTCCGACTTTGTCAATGCCGTTGACGTGCAGTTTTCACAGGGATGTGACGGTTACGGTCAGATTGGCTGACGTTGGCGCGCGAGATGCTAGAATGACCGGCGAATGCGGGTCAAGGCCCGCCCATGCGACAATTGAACCACCAAGGAAGGAGGTCGCATGAGAAGCACCTGCGCTACGAGGGCATTCGCCGTCATGATCTCTGCGACACTTGCCACCTCCGTTGTCCCCACCACTGCTTACGCGGTAAGCTCCAGCGAGTTGCAGGCCCAGCTCAACGAGGCCCAGTCCACGCTCCAGTCCCTGGCCGAGCAGACCGCCGCCGCCGGCGAGGCGCTCAACGACACGCTCTACGAGCTCGAGCAGACCAAGGGCCAGATTGACGAGACCACCATCGAGATCGAGGCCAAGCAGGCCGAGCTCGTGGAGGCGCAAGAGGTCCTGTCGGAGCGGATCTCCTCGAACTACAAGGCGGGCGGTGGCTCGCTGCTCTCCTTCGTGCTTGACTCGACGACCTTCGAGGACTTTGTGAGCAGCGTCTACTATGCCGACAAGGTCGCCTCGCGCGATGCCGACGCCATCCAGACGGTCAAGGAGGTCAGGGCCGAGCTCGACGAGAAGCGCGAGAGCCTGGCGCAGCTGGAGAGCGAGCAGGCGGCGCTGGCCGAGCAGCAGGAGTCGCAGAAGGCCGCGCTTCAGCAGCAGCAGGCCGCCCAGGCCGACTACGTGAGCGGCCTCTCCGCAGAGCTGCAGGCCAAGATCGAGGAGGAGCGCCAGGCGGAGATCGCCCGCCAGGAGGCGGCTCGCAAGGCCGCCGAGGAGGAGGCTGCCCGCCGCGCCGCCGAGGAGGAGCAGGGTCAGGCCACGCCGACAGATGACACGTCGTCCGGCTCCGATTCCTCCGGTTCGGACGCCTCCACCAACACCAACTCCACACCCGCTCCCACCACCTCTCCCTCCACGAGCTCCGGTGGCTCGTCGGGTTCGACTGGGGGCGGGGGCACGTCGAGGCCGAGCGTCAGCGGAAGCTCCGCGCGGCAGACCATCGTCAACGCCGCTTACTCGCAGCTCGGTGTCCCGTACATCTATGGCACCGCCAACCCGGGCGTGTCGTTCGACTGCTCCGGGCTCACCAGCTGGTGCTACGCGCAGGCGGGCATCTCGATCCCGCATTCGTCAGCTGGCCAGGCGGGCTACATCAGCTCGACGGGCAACCTGCAGCCGGGTGACCTGGTCATCTGGCTGGGTGGCGTCGCCAGCGGATCGGGCAACCATGTGGCGCTGTACGTGGGCAACGACACGATCATCCACGCGAACGGTTCGTACGTGACCACCGATTCGCTTTCGGGCCGCTCCGCCTACACCATCGCCGGTTCGGTGCTGTAGCCAGAAGACGGCCAAGAGAAACGAGCGTCCGTGGGCC
>JAWRIT010000115.1:0-8597 GCA_040268355.1 Atopobiaceae bacterium | reverse complement strand
CGACCGGGCGCCGCGGGGTACCTCGTTTCCAGACGTGTCTCGGTCGCTACCGCTGCTGCTTGAGGAACGCGTTCGCGAGTTGGGCGATGGTGCCGAAGTCGATGCCCTCGGCAGGCTGCGAGGAAGCCTGCTTCTTGCTGGTCGTAGCCTTCGTCGTGCTGCCGCCGCCGAGGAACTGGCCTGCCAGCGTGGCGATCTCGCCGAGGTCGAGGCCGTCGGAGAGGTCGACGGCGGGCTGCCGCGCGGCGGTCGTGCCGCCGGTGCCACCCATGAGCTGGGCGGCGAGCCCGGCCATGTTGACCAGGCTGCCGAGGTCGAGCGATCCGTCCTGCGCCGCCCTCGTCTGGTCGGTCGCGGTGCCGCCAAAGAGCATGCTGGTGAGCGAGTGGACGCTGTTGTCGTTTTGCCCCAGCAGGGCCGAGGCGATGGTGGCGACCTGCGACTGGTCAAGCTGCTGGTCGGTGGAGAGGGCCGCCGCGGCGGTCACGACCTGGCTCATGTCCTGCTTGGAGATGCGCTCGTCAGAGCTCGTGGCCTGCGCCGTCGTGGAGTACGGGTGCTTGATGAACTGCGCGATGAGCTCCGGGTTCTTCCCCAGGTACTCGATGAGCTGCGCTGCGACCGACTGGATGTCCATGACCCCTCCTTGTGGATGCGAGGCGGACGCGTCGGGCAACGCGCCGTCTCCGTGAGATACGAGCAGGCACATGATACTACGCGGGAGCCGGGCGCCTGGACTGGCTGGTCGTGGACGGAGGCATGCGGGCGCTGGGACGCCAGGCTCGCGCCCGAACCCTCGGCCTTCCGCCCCGCCGTGTCTGCGGCCTTGACATCCGGTTTCCGCAGGCGAGACAAGAACGCCCGTTGGCAGCCTCTGTTCTTGCATACTACGCTAGAATGTGCATGGTATGATCCCCCGACTCGAAGGGTCGAGCAGGTGAACCCTGTCATCGTCATCCCAAGCTATTGGTCGAAGACCGACGACATCGTCCCAGTCGGTGACATCGGCGTCTATGATCACTCGACGCCCATCTCGAAACCCCTTCCCGAGCTCGAGACCTGCCTTCGGTCGTTGGAGCAGGTGCGTGGGGTCCTGCGCGTCATCGTGCTGGTGGTCGCACCGCCGGCCTACGCGGACTCCGCCCGTGCACGCGTGGACGGCATCTGCCGCCAGCACCCCAACCTCAATCCGCTGGTCATCGGACGTCCCGAGGCGCAGCAGGTCATACGGATGGTCGAGCGGGTCTCGCCGGCGCTCGAGGGCGAGCCATGCTCGCTGCGCGGCTATGGGGCCATCCGCAACATGGGCCTTGCCGTCGCGGCGGCGCTCGGCCACGATGTGGTGGTCTTCCTGGACGACGACGAGGTGGCGCTCGACGAGGACTTCCTGATCGACGCCGTCTATGGCATTGGCCTGGAGACGCGCCAGGGACTGCCCATCCAGGCGAAGAGTGGCTATTTCATCGACCGCCATGACTCTCCCTTCGCGGACGTCAGCAAGCCGCGCTGGTGCGACCGTTGGTGGTCCAAGCGGGTGGAGTTCAACGAGTGGATGCACAAGGCGCTCTCCACGACCCGCATCTCGCGGTCCAACTACGTGTGCGGTGGCTGCTTCGTGCTGGGGGCGGAGGCGTTCTGCAACGTTGCCTTCGACCCGCAGATCACGCGCGGCGAAGACCTCGACTACCTGTTCAACCTGCGCATGTACGGCTTTGACGTGTGGTTTGACAACCGCTGGTTCGTGCGGCACCTGCCTCCCAAGGTTCCGAGCCACGCCGCCCGCTTCCTACAGAACGTCTACCGGTGGACCTACGAGGTCAAGAAGCTTCGCGCCTCGCGCGGGATCATCGGCCTGCACCAGGTGACGCCCGCCTCGCTCGAGCCCTACCCGGCGCCCTGGATCAACGAGACCGAGCTGCGTCGTCGGATCTTCCGTACGGCGCTCGCCCGCACCATAGCCGGTCCGGAGCGAAGGGCCTACCTTCGGGTCCTGCTGCATGGGCGCGTGGAGGCGCAGACCTGGGCCGACTCGGTCGCGCGCGGGTACTTCTCCTTTCAGACCTACTGGCCCAAGATCATGGCGTCGCTCTGGGACGATCGGGCGTTGGCGCGCACGCTTGTGCGCATGGGCACCCCCCGCGCGCTGGAGGGCGACACGCGCACGGTGGCCATCGGCAGCCTGGACGACGCCGTTCCGCTCGCGGACGGTGAGCCCGCATGACGGGGGGACGCTTCGGCAGGGACTTCGGAGGGCTCCACGCGCTGCTCGGCACATGGGTCATCCTGCTGCTTCTGCTCCTGTCATGGGGCATCATCCGGGGGAACCTGCTGGCCACGGTGATCTCGGGCGTGTGCATCGCCCTCGTCATCACGGTGGCGAGCTCCAGCCTGCTCTCCTTCGACGACCAGCGCTCGCGCGCCACCGAGCGGACGCTGCGCGTGGCCTCCGCGACCCAGTACCACATGCGCGCCGGGCTGACCGCCGAGGGCTGTCGCGCCGTCTGCCAGCTGCTGCTTCCCGAGACCGAGGCCGTTGCCATCGCCATGACCGACACGCGCACGACGCTCGCCTACGTGGGCGAGGGCTCCTATGGCGCGGGCGAGGGCAGCCCCAACAGCTCGGCGACCGACGAGGTGCTTGAGAACGGCCGCATCCAGACCTATTCGAGCCTCAACGAGCGGCAAGGGCGACATGACGCGGGCGGGGACGGCGCGCGCAGGGACTCGTCCGAGTCCTCGCGCACCTATCCGGTGGGCATCATCGTGCCGCTGACCGTGTCGGACCGCACGGTGGGAACCGTCAAGCTGTACTACCGACGCGGCGGCGACATCAACCGGACGCAGATGGCCATCGCCCGGGGCTTCGCCGAGCTGCTCTCGTCCCAGCTCTCAGTCTCCGAGCTCGACCGCCAGGCGGAGCTCACGGCCCGTGCCGAGGTCAAGGCCCTCCAGGCCCAGATCAACCCACACTTCCTGTTCAACGCGCTCAACACCATCGCCGCGTTCACGCGCACCGACCCGACGCGTGCCCGCGACCTGCTGCGCGAGTTCTCCGTCTTCTACCGCCGGACCCTCGAGGGTACCGAGGCCCCCATCGCGCTCTCGGCAGAGCTGGAGCAGACGAAGCGCTACCTCACCATCGAGCAGGCGCGCTTTGGGAGCGACCGCATCATGCTGACCGAGGACGTCAATCCCGACTGTGGCGAGATCAAGGTCCCGTCCTTCATCGTGCAGCCCCTCGTGGAGAACGCCGTCCGCCATGCCATGCGCGAGGAGGGCACGCTGCACATCGACGTCCAGGTGGCGACAGACGGCCCTGACGTGCTCGTCGCCGTGGCCGACGATGGCGTGGGGATGGACGAGCGGGATGCGACGCGGCTGCTCGGCGACGAGGATCACGCGCCCTCGAGCTCCGACAAGGGTACGGGCATCGCGCTGCGCAACGTCGCCGAACGCATCGAGCGCTTCTATGGCGAGGGGTCGGGCGTCGAGGTCATGTCGAAGGTCGGCTCCGGTACCTGCGTGACGCTCCGGCTCGTGGGCGTCGCCCCACGAAGGGCCTGATGCCGACTGACGAACGGGGCGCGCAAAGGTAAGATAGTGGGGTTGCAAGACTCCGCAGCAGCATTCGAGAGAAGTGGTGAACATGCTCAACGCACTGATCGTGGACGATGAGGCACCGGCCCGTTCCGAGCTCCGGTTCCTCCTCGAGGAGACCGGTCGCGTCAATGCCATCTCAGAGGCGGCCAACGCGCGCGAGGCCGTCGAGAAGCTGGTGCGGAGCAAGGAGGGGACCGACGAGCGCACTGACGTGCTGTTCATGGACATCTCCATGCCCAAGACGTCGGGCATGCAGCTCGCCGAGGCGCTTCACAAGCTCAAGAACCCGCCCGCGGTGGTCTTCGTCACGGCTTATAGCGAGTATGCCGTGGAGGCCTTCTCCGTGGACGCGGTCGACTACCTGATGAAGCCGGTTGAGACGACCCGCCTGCTGCGGGCGCTCGACAAGGTTGACGCGCGGATCAAGCCCACGCTCTCGGGCCGTCCGGGCGTCGAGCGCATTCCGGTCGAGAAGGGTGGCCGCAAGGTGCTCGTGCCCATCGACCAGATCCGTTACATCGAGGCAAAGGACGACTACTCCTGCATCTACACGGAGGGCGATCGCTACCTCTCCACGATCAGTCTGGCCAAGCTCGAGCAGAAGCTCACGCCTCACAACTTCTTTCGCGTGCACCGTGGCTACATCGTGAACCTCGACAACGTGGAGTCGGTGGACACCATTTCCAGCGGCATCCTGCAGCTGGGGCTCAAGGGCATCGATGAGAAGAAGATTCCCGTTTCGCGCCGGCGCGTCGTCTCGCTCAAGCGTGCGCTCGGGCTCTAGGACAAGGCAGGACAGGTTCCCTTTCATGCGGTTTGACATCGTCTCGGACACCCACGGCAGCCTCTCGAAGGAGCTGCTCGCCGAACTTCAGGGTGCTGACTACATCGTGCACGCTGGCGACATGTGCTCTGATGCCGACTACCGGCGGCTCGAGCGCATCGCGCCTCTGCACATGTGCCTGGGCAACAACGACTGGGGCAGCGACTACGGCCCCGCCGTCAAGCGGCTCACCACGTTCTTTGCCGGAGGGCTGCGCTGGCAGGTCTGTCACTACCAGGAGCGGCTCGACCTGGTGACCTGTGACGTCGCCATCTGCGGGCACACGCACCGGCCCTTCTTCGAGCGCGACCCCAAGACGCGCACGCTCATCATGAACCCCGGCAGCCCCACCTTTCCACGCTCGGCACAGGGACCGACGATGGGTCGCATCATCGCCGAGGACGGCCAGGTGAGCGAGGTCCACATCATTCAGCTGCACAAGAGGCGCTAGCGGGGCCCGTCCTGGCCGGACGGCGGCTGCGATCGGGCGCCGGTGTCTGTGGGGTCGAGCGCACCCATGAGGGTCGTCTCGTCGGCTCCTAGATTGGTCTTCTGCTCAGGCAGGAAGATCGGCGCCACCACCGTGGTGTAGAACAGCAGCCAGGCGAGGGCGACGCAGAAGCCCGCAACGACGTCTGACGCATAGTGGACGCCCAGGTAGATGCGGCTGATGCCCACCATGATGACCACCAGGCCAAACCCTGCCACGCTGAGCCTGCGCACGAGCGTGTCCCGCTCGTAGCGCCAGGCCATCCACGCCAACAGCCCATAGAAGGCCACGGCCACCATCGAGTGGCCGGAGGGGAAGCTGTAGCCGGACTCGGTGATGAGTCGGAAGCCATCAGGGCGCGGCCGGTGCACGATCTCCTTGAGGACCCAGTTGAGCACCACGACGCCCACAAGGTTGCAGGCCACGCACACGCCCGGCCGTCTGCCGGGCGCGAAGGCCTGGATGATGAGGAGCATCACGAGCAGCACGACCGGCAGCGCCAGCTCGGAGATGGACTGCATGATGGGCGTGAGCCACTCCCTGCGCATGTGCACCACAAAGATGCGGTAGGCGTAGTAGTCGAGGCGCAGGATGTCTCCGGCGAGCATGTTCTGCAGCACGCCCAAAAAGACGACGACCGCCAAGACAAACAGCACAACCTTGCGGTTGGACCGAAGGTTGTGCCGGATGTCGTGGTGTGCGGCCTCAATCCTATGCGGAGGCTCGACCTGCTCGCTGTGTCGTGCGTGACGTGCGATGAGTGCTCCTCAGAACGAAACCGGTCGTGTATCCAGAATACTCGGTTTCTAGATGTGCGACTCGATCTCTGCGACA
This sequence comes from Atopobiaceae bacterium, assembly GCA_040268355.1. GTDB lineage: Bacteria > Actinomycetota > Coriobacteriia > Coriobacteriales > Atopobiaceae > UBA1367. Next base: position 2,850 of record JAWRIT010000115.1, on the reverse strand, counting down.
AGATCCGCCTTCGGCATGCTGCCGACCATCGTGTGGATGGCCTCGCCACCCTTGAACAGGATCAGCGTGGGGATGGACATGATGCCGAAGCGCTGGGCGATCGAGCTCTCCTCGTCCACGTTGCACTTGTAGACGCTGATGCGGTCGGCCATCTCGTCGCCCACCTGTTCGACGATGGGGCCGAGGGCGCGGCAGGGTCCGCACCACGAGGCCCAGAAGTCCACCAGGACGGGCTTGTCGGTGTTGGCGATGACGGTATCGAACTCAGCGGCGGTGATTGCGTTGGCCATGGGATTCTCCTTGATCGTGCGCCGTCATGCGACGCGGTTTGAGACTAAGAGGGCTTATACCCACATCGGCGAAAGGGGATACAATCGGCTCTGACGGCCACGACAGACGGAGGCGGGCATGGGATGGAGCTCGGCGGAACGACGAGAGCGCTATCTTGCCAAGGCGACGGCGGAGATAGAGGGCCTCGCCCGGCGCGGAGCGGTCATGGCGGGCAACGCTCTCTCTCAGATCCTGCTGGTCAAAGGGGAGCTGGGTCCTGCCGAGCGGGACGGACGTCAGCTGCTTTCCGGTGCGGACGGGACGGCGCTGTGTGCCGCGCTGCAGGCGCTGGGATACGCCCCGGAGGACTGGGTCGGCCTGGCGGCGTGGGGCGCCGACGGCGAGCCGCTGGGGACCGAGCTGCTTCGCGAGACCGTCTGTGCGCTGGATCCCGCGACGGTGGTGGCCTGCGACGACGTCGCCGCCAACGCCCTGCGTGAGACCTTCTCCGAGGAGCTTTCGCTGCTCGAGCGCTTTGACGAGGCGATGCTGGCCGAGGGCGTGGTGGCACAGGTCGCCGGGATGCGCATGATGGCGCTCGGCGGGTTCGAGGCGGCGCTCGCCGACGATCGGGAGAAGCAGGTCATGTGGAGTCGCCTCAAGCGGCTTCCCCCGCTGGGGGAGCCATACTGACGCGCGTACTGACGTGACGGCCCTTTTGGGCAACCCTTTTGCCGCTGGCATCGCGCAGCCTGCCACATACTCGGCGTCACACCCCGCTGGCTGCGCTATTCTTTCTCATAGCTTTGTGCCCATAGACCATAAGAACAAGGAGGTCATCATGGCAGCAGTTTCAGCCCCCATCGACATCGTCGCCACGCCCGAGTGGAAGGCGCTGAAGGACCACTACGACGCCCTGCAGGCTACAGGAATCAGCCTCAAAGACTGGTTCGCTGCCGACCCGGACCGCGTCTCCAAGCTGAGCTTTGACAGCCCAAGCCTCCATTTTGACTTCTCGAAGAACCTCGTGACGGACGAGACCATCAAGCTGCTCGTCGACCTCTGCCGCGCCGCCGGCGTCGAGCAGCGCCGCGACGCCATGTACGCGGGCGAGCACATCAACACGACCGAGGACCGCGCCGTGTTCCACACGGGCCTGCGTCGTCCCGCCTCCGACATCGGCAAGTTCATCGTCGACGGGCGCGACGCCATCGCCGACGTGCACGAGGTCATCGACCGGATGTTCGCCTTTGCCGATCGCGTGCGCAACGGCGAGTGGGTGGGCGTCTCCGGGAAGCGGATCGAGAACGTCGTGTCCATCGGCATCGGGGGCTCCGACCTGGGGCCGGTCATGATCTACGAGGCGCTGAAGTCCTTCCGCACGGGGCCCGCCTGCCGCTTCGTCTCCAACATCGACCCCAACGACATCGCCGAGAAGACCCGCGACCTCGACCCCGAGACCACGCTGGTCATCGTAGTCTCCAAGACCTTCACCACGCTCGAGACCATCACCAACGGCAAGATGGCCCGCTGGTGGTTGCTTGACGGCCTGCGTAAGGCAGGCGTCATCGACGACTCCGCGGAGAAGGAGGCCGAGGCCGTCGCCAAGCACTTCGTTGCCGTCTCGACCAACCTTGAGGAGGTCGCCGCCTTCGGCATCGACCCGAAGAACGCCTTTGGCTTCTGGAACTGGGTCGGCGGACGCTTCTCCACGGACTCCGCCGTGGGCCTCGCGCTCATCCTGGCCCTTGGCAAGGAGCGCTTCGAGGAGCTGCTGGCCGGCTTCCATGACATGGACGTCTACTTCCAGGAGACGCCGCTCGAGGACAACGCCGTTGCCCTCATGGCCATGATCAACATCTGGTACAACAACTTCTTTGGCTACGACACCCATGCCGTGCTCCCGTACAACCAGTACCTGCACCGGTTCCCGGCCTACCTGCAGCAACTCACGATGGAGTCTAACGGCAAGAGCGTCCGCTGGGACGGCACCCCCGTCACCTGCACGACCGGCGAGATCTTCTGGGGCGAGCCGGGCACCAATGGGCAGCACGCCTTCTACCAGCTCATGCACCAGGGCACCAAGCCCGTGCCCGCCGACTTCATCGCTTTCGCCAACACCGCCAACGCCATCCAGTGCGAGGGCCAGGACGTGCACGAGCTGTTCCTCAGCAACTTCTTCGCCCAGACCAAGGCGCTCGCCTTTGGCAAGACGGCCGACGAGGTGCGTGCCGAGGGCACGCCCGAGTGGATCGTGCCGGCGCGCTGCTTTAGCGGCAATCGCCCGACGACGAGCATCTTCGGCGTCGAGCTGACCCCGCGCTCGCTCGGCGAGCTCATCGCGCTCTACGAGCACATCGTCTTCATCCAGGGCGTGGTGTGGGGCATCGACTCCTTCGACCAGTGGGGCGTCGAGCTGGGCAAGCAGCTCGCCAAGCAGATCGTCCCGGCCATGCACGATGACGATGCCCTGGCCACCCAGGATGCGAGCACCAAGGCGCTGATCGAGTTCTATCGCGCACATCGCAGGTAGGCAACGCACCTGTGTACGTCGCTGTCGCGCTGGCTGGCACGGGGGAA
>JAWRIT010000114.1:0-2672 GCA_040268355.1 Atopobiaceae bacterium | reverse complement strand
GGTGCGGCGGCAGCGGCGCGGCATATCGACCGAACGGGCGCGACAGGACAGTTCGGCCCATCCGTCCCAGCTCAGGCGGTCTCGCGCGACAGCTTGCACCCGCCCGTCTCAGCTCAACCCATCTTGCGCGATGGCCCAGCCCTACTCGGCCCAGTACACGCGGCCGTCTTTGCGCGGGGCGCCCGCCCCCGGCTCGCTCGCGGCGTATCCGAGCACGCAGTGGCCGATCCCCTCATAGTCGCCCTCGATGCCCAGCTCGGCCAGGATCGCCTTGCCCTCGTCCGAGTCGAACTCCTCCTTGGCGCGGTGGATCCAGATGCTGTCGACGCCGAGCGACGCCGCCGCATTCATCATGTTGCCCATGACCAGCGAACCATCGTAGACATGCGTGCGAACGCTGCGGTCGGACAGCACCACGAGCACGACCGGTCCACCGTAGAAGGGGTCGGCATCACCCCTGCCCAAGACGGCCGCGTTCATGGCAGAGAGGCGATCACGCAGCTCGGGGTTGGTGACGACCACGATGATGGGCGCCTGCTTGCCCATGCCGCTGGCGGCCCAGAGCCCAGCGTCGACGATCTGCTCGATGAGCTCCCGGCTCACGGGCCGATCGGTGAAGTCGCGCGTGGAGCGGCGAGCCTTGAGGGTGGCGATGGTCTCGGTCATGGGGATCTCCTTACCTCATCTGGGTTTGGACATATAGTTTGTTCTACCCAGCTACGATGCTCCTCACACATCCAGCGCGAGCTGATCGTCTTGCGCTAGCAGGCTCTGCTGCCGGGCGAAGCTGACCTCGTCACCATCCTGCAGATGCCCCAGCAGCAGTGGGCTCGTTGGGTCGTGCTGCGTGCGGTAGTTCTCCAGCGCCCGCTCGGGACTGCGGTTGGCGTAGCAGTAGCGGCAGCCGTTGGGGCAACTGTCATAGGCGCCGATGTCGCGGCTCTCGAAGCAGCCGCACCCTGCCCGCTGGCCCTTGTGCCTGAGCGAACGGAACGTCACGCCATTGGCCGCCCCCAGCATCGCGAGGGTCGAACATCCGCTGGCGCCGATGCCGTACTGCGGCCAGAGGCCGTTGTTGCCGCAGGTCTGTATCGGCAGGCCGTGCTCGCCCGCGATGCGCCCCAGGCCCCGGGCCAGCGTGTCCTTGTCCGCGGGACTGAGCAGCTGCAGCTCGGGGAAGGTGTGGTCGAGCTTCTGGTAGCGCTCCACGAACGAGAAGACGCAGCGATCCACGTGTCCCGCAAGCCGTTCGCACAGCCACGAGAAGGTCTCCAGGTGGCGATGGACGGTGTATGTTCCCGTCAACAGCACCGGGTCGTAGCGCCAGCAGATGCGTCGTGCGCCCACGATGCGCTCAAGGTCGTACAGGATCCGCACCGAGTCCTCGACGTTCGGCACGCCTGGCTCGATGTCGGGTCCATAGGCCGTGATGGTGTAGTGGAAGTGCGTGTTGAAGCGGTCCGTGATCTCATGCAGGCGCGCAAGCGCCGGGGCATAGTTCTTGCTGCAGAACTCGACGCAGTCCACCACGGCGGGGTCGAGCTCGTAACGCGACACCTTGTGCGGGAAGTGCGGGTTGCGTACGAACACGAACCCCTCCTCGAAGCGCCGGAAGAGCCAGGGCGCGTACCACTGCGCCGTGTCGGTGCGGGCACCGGTGTTGATGATCATGGGCGAGCCTCCTCACAGGCCCATTATGGCGCGGCCCCACGACGGATGCCACGTCTTCCCGCATGCCCTTGACGGCCTGGCGTGACGGCTTTCCCGTGCGCGCCCGCCCGCTGGCCATACGCGCCAATCAGCCGCTTGACCTGCTGCGCAACAGGCGTCGTCTGCGCAGGGGACGAGCGGGCGATTCATGAGTTGACCACATCTTACGTGCTTTCGAACGTGGACTCCCCTATCATGTCACCGGCGCACCACCCGTTTTGTTCACATCGAACGAGGAGTACCACATGCAGTATGAGATCAAGGGCGGGCCGTTTCCCGTTGTCATCTGCCAGCTCGCTGCCGGCGAGAGGATGATCACCGAGAAGGGCTCCATGACCTGGATGACCCCCAACATGGAGATGGAGACCCGTGGAGGTGGCCTGGGCAAGATGTTCTCCAAGGCCTTCTCCGGCGAGAAGATGTTCCAGAACATCTACACCGCGCAGGGCGGGCCGGGCATGATCTCCTTCGGCTCGAGCTTCCCTGGCAAGGTCGTTCCCATCCAGATCGAGCCGGGTAAGGACTGGGTCCTGCAGAAGAGCGCCTTCATGGCCTCCGAGGAGGGCGTCGAGCTGAGCATCTTCTTCAACAAGAAGTTCGGGGCGGGCCTGTTTGGCGGCGAGGGCTTCATCATGCAGCGCCTCTCCGGCTCCGGCATCGCCTTCGCCGAGATCGACGGCGACCTCATCGAGTACCAGCTCGAGGCCGGCCAGCAGATGCTCGTGGACACCGGCTACGTGGCCGGCTTCGAGAGCTCGGTCTCCATTGACATCCAGCAGGTCAAGGGCGTGAAGAACAAGCTGCTCGGCGGCGAGGGCTTCTTCAACACCGTGCTCACCGGCCCGGGCCGCATCTGGCTGCAGACCATGCCCATCTCGGGCGTGGCAAGCGCCGTCCAGCCCTACATCGTCACGGGATAAGACCCCGCGAACACAGCACGGACCAACGAGCCCGCCCCCGGG
>JAWRIT010000113.1:0-5084 GCA_040268355.1 Atopobiaceae bacterium | reverse complement strand
CCGTGCCGTGGGATCTGGGGCTAGGCTTCGGCGGCCGCGGCGGCCTCCTCGTCCAGGGCCTGCCGGTCGGCCATCGTGAAGAAGGGATAGTAGATGCCAAACTGCAGGGCAACCAAGACGAGCTGCCAGACGAGCGCAGGGACGCCGCCGGTCAGAAAGCCGGAGAGCAGCACGGGGGTGCCAACGGAGAGCTGCACCCCGTTGAGGTACGGCAGGACCCCCAGCACCGTGGCCGCGTACGAGAGCGCAAAGGACAGCAGCGGGGTCAGCAGCATCGGGAGGAAGAAGAGCACGTTGAGCATCAAGGGAAGCCCAAAGACGATGGGCTCGGAGATGCCGCAGAGGGCGGGCAGGATGGCGAGCTTGCCCAAGGTCCTGTAGCGCTCAGACTTGGCGAACAGGAACATGCAGACGGCAAGGCCGATGATGCCACCAGATCCCCCAAGCTGCACGAAGGTGAACCACCAGGTGTTGGTGAGCAGGTTGGGAAGGGCCTCGCCGGCCGCGTAGGCGGCCAGGTTGTCGAGCGCGGGCTGCATGTAGAGCATGGATATGAAGGGCATCGTGACCATGCCGCCGTGAATGCCAAAGAACCAGCAGAGATTGCAGATGAAGACGAGCAGGGCGAAGGTGAGCGGACTCTGGGAGAGCGAGGCGAGCGGGGCGCGCAGCACGCCGTAGATGAGCCCGGCAAACGATCCGAACTCGGTCAGGGCGCAAAGCTCGCGCACGACGCAGGCGACCACGGCGATGATGAGGCATGGGATGATGGCGGAGAAGCCCTGGGCGATCATGGGCGGCACGCCGTCGGGCATCCTGATCTCGAGCTTGTTCTTGATGGTGAGGTTGTAGATCATGGCCACCGAAAGCCCGATGATCATGGCCGCAAAGAGCCCGGCAGAGCCGAGGTAGGTGACGTCAAGGGCACCCTCGATGGTGACCTCGTCCTGCGTCATGCCCAAAGGGATGAGCATCAAGAAGGTCATGAGGGCGCTCAGCCCCACAAGGGTCGCTTGCTCCCTGCACTCGACCTGGTTCGCGTAGGCGTGCGCGATGGCGAAGACCGCGAAGAGCGAGGTCATGTTGGTGGTGTAGGAGCTGACGTAGGAGAAGATGCGCTTGAGTCCCGCGCCCTCGATGAAGGTCTGGTATGCCTCGACGTTGAACCCCGCGAGCAGCGACGCGATCGCGCCGACCATGATGACGGGCAGCAAGGCGGAGAACCCTCCTGAGATGGCGCGAAGCAGTTTGGACTGCTGCAGCTTGCCGGCTACGGGCAGCAGCGTCCGGTTCATGAGCTCTTGAAACCTTTCCATTCCCTCTCCCTTCGTCAGATGCTCGCAGCGAGCACGCGCTGGCGGCCACAGGGCCTGTGAGTCCGTTATACACAGATTTTGGAGTATTGTCCATACTATTTTGGAGAGTATTCCAATCTGCTCGGGTACCGCTCCCCTTGCCAGCGGCACGTTCCAAACGAGTACACTGGGTCCAGGCACGAGCACGTGAACGGAGCACCCATGACCCCCATCGAGCGCCTGCAGACCGAGCTGCCCAACCTGACCAAGGCGGAGCGTCGCGCCGCCGACCACATCATCGCCCAGCCGTCCTGCCTGCTTGGCGCGACGCTGCAGACGCTCTCCCAGGCCTCGGGCTCGTCGAACTCAGCCATCATCAGGCTCGCGCAGAAGCTGGGGTACGAGGGGTTCACCGACTTCAAGCTGTCCATCGCGCGGCACCTCATGACACACGACGCCGGAAGCGCCGATGCAAACGGAGATCCCATCGAGCACATGCTCGCGACCTACGCCACCTACATCAGGCGCATCCCCGAGTACGTGGACGACAAGGTCCTCGCCGAGCTGGGCGCAGCCATCGTGGGCGCGCCGCGCCTCGTGGTGTGGGGCGCCGACCGCACTGCCGAGAGCGCGATGCAGCTCTCCATCAAACTCATGCGCCTCGGCGTGTTCAGCAAGCTCACGACCAACACCTTCGGCATGGAGGATGACGCCAACACGCTGGGGCGCGATGGCGTCTGCGTCCTGTTCTCCATGAACGGCCGTGGCAACGCACGCTACGCCCGCCTTGCCGACAAGATCGTCAGATCCGGTGGGCGCGTGTTCCTCGTCACCATGAATCCCAAGCTGGCGCTGCGCGACCATGTGACGGACAGCATCGTGCTGCCGTGGGTCAGCCGCCTCGACTCGGAGAACTTCCTCGAGGACCAGATCATCTCCCTGGCCTTCATCGAGATTCTGCTGTACAAGGTGGCTCAGTTGCTTGGTTGAGTCGAGGGCGGCACAAGGCGCGGCGGGGGCGGAAGCCGGCACGAGCGATGCGACAGGATCGTCGCTGGCAGGCTTTCGAGGGGCGCTGGGACGCGAGGGGCACTGGATGGCTCGGCCTTCGGCCCTAGCGCGAGAGACTGCGGGCGACGGCAAGCATCTGGGGCAGACGCGCCTCAAAGAAGCGCTGGTAGCTTTCACAGAAGCGGTTGAGCTGCTGACGACGCTCCAGACGGTGGCGCAGGCAGCCCCCGCGACAGAGGCGCGCATAACGGCAGCTTCGGCACTGCTCGGGCAGCTGGAGCGACGCTTCGATGAAACGTAGGTCAGAGCGGCGGGCGTCAAAGTCCTCAAAGCTCTGCTCGTGGACGTTGCCAAGGCACCACTCGTCGAGCATGTAGAAGTCGCAAGGGAAGCAGCTGCCGTCGGCCTCAAAGGCGTACTGCACCCCACAAGTCCCGCGCATGTCGCAGGCCTCGGGGGCATGACCGAGCAGCATGCCCATCCAGTTGTCGAACTGCCGGATGTAGGGCTGCGTGCCCCGCTTGAGGTCGGCATGCCAGCAGTCGAAGAGCTCGATGAGGAAGGTCCCGTACGCCTCGGCTGACAGGTGCCAGCGATCGGCGCCAAAGGCATCGCCGAGCGAGTCGAGGCAGGGAATGTACTGCTGCCAACGCCACCCACGGCGGCGATAGTCCGCATAGATCGCCCATGCGCGGTGGGCCACGTCCCCCGTGACCACGGTGAGGATGTTGTAGGGCACCTGCTCCCGATCGAGCAACTTGGTCGCACGGACCACGCGGTCGAAAGTGCCCGCACCCGAACCGTCCACCCGATAGCGGTCGTGCAGGGCACGCGTGCCGTCCACCGAGACGCCCACCAGGATGTCATGCTCCTTGAAGAGGGAGCACCACTGCCGATCGAGGACCAGGCCGTTGGTCTGGAACCCTATGGACACGGGAAGCCGCCTGACGTTGAGCGCGTCGACGGTCGCCAAGGCCTCGCGGAAGAAGTCGAGGCCAGCGAGCGTGGGCTCGCCTCCCTGGAAGGCGATGGACACCTGCCCGCTCGCCAGCTCGAACGCCCCCCGCATGATGGCGCAGAAGGTCTCCTGCGTCATCAGGCCGTGCGTGGCAGTTTCACGCTGTACCTGCTCATCGCGGTAGAAACAGTAGGCGCAGCGGATGTTGCAGAGGCCAGACGCCGGTTTTATGAGGAGGCTGACGGGGTGGGACATGGGATTGGGGGTCCTCTCCAAAAGGGCCGCAGAGACGTCGAGACGACTTCGTCCTAGCATAGCCGTGCTGTCAGCGCCGCATCGTTGGCGGTACAGCTTCGGATTGATTGTTACGATTACTTGGAGAATAATCCAATCTGGTTCGTACGTCAGCTGGGGTTCGCGTCAGTTGGGCTTGGGCTTGCGCGCCAAGCCGATACGCATGCGCACGATGAAAGGTCTGCCTGTGGGGTACGCCCTCTTCCTGGTGGTTAGCTTTCTCGCCTCTGTCATCGGGGCCATCTGTGGCATCGGGGGCGGCGTGATCATCAAGCCCGTGCTCGACGTGCTAGGCCTGGCCAGCGTCTCCACGATCAGCTTCCTCTCTGGCTGCACGGTGCTCTCCATGAGCTGCTACTCGGTGGGACGCTCCCTGGCCTCGGGGGCATCGGAGACGTCGGGGTCTCCAGACGACGAGGGCGTCGACCTTTCGACGGGAACGCCGCTTGCCATGGGGGCGGCGGCAGGCGGCATCGTGGGCAAGCAGCTCTTCGAGGCGGTCGAGGCGCTGTTCACCAACCCCGACACCGTGGGAGGCATTCAGGCCGTCTGCCTGGGCGCGCTCACGATAGGCACGCTCATCTACACCAGGCGCAAGGAGCGAATCCGACCTCGGCGCATCGAGGGCACTATGCCCTGCCTTGCCATAGGTTTCGTCCTTGGGCTGCTCTCCAGCTTCCTGGGCATTGGCGGAGGTCCCTTTAACCTGGTCTTTCTGCATTTCTTCTTTGGCATGCAGGCCAAGGCGGCCGCAGCGAACAGCCTCTACGTCATCCTTTTCAGCCAGGCCACAAGCCTCGTGACCACGCTCGTGACCAGCACGATCCCACCCTTCGAGCTCGCCGCGCTCGCGCTCATGGTGGGCGGCGGCGTCGGCGGTGGGGCGGCGGGACGCATGGTCAGCCGCAGGCTGGATGACGAAGCGGTCGACAGGCTCTTCATGGGTCTCATGGCGCTCATCGTCCTTGTCTGCTGCTGGAACGCCTATCGGTACCTCTTCGCCCTGTGACGTTGGCCCCAGCGCTCGAGCTTATGTGGTAGCAGCCCGTCCCGTCACTTCAGGTTGCCCAGGCGCGCATGAGTCCATCCCGACACACCTCTCTCCGCCAATTGAGGCATCAAGCAGGTCTCCCCTGCTCTCATACCACGTGAGGCGGAAGGGCCCTCGCTAGCGAGACGCTCCGTCGCTTGGACGCGACTATGTCGCTATGGACGCACCCACCTGAGGGCGTTCCGCACAGGGGCTGCAGGGAGAAGCATGACCCACCTCGACGGACACAAACCGCCTGCCGTCGTGCTCACGCTTGAGGGTGGCGGCACGATAGGCGCCTACGCGCCCGCATGGGCATGCGTGCCCCAAAAAACGGCCCCTTATTGGCTTGCGGGTCACAAAACCCCAGGTTCTTTCATCAATTCTCGTATCAAATACTAGATAACCGGCCGTTTTTTCGGGGCTCTGATCGCGGGTGGGGGCGTTTCTTGCGACACAGACTCGCAGCTCGTGGCAGGCATTCTGGAGTGCCCAT
>JAWRIT010000112.1:0-14972 GCA_040268355.1 Atopobiaceae bacterium | reverse complement strand
GGGTGCCTTTCCCCCACCGTGGGGAGCCGCGCCCGGGCCCCGCGCGCGTCGACGCCGGAGATGGGCCATCTACCTGGGCGAACGCCTGAGAGGCCCCACAGGGCCCGTGAGACGACCATGACGTGCAATTTGCCGTCGGGGTCGAGCTCAGGGCCGCAAATCGCCTCCTGTGTGGCGGCGGAAAACCCGGTACCCGGCTCGGCGCCCGATCACGCCAAGGGCCAAAGGAGAACCGATGGAGCGCTTGGCGAATCAGCCCGCATGCATGCCTCACGGCCTCTCAATTCCGATGCCGGCTTCGCCAGGGAGCCTGGGTTGGCCTAGACTAGGCATATGACTTGTAGGAACAGGCACGCGTGGGACATGCGCGAGTCCCCGGCCCGCGAGCCTCGCGAGAGGCTCCTTGCTGGGCAGGCCTCTCACCAAAAAGTGGGTGAATTGTTTGAACGAGCAGCTCTTGCTCATGGGAAGCGTCATTTTGATCTGCATTCTCCTCAATCGATTCTTGGAGAACATCCCAGTTCCGTCCCTGTTGATCTTTATTGGGCTGGGCATGCTCTTTGGGGAGAACGGCCTCATACGGATTCCCTTTGATGACTACACCGCCGTCAGTGTCGTCTGCTCCATATGCCTGATCTTCATCATGTTCTATGGAGGATTTGGAACCAATATACGAACCGCACGTCCCGTCCTGCTCCCATCCGTGCTGATGTCCACCCTTGGGGTGGTGGGCACGGCGGGGGCGGTGGCGCTGTTTGCCCACGTCGCCCTCGCGCTCTCCTGGATGGAGAGCCTTCTCGTCGGCGCCGTGATCTCATCCACCGATGCCGCCTCGGTCTTCAGCATCCTCCGCTCTCAAGGGCTCGCGCTCAAGTACCACACGGACTCGCTTCTGGAGGTCGAGTCCGGCTCCAACGACCCCATGAGCTTTATGCTCACGACGGTGGCGATAGCCCTGCTCAGTGGCCAGTCGGTCTCCGTCCCCCTCCTGCTGGCGGGGCAGGTGGCAATCGGTGCCGTGTGCGGCCTGGCCCTGGGATGGCTGGCGGTGCGGCTGCTGCATGGGCAGCTGCTTCCCTCACAGCAGAGCCACACGGTCTTTCTGCTGGCCGTCATGGTGCTGGCCTACGCTATCCCAACGCAGTGTGGCGGGAACGGCTACCTCGGCACGTACCTTTGCGGCGTGTGGATAGGCAACGCGCGACTTCCTCAAAAGAAGTACCTGGTCCACTTCTTTGACGTGCTCACCCACGTGGCGCAGGTGTTGATCTTCTTCCTTCTGGGGCTTCTGGTCACGCCGATCGAGCTACCTGCCGTCGCCGTCCCCGCACTGGTCCTCACGGCCTTCCTCACGCTGGTGGCCCGCCCGGCAGTCAGCGCGGCGCTGCTCGCGCCGTTCCGCCCAAGGCTCGGCCAGATCGCGCTGGTCTCATGGGCCGGCCTGCGCGGCGCCGCTTCCGTCGTGTTTGCCATCGGAGCGGTCCTGAGCAACGTGGATAGCACCTACAACCTTTACAACCTGGTATTTTGCATGGTGCTGCTGTCTATCTCCGTTCAGGGGACGTTGCTTCCTGGCATGGCCAGGCGGCTTGGCATGATCGACTCGGCGGCAGACATCGGACGCACCTTCACCGACTACGAGGAAGACAGCGACATCAGCTTCATCAAGCTGCGGCTGGACTCCGGGCACGTCTGGTGCGGCCAGTCGCTCGCCCAGCTCCGGCTTCCGCCCGACCTGCTTGTTGCCATGATCGTCCGCGGAGGCGAGGTCGTTGTCCCCGATGGCACAACGACGCTACTCGAGGGGGACCTGTTGGTCTTGGCGGCGCGCAGCTTTGAGGACAGGGGACGCCTGACCCTGCGCGAGGTGGTCGTCGAGGGCAGGAGGCACTATGCGAACCGAACGCTCTCGCAGATCCCCCAAGCCCACGCCAACCGCGTGATCCTCATCAAACGTGGCATTGCCACGATCATTCCGGCTGGCGACACGCTGATCAAGCCAGGTGACATTCTGGTCTTGGCGCAACTTGCGTCGCAGGCCAAGGAGGGTGCCTCTCAGCCGGAACCAGGGGCCGAGGCGCTCATGTCGTGAAGGGAGACGGGATGCAAAGCGAGCAGACGGAGCTGCTGCGATCTCTGACCAGCGAGGCGTCGCTGGGGGAGATCCAGGACTACCTGAGGACCTGCTTCTTTCTGCGGGGCTTCGACGGGCAGGGAGCGAAGGAGAAGATGCTCCTCCTGTTCGAGGAGGTCGGCGAGCTCGCGAAGGCGATCCGGAAGGAGGACGCGGCAAGCTCGATCGACCATGAGCGCGAGGCGAACTACGACTCGATCGAGTCAGAGGTCGCCGACGTGTTCATCGTGCTGGTCTCGATCTGCAACGTGCTCGGCATAGACCTGTACGACGCGTTCCATGCGAAGGAAGCGGTCAACGTCAGCCGCAGCTGGAGCAGGTAGCGAGGCTCTGGCGAGCGTCCCTGGCTCAGCGCACGATGCGTGCCGGCTTCCGCTCCTCGAGCGCATGGATCATCGTGAGCACCAGCTCGTGACCAGGCGCCGGCACGCCCAGCTCCCTGGCCGTGCGCACCACGTAGCCGGTGATGGTGTCCACCTCGGTCTTCCTCCCGCGTGCGATGTCCACGCAAATGCTGGTCAGGCCCTCGGGGCTTGTCTCGCACACGCGCCGCACCATCGCGAGCTGCTCCTTTGCGTCAAACGAGAAGCCCTGGGCCCGCGCCACGGCAACGGCCTCCTCCACGAGCTGGGCGCAGAGCTGCCATGCGTGCGCGTTGTCGGCAAGGTAGCCCATCGGCATCTGCAGGAGGGCGGTGCACGCGCTTGCGGAGACGTTGGTGAAGAGCTTTGCCCAGATGAGCCGCTGCACGTCGTCGCTCGCGCTGATCTCGAGGCCGGACGCCGAGAAGGCCGCGACGATGGGGGCAAGGTCGCGCTCGGTTCCATGGGGTGCGCCGATGACGGTGGCCCCGCTTCCGCCGTGGCGCACCTGGCCGGCGTCACCCCGGCTGGCATTGTGCTGTGTCGTCCCAATGACCACGTGGGACGCATCTGCGAACGCGCCCAGCACGTCCTCGTGACCACTGCCGTTCTGGAGGGTGAGGAGGTAGGTGTCGGGCCCCAGGATCCCGACGTTGGACGAAAGGGCCGCCCTGCTCGCCGTCGCCTTCACGAACAGGATGGCGAGGTCGACCGGCTCAGTTGCCGTGCCCGACACCATGGCGCGGGGGTGGTAGGTGCGCGAGCTGCCGTCCGGCTCCTCCACGGTGAGGCCATGCTCGTTGATGGCGGCTATGGTCGCCTCGTCCACGTCTATGACGGTGACGTCGTTTTGTTGGCTGAGGTAGGCCCCGAACAGCCCGCCCATGGCCCCGCACCCGATGACTGCGATCTTCATGGTCCCTCCCCGGTGGTCCTCATGCGTGCTCGCACGCACATGACTGGCCTGCTGTTAGCAAACTAGAATAACAGATGCTTCTGAGCGTGACGGAGGGGCATCCGCGGCTTTCGGCTGCAGACAGCTTTTGTAAAGTGAGAGGTCAATCCCCACATATATCTACTCGGTCACGGTGGCAAGCAACTTTGCGCCGTCTGCGGATGCAAGTGGAGCTCCAGGAATGGGGCAAGGGTAATATTTCAGATGTGCCACCCATGGCCAATGACTGTGGATGGCCGCGTCCAGTTGGGCCGCAGATGGCTGCGGTCGACTCAGGCCGATGGTCGGTGCCACCGCCAGCCATCGCCAGCCAGCCCAGCCCGCCCACCAGCCAACCAGATGGGATGTGAACGCATGACAGCGACGCAAGGCCTCACGCCGGATGCCAAGGTCCTCACCTTTGGGGAGATCATGCTCAGGCTCTCTCCGCCCAACAACCTGCGCATCGAGCAGACGACCTCCTTTGACGCCCGCTATGGCGGCGCCGAGGCGAACGTCGCGCTGTCCCTTGCCTACCAGGGCGACGGCGCCGCGTTCGTCTCGGTCGTTCCGTCCGGACGGATCGGGGACTGCGCGCTGCGCAGCCTCAGCATGTACGGCGTGGACGTCTCGCGCGTGCTGCGCCAGGGAGACCGCCTGGGCACCTATTACTTTGAGCTGGGAGCCTCCGAGCGCTCCAACACCTGCGTCTACGACCGCAAGTATTCCGCGATGAACCTCGCTTCGCACCAGGACTTCGCCTGGGACAAGATCCTGGAGGACGTGGACGTCTTCTACTTCTCGGGCATCACGGTTGCGGTGTCCGACGAGATGGTGCCCACCTGCGTCGAGGCGCTGACGGCCTGCCGCGAGCGCGGCATCCTCACCGTGTGCGACCTCAACTACCGCGCGATGATGTGGTCCCAACAGCATGCCCAGGCTGCCATGGCGACTCTGTTGCCGCTGGTGGACGTGTGTGTCGCCAACGACGAGGACGCGCCCGCCACGCTGGGCATCGGGCACGCGAGCGGCTCGCTTGCCACGGGCATAGACGAGGCGGCCGACTACGCCCTTGACGCCCGGGACATCTGCGAGCGCTTTGGCTGCCAGATGGTGGCCTCCGTCATCCGCAACATCCGCTCGGTCGAGGACAGCGACTGGATGGGGATGGTCTACGTCGACGGCGAGGCGCACTTCTCGCGCGTGCATCGCGTGCATGTGCTCGAGGGCGTGGCGGCGGGCGACGCCTTCTCGGCCGGCCTCATCCATGGGATGCTGCACGACTTTGACGCCGAGAGGCTTGTCGAGTACGCCATCGCAGCGAGCGTGCTCAA
Organism: Atopobiaceae bacterium; assembly: GCA_040268355.1. Taxonomy (GTDB): domain Bacteria; phylum Actinomycetota; class Coriobacteriia; order Coriobacteriales; family Atopobiaceae; genus UBA1367. The sequence goes on along the minus strand of JAWRIT010000112.1, from coordinate 10,208 downwards.
GCTCACGATCCGCGGGGACTCGAACTTCGTCACCGCGGACGAGATCGCTGCGGTCGCGGGCACGTCGTCGGGCACGCGGGTCGCGCGGTAGGCGGCGCGCGGGGGTCTTACGCGTGGCGTGACGGAATCTGACGAGGGCACGTGGAGGAGCGCAACAACGAGCACGAGGGTGAGGAGAGATCATGGCACAGCAGCTGAGGACGTCGGTGCACCTGCTCGAGATGTTCATGCCCTACATGCACGACGAGCGACGAATGTCAGACGTGCTCGACCGGGTGGTCGACAAGGGCTTCTACGAGGGGGTCGAGCTCCCCGTGTTCTTTGACGAGCTCCACCGCCGCCACGTGCGTGACGTCATCGAGCGCCATGGCCTCTTTGGGGGCACCTCGGCCACGCCCTACGTCAAGGACCAGGGACTCAGCCTGGCCGACCTTGACCAGGACGGTCGCAGGAAGGCCGTCGACCTCGTGAAGCAGCTCGCGGACCTCTCGGCGGACGCGGGCTACACCAACCTCTGCATTCCGAGCGGGGACGACCCCGGCGCCTCCCTCAGGGGTCCGGCGAAGCTGGTCCTCGCCGAGTCCATGGTGGAGCTCGCCGACCACCTCTCGACGCTCGGCATGAACCTCACGATCGAGCCGCTGGATCGTTATGCGTTCAAGAAGGGCCTCATCGGGCCCATGGAGGAGTGCGTGGGCTGGTTCGCGCCCATCCACGACCGCTGCGCCAACGCGTTCATCCACTGGGACAGCGCGCACGAGGCGCTCGGTGGCATCGACCTCATGCGCTCGCTCGAGCTCGCCGCGCCCTACCTCGCGCAGTTCCATCTCTGCGATGCCATCTGCGATCCCAATCACCCCTGCTACGGCGACCTCCACATGGACTGCGCCATAGCGCCCGACTGGCAGACCGAGGGCTTCCTCACGCCTGAGGTCGGCGCGCAGATCCTTGACAAGGTGGCGTCCTTCGATCGTCCTGTGGGCGTGAGCGACGTGTACGTCTCGGTGGAGATCCACGGGCACCCCGGCGCCAACCTTTGGCTGGTGGAGGAGCATGGCCGCGCGTTTCTGGGCCGCTGCCTCGAGCTGGCCGGCATGCGCTAGGTCGGGCCTCCGCCGGGGTGGCATCTCCGTGCGAAGCCCGAAAGGCGTGCCCATCGCCCGCATCGTGACCACAGGAAGGGTGATCTCATGCGCTACTACCTTGGCTTGGACAACGGCGGCACCACGACCAAGGCCGCGCTCTTTGACGAGCGAGGCCGCGAGTGCGCCTCCGCGAGCGTCTCGACGCCGTCGGTCATGGAGCGCCCGGGCTTTGTGGAGCGCGACATGGACGTGCTCTGGGAGGCCAACTGCTCGGTGACGCGCGAGGTCATCGAACGTGCCGGCGTGGAGGCGGCCAGCATCGCCTGCGTGGGGGTGTGTGGCCATGGCAAGGGGCTGTACCTGTGGGGCAAGGACGGACGTCCCACACGGATGGGGATCGCCTCGACCGACGACCGCGCCCGCGACATCGCCCGCCAGTGGCGCCACGACGGCACCGAGGCGAAGGCGTTCGAGCTCTCCTGCCAGCACGTCATGAGCTGTCAGCCACCAGCGCTGCTCGCGTGGCTCAAGCGGCACGAGCCCGCGAGCTACGAGAACATCCAATACGTCTTCGAGTGCAAGGACTACGTTCGCTTTCGGCTGACGGGCGAGGCGCGCGCCGAGCTGACCGATTACTCGGGTGCCGGCCTCATGAACCTGCATACGGGCGAATACGACGAGCGCCTGCTCTCCCTGTTCGGGATCGAGGAGGTGGCGGGAGCCCTTCCGCCCCTCTGTCGCTCGGACGAGCGGGCGGGCGTCGTGAGCGAGGAGGCGGCCGCCGCGACGGGGCTCGCCCCCGGGACGCCCGTCTGCGGCGGGCTCTTTGACATCGACGCCTGCGCGCTTGCCTCGGGCGTGGTCACGGGCGACCTCGTCTGCATGATCGCGGGCACCTGGTCGATCAACGCCTACATGCGCCGTGACCCCGTGGTCGACGGCTCCGTCGCCATGAACTCCCTCTTCTGCCTGCCTGGAAGCTACCTGGTGGAGGAGTCGAGCGCCACGTCGGCGGGGAACAACGAGTGGTTCGTGCGCACGGTGCTTCCCGACGCGGGGAAGGAGGCCGCGGTCCGGGGCCTTAGCGCCTATGACGTGGTCAACGAGTGGGTGGGGGAGCTCTCGCCCGAGACGGACGTGCCCACGTTCCTGCCCTTCCTCATGGGGTCCAACGTGAACCCGCGCGCCATGGGCGCCTTTGTGGGCATGAGTGCCGCGCACACGCGCTCGCATCTCGCCCGAGCCGTCTATGAGGGCATCGCCTTCTGCCATCGGGCGCACTACGAGCGGCTTCTCTCGTCGAGGGACGCGCCTCCCCGCGCCATCCGCCTCTCGGGGGGAGCGGCGCGCTCGGAGGTGTGGGCGCAGCTGTTCGCCGACGTCATGGGCGCGCCCGTCGAGACCGTCGACGCGCACGAGGTGGGGGCGCTCGGCTGCGCCATCGCCTGCTCGGTGGCCGCAGGTGACGCCCGCGACCTTCCCGAGGCGGCGGCGCGCATGGTCAGGGTGGGCAGGACCTTTGTCCCACGTGCGGAGGCGACGGCGGCCTACGAGCGCAAATGGCAGATCTACCGCTCGGCCGTCGAACATCTTGATGCGTTCTGGAACGAGAGGGATTCGCTTGTCTTGGAGACTGGGCTCGTCTAGTATCGCTAGTGCCGCTTATTGAGAAGCAGATCCGCGCTACCGGGCGACGCATCGCCCGACGGCGCGGACCGTCATGTGTCAAAGGGGGAGCTGTGGCCAAGGGCCCTTCTCGCGCGCCAGCGCAACGTCTTGGTGTGGATGCCGCCGACAGCCTGAGACTCATCAGACGCGAGGAGGACGAGACGGCGACGCACTACGTGTGCCGGCTGCTCTACTACAACATCGTGATGCTCTTCGTGCCGCCCGGAGCCCTGATCCGTGAGGCCAAGATCGCCGACATGCTGGGCATCTCGAAGACTCCCGTGCACCAGGCCGTGGCCCTTCTCGAGCAGGTGCTGCTGGTCGACGTGCGGCCCCAGAGCGCCACGCATGTCTCGCGCATCTCCTACGACCTGCTGCGGCAAAGCTCCTTCATGCGCTTTGCCATCGAGCCCACGGTCTTTGCCCAGGCTGCGGCGGCCATCAGCACCGAGGACGTGGCAAGGCTGTGGGAGAACGTGGAGCAGCAGCGCCAGACCGGGGACGTGTACCGCTTCATCGAGCTGGACAACGAGTTCCATCGCATGGTCTATGCCGCCGCCGGCAAGGAGTACGTCTGGGCGAGCCTGAGCCGGGTGTCGTCTCACTACGACCGCGTGCGCCACATGGGGCTGCTCGTCGGCATGGACCAGATGAGCCCGGACGAGCATGTGAAGCTGCTCCAGATGCTGCTCTTCGATCGCAAGCTGGACGCGGCCGCGTTCGAGCCCGTGCTCCAGGCGCACCTCTTCCACTTCGCGAAATTCTTCGACGAGCTCACGAAGGCCTATCCCGATCACTTCGACCTCAACGAGAAGGGCTTCTCGCACGATTCGCTGAGAAGGGCCGGCTGGCTGCTGTAGGGGAGCTAGGGGCCTAGGGGAGCCGGCGCGGGGCCGCTCGGGGTGCTGCGCGCTCGGCCGCGAGGCGGCGCGTCGCACGCGTGGAGCCGTCGCACGCAGCGCCGGCTGCGGAGGCGTGGGCGCGCGTTGTCTGGCTTGTGGCGAGGGCGCCTCGCTTCCTGTTCTTCCTCGCTCCACACACAAGGCAACTGAAATATGATTTGCTCCCGCGAGGGCCCTGCGGCGGCAGAGCGATGGCAAGCGATATAGAATCACAGGTAAATGGGCAAGAAATACACCTGAGCCCAGGGGCGTCCCGTCTTTCCGCTGAGATGGAAATACCTTCCGCTGACCGTAAAACCCGCTCACTGCTCCAAACTGATATTTCTGTCAGTTCTACCATGGTGCTTGCAGGCCGCACGTGGTCTGCGCATATGAGTCGGGCGCCACGTGGCACCCCTGCACGAAGGGAGAAGCACGGTGGAAGCGGCAATCGGCGTAGTCCTGTTACTCACGTTCTTTGGCTTGGCCTGGTACTGCATCAAGGGCCACAATCTCATGATCGGCTTTCTTCTGATCTCGGTCATCTGGTCGATCCTCTCGCTCGGCGGAACCTTCGTCTCATCGTCCGAGTTCCTCGCGCAAAACGAGATTCTGCAGTTTGGGGGCGACACGGGAGTCAAGCTCGTCGACGTGCTGAACGAGATCTTCCAGACCGCGCCTGAGGCATGGGGCACCACCCTGGTCAACGTGTGCTGGGGCGCGTGGTTCGGCCGCGTCCTCATGGAGACCGGCATCGCCTCCACCCTCATCCGCAAGACGGTCGAACTGGGCGGGGACCGCCCCCTCGTCACCATCGTGCTGCTCAACATCGTGACCGCGGTCATCTTCACGGCCATGATGGGGGCAGGGCCCGTGATCGCCATCGGCGTCATCGTGCTTCCCATCCTCATGTCGCTCGGCGTGCCCAAGGCCATCGCGCTCTTCAGCTTCATGGGCTCGGTCGCGGCGGGCATCTACCTCAATCCGGTCATCTTCGGCCAGTGCCGAGGATTCTTGCTGACCACCGACCAGATGCCGGACTTCACCCTCGGCTGGTACGCGCCACGGTTCGGGTACGCGGCCGTTGCCATCATGGTCGTCACGACCACCGTGCTCACGGCGCTTTTCCTGCGCAGCAGCAAGGGACGCCACGCGTGGGCGGCCCGTGCGCCCCAGCAGGCGCAGCAGAACGCGCCCTTCTACACGCTGGTGCTGCCCATCGTGCCGGTCGCCCTCAAGATCTGGCTCGACTTCTCCGTCATCGGCGGCTTCGTGATCGCCGGGTTTGCCGCGCTCTTCCTGTGCGGGAAGATGCAAGGGACCTTCCGCGAGAACTGCCAGCTGGTCAACAAGCTCTACTACGACGGCGTCGTGGACACCGCCCCTCTGGTCGGCTTCCTGCTGGCGCTCCCGATGTTCAACATCGTCGCCAACTACGCCTCGCCCTACTTCAAGGTCATCCTCGGACCGATCATGCCCCACACCGAGCTGGTGGTCTGCGTCGTGTTCGCCGTCCTGCTGGGCCTCGGCTTCTTCCGGGGACCCATGACGCTCTTTGGTTGTGGCGCGGCCACCCTGGGCGTCCTCTCGAACATCGCGAACTTCTCGGTGCCGTTCCTCTACATCGTGTTTGCGATCCCTTCCATCACGGTGAACATCGGAAGCTGCATCACGCAGTCCTGGGTGGCCTGGGGTCTCGCCTACACGAAGGTGGAGTCGCGCGACTTCCTGAAGATGTCGATCCCCAACGCCTATCTTGCGGGCACCCTGCTGTACGCCCTCGCCTTCTTCACGATGACGGGCCTTGGTCCCGAGTGGTTCCTCTAGCCATGCCCGTCCTCCTTTCGTGGTGACCCGAAGCCACTGGCACACAGGTGCCTCTTCCTCTGTGCCAGTGGCTTTCCTGTGTGAGCGACACGGGGGAAGAGGGACTTGTGTGTCCCGCGCGGGCGAGGCAGCGTGCGCACGGGATGCATGCCCGCCCGCACTGCGCCCGCCAGCGCCTCGGGGCAACGAGCCTTCGTCTCCTGTGCCTTGAGAGGCAAACTAAAACATCTGTTTTGAGCACAGAAGCCACTTCCTGTAACAAATCGCCGCTTTCTGAGAATGAGCAGGTAGACCACTTCAATTAGCAGATGAAACCCGTGTTCTAATTCGCGTCCGCTGACCACCAAAACCAAGCCATTGACCGCACTGGGGGCAATCTGAGCCTATCTGAAATATCTGTTGGGACTATCATGAGCAACTAACGCAACCAGGCCACGAAGATGCCCTGACGCCAGATGAAGTTGGGGCGCCCAGGGGAAGGGAGGCCGGGGTCGGCGAATCGCCGTCGGTGAAGTTGGCCTGTGTCGTCTCAATTCGCTGAAGTTCGTTGCATCCGGCAGGGGCTCGACGCCGGAGAGTGAAAGGAGAAGCACGGTGGAAGTGGCAATCGGCGTACTCTTGTTACTCTCGTTCTTTGGGTTGGCCTGGTACTGCATCAAGGGCCACAACCTCATGATCGGCTTTCTTCTGATCACCGTCTTGTGGACGGTCCTCTCGGTCGGGGGGACCACGATCGCCTCACCCGAGTTCTTGGCCGAGAACGAGGTCCTGCAGTTTGGTGAGGCTTCCGGCGTCGGCATCATCGACGTGCTCAACAACATCTACCAGTCGGCCCCCGAGGGCTGGGGCACCACCCTGGTCAACGTGTGCTGGGGCGCGTGGTTCGGCCGCGTCCTCATGGAGACCGGCATCGCCTCGACGCTCATCCGCAAGACCGTCGAGCTGGGCGGGGACCGGCCTATCATCACCATCGTGCTGCTCAACATCGTGACCGCGATCATCTTCACGGCCATGACCGGCGCGGGTCCCGTGATCGCCATCGGCGTCATCGTGCTTCCCATCCTCATGTCGCTCGGCGTGCCCAAGGCCATCGCGCTCTTCAGCTTCATGGGCTCGGTCGCGGCGGGCATCTACCTCAACCCGGTCAACTTCGCGCAGTATCGTGCCTTCTTCATCGAGCCGGACCAGATGCCGGACTTCACCCTCGGTTGGTACGCCGCCCACTGGGGCTACGCAGCCGTCATCATCATGGTCATCTCGACCACCATACTCACGGCCATCTACCTGCGCCGCAGCAAGAACCGTCACGCATGGGCCGCCCAGGCGCCCCAGCAGGCGCAGCAGAACGCGCCCTTCTACACCCTCATCCTGCCGATCGTGCCGGTCGCCCTCAAGATCTGGCTGGACTTCTCCGTCATCGGCGGATTCGTGATCGCGGGCTTCCTGGCGCTGTTCCTGTGCGGCAAGATGCGGGGGACCTTCCGCGAGAACTGCCAGCTGGTCAACAAGCTCTACTACGACGGCGTCGTGGACACCGCCCCTTTGGTCGGCTTCCTGTTGTCGCTGCCCATGTTCAATGTGGTCGCCAACTACGCCTCGCCCTACTTCAAGGTCATCCTCGGGCCCATCATGCCCCACACCGAGCTGGTGGTCTGCGTCGTGTTCGCCGTCCTGCTCGGGCTCGGCTTCTTCCGTGGCCCCATGACCCTTGTCGGGTGCGGTGCCGCCACCCTGGGCGTCCTCTCGAACATCGCGAACTTCTCGGTGCCGTTCCTCTATGCGGTCTTCGCCATCCCCACCATCACGGTGAACATCGGCTGCTGCATCACGCAGTCCTGGGTGGCCTGGGGTCTCGCCTACACGAAGGTGGAGTCGCGCGACTTCCTGAAGCTGTCGATTCCCAACGCCTACCTTGCGGGCGTCGCGCTGTACGTGATGACGATGCTCACGGTGACGGGTCTCGGATCCGTTTGGTTCGCCTGATACCGTCCAACCGCTCTCGTGCGGGGCTGGCGCTCCCGTGCCGGCCCCGCCCTGACGCCACATCTTCTCTGAAGCGGAGGCTTTGCGATGGAAGAACTTCATAAGGTTCGTATGGGCATCGACGTGGGAGGCACCTACACCAAGTGTGTCGCCATGGACAACCTGACCCATGAGATCGTGGGAAAGAGCCAGGTCAAGACCACGCACGACGACGAGCGCGGCGTGGCTGCCGGCGTCGTGCAGTCATTCCGCAACTGCATGGCCGAGAACGGCATCGCGCCGGAGGACGTGGTCTTCGTCGCGCACTCGACCACGCAGGCGACCAACGCCTTCGTCGAAGGCGACGTCGCGTCCGTGGGCATCGTGGGCGTCGCCGGCGGCGGCCTCGAGGGCTTTCTCGCCAAGCGTCAGTTGGCGATCAAGGACATCATCCTGGACGAGCAGGTGGGCCGAAAGATCCCGGTCAACTCCACCTTCATCAAGAAGAAGCAGCTCACCGATGCCACCATCGACGCCGCCCTCGAGGAGCTCACAAGCGCGGGCTCCCAGGTGATCGTGGCGTCGATGGCCTTTGGCGTCGACAGCATGGAAGAGGAGCAACGGATCCAGACGCGCGTCTTCGAGCGGGGGATCCCCGTCACCATGGCGTCCGACATCACCAAGCTCTACGGCCTCACACGCCGCACCCGCACCGCCGCCATCAACGCCGCCATCCTCCCCAAGATGATGGCCACGGCGAACGCCACCGAGTCGTCGGTCCGCGAGGCCGGCGTCACGGTTCCGCTGATGATCATGCGCGGCGACGGCGGCGTCATGGAGATCAGCGAGATGCGCAAGCGCCCGATCCTCACGGCGCTCTCGGGTCCCGCCGCCTCGGTCATGGGCTCGCTCATGTACCTGCGCGCCTCCAACGCCATCTACTTTGAGGTGGGCGGCACCACCACCAACATCGGCGTGATCAAGAACGGCCGTCCCGGCGTCGACTACGCCCAGATCGGCGGCCACGACACCTACATCAACTCCCTTGACGTGCGCATCCTGGGCTGCGCGGGTGGCTCGATGGTGCGCATCAATGACCGCGAGGTCGTGGACGTGGGGCCGCGCTCCGCGCACATCGCGGGCTGCGAGTACGCCTGCTTCACCCCCGAGGAGGAGATCGAGGATCCCACCATCGTGACGCTGAGTCCCAAGCCGGGCGACCCCGAGGACTACGTGGCCATCCGCCTGCGCAACGGCAAGCTGATCTGCTTCACCAACACCGACGCGGCCAACGTCTTGGGCCTCGTGGACGAGCAGTACTTTGCGCATGGCAACGAGCGGTCCGCGCGCAAGGCCATGCAGCCGGTCGCCGACCGCCTGGGCATCACGGTCGAGGCGCTCGCCACGCAGATCCTCGAGAAGGACTTCGAGAAGGTGAGCGACTGCATCGAGTCGCTGGCGAGCAAGTACCGCCTGGACCACGACGCCATGCGGCTCGTGGGCTGCGGGGGAGGAGCCGCCTCGCTGGTGCCCTACTGCGCCAACAAGCTGGGGCTGCCGTACTCCATCCCCGAGAATGCCGAGGTCATCTCCTCCATAGGCGTGGCGCTGGCCATGGTGCGCGACGTCGTCGAGCGCGTCATCCCCAACCCCTCGCAGGACGACATCAGAAGCCTCAAGAAGGAGGCCACGGACGCCGCCATCGAGTCCGGCGCGGCTCCCGACTCCGTCGAGGTCCATGTCGAGATCGACAACCAGACGGGCAAGGTGACCGCCATCGCCACGGGCTCCACCGAGGTCAAGACCACCGACCTGCTCAAGGAGTGCGACGAGGACGAGGCGCTCGCCCTCGCGAAGGAGGACTTTGGTGCTAAGGCGCTCTCGGTCCGCCTGCTCGAGCACACCAACAGCTTCTACGTCTTTGGCGCCGTGGCCGGCGAGAAGACGCCCCTGCGCGTGATCGACAAGAAGGGCTTCGTCAAGGTCCAGTGCAGCGACGCCTCGGCCTGCATGTCCAAGGCGGGCAGCTATCTCAAGGACGTGGAGCGCTACTGGGAGGACCTGGCCGTCTTCAAGACCGACACGGTGCTGCGCCCAGACTTCTTTGTGTGCGTGGGGCCGCGCGTGTGCGACTACTCGGCCGTCGACCTCGAGCAGCTCGAGCTGCTCATGGACCTTGACCTGGGAGACCGTGACCCCGACGAGGACGTCATCGTGATCGGTTCTGTCAACGACGTCGAGTAGGCCGGCCGGCGGGCGTCACTAAGGAGGTGGGTGGTCGTGGAACGTTGGAGCGACTCGTTCATCGGAACGCTCAAGCAGGGCCTGTTTGGGGACAGCTCCTATACCCCTGGCGCCCCGGCAGTCGAGGCCGAGTCCGTCTCGCTTGAGCGTGTCGTCTGCGACCTCTGCCCGGTAGCGGAGGTGGACTGGTTCCTCTACGCGTTCTCGCGCGAGCCGCTCAACGGTCGGCTCACCGACGAGCTGCGTCTTGGGCTCATGCGCGATGCCATCGCCTGCGGCCAGGAGCAGGCGAGGGCACACGCGGAGCGCTTCGGAACCAGTCACCCCGAGGTGATCGCCGGGCGCATGGGCGTCGCCGTGGAGCGCCCCGCGATGCCGCAGAGCCTCGACCGCGTGCTCTTTGCCGAGTTCGTGGAGCCGGACACCATCAACGTGTTCCAAGACGGGATCGACCGTGCGGGCGCGCTGCTGCGAGACGAGCGTGTCTCGGCACAGCTGGGAGGCGTGGGCACGGTTGCGAACGTCCTGCTCGCGCACGAGC
>JAWRIT010000111.1:0-21623 GCA_040268355.1 Atopobiaceae bacterium | reverse complement strand
GCCGTGCCCATCGCCAACCTGGCCGCCACCGCCAGCTTCTATGTGGTAGGACCTGAAGATTCTCCTTACTTGGACTTGATGTAGTCCAACAGCCAGCTCACCGTGTCGGGGTTGGTGTGGTCGAGGATGAGGGAGACGCCGCCGTCAAGCTCGGTGATCTGCGCACGGTCGTCATCGGTGAGCTCGAAGTCGAAGACGTCGATGTTCTGGGCCATGCGCTCGCGGCGCACGGACTTGGGAATCACGATGACGCCTTGGTCCATGAGGTAGCGCAGCGCCACCTGGCCCACGCCCTTGCCGTGTTTCTGGCCGATGGCGGCGAGCTCGGGGTTGGTGAAGAACTCGTTCTTCCCCTCGGCGAAGGGACCCCAGGCCATGTGTGCCACACCCAGCTTCTGCATGACCTCATGAGCCGGCCCCTGCTGCCAGAAGACGTGGGTCTCCACCTGGTTGACCATGGGCTTGACCTTTGAGAAGGCGCAGATGTCGATGAGGCGGATGGGGTCGAAGTTGGAGACGCCAATGGCCTTGACCAGGCCCTCCTCGTAGGCCCGCTCCATGTCCCGCCAGGCACCGTAGGTGTCGCCGTAGGGCTGGTGAAGAAGCATGAGGTCCAGGTAGTCGGTGCCCAGAAGCTCGAGCGAGCCCTTGATCGAGTCGTAGGTCGTGCCGTCGCCGTAGTTGGTTACCCACACCTTGCTGACCAGGAAGATGTCCTCGCGAGGCACATCGCTTGCAGCGATGGCCGCGCCCACGCCGCGCTCGTTGCCATAGGATTGGGCGGTGTCGATCAAGCGGTAGCCTTCTGCCAAGGCGTCGGCCACGCAGTGCTCCGCACCCTCGTCGTCGATCTGAAATACGCCATAGCCCAGCATGGGCATCTCAAGACCGTTGGAAAGCTTCGTGTATTCCATAGCCCTTCCTCCCCTTGCAGACATGTATTGCCATTCAATTTAGCTCCTTGGGAGCCTCTAGTACTAGAGTAAGTGTCGTGCTCCTGCTTGTACAATGCGACGCATGCGTTGCGAGAATGCATGATACGCATGGCTGGGTCCTTCTTGTTCGCCGCCAACCTCGCCACAGTGAGCGGGTGGACCGTGAGGCCCGAACTTGCCCTTCGCCGCACAGTTTGCTCGCTCACATATAAATCAATTTTATATCTCACATATTTGATCTCGTTCCAGTATCCTTGGACTGCTTTTTTGCTTTCAAAACTTGTAGGGGGGATTTACCGTGAGCCTTTCACTTGACCGTCGTCAGTTCCTCATTGGTTCAGTTGGCATGCTGACCACCTTTGCCTTTTCCGCCTGTGGTGGCGCAAGCAGCAGCGATGTCGCTCAGGACAACGCAGAGCCCGAGTATATTGAAGAGAGTGATTTCGACGCGCTCTTTACGAACCCTGACAAGTTCAAGGGTAAGTGGGTTAAGCTCCCCGGCAAGGCGCTGGGCGCCTCCGAGAGGGATGGTGATGAGACCACCTTGCAGGCGTACTACGACATCGTCACATATGACCGCACCTACGTTGTCCGCAGCACAACATCCGAGTCGTTCTCTGATGGTGATTACATCTTTGTCGACGGTATGGTCAGCGGCACCTTCGAAGGCGAAAACATGGTGGGCGGAAAGTTGTCGCTCCCGCTCATCACCAACGCGACCATCACCAGGTCTTCCTATATGGAAACAGTCGTACCTGCCACCTCGACCATCGAGCCTGCTGTTTCCGTCACGCAGAATGATGTCGTCTTCACGTGTGACAAGATTGAATATGCCGACGCCGAGACCCGTGTCTACCTCACCATCGACAATCCGACTCCCGAGAGCATAGGTTATGGCGCCTATTCCATCTGCATCATCTCCAATGGTCGACAGATTGATATGGATTCGGGCAACCAGGGCGTCTACGAGGATCCCGAGCACTATCCCACACTGAGCTCTGACCTACGCTCGGGAGCTTCCACCTCAGGAGTGGTCGTGTTCCCCGCCATGGAGGCTGGCAAAGCGTTCGAAATCAGGATTCCTAACGTCTACAGCGAGGACTACACCGTCGAGTTTGACGATGTTGTCCTTGAGATTCCTGCCGCTTAGACAGCCTTGACACTCCCTTGGCTGCCGTCTGATCCATGTGGCCAGACGGCAGCTTGCAACTGGGACGTACCTTGAGGAGGAGTTGCATGTCAGACATTTCTGAATTTAAAGACCCCGAAGCTGCTGGGTTGGCGGAGTGCGACTCAGGTCGCACGAACACCAACGATTCGGCTGTAGCCGATGATGACGCCACTGAAGCACCCAAACAGGTTAACCAGACAAGTGACGTACATCCTGACTCGAACAACACGTCGCCCAACAGGAAGGCCATTGGAATCGCTTTGGCGATTGTCGCTATTGCAGCGATCGTTCTTTCTGGTTATGTGCTCCTGCACCACAACTGGGTACCTGCAACGTGCACAGAACCCGAAAGGTGCGCTATCTGCCGGAAGACAAGAGGGGTGGCGCTTGGGCACGACTGGAAGGCCCCGACGTGCACTGCTCCAAAGACCTGTGCTCGCTGTGGTGAGACCGAGGGTGACGCTCTCGGCCACGATTGGGAGGATGCCACCTGCACAGAGCCCAAGACCTGCTCACGCTGCGGAGAGGCCCAAGGCAAGGCGCTGGGACATGACGTGGCGTCATGGACTGTCGATAAAGAGCCCACTTGTACGGAGGCGGGCAAACGGCACGGCACGTGCACCAGGTGCCAGCAAGCGGTGACGGAGAAGATGCCCAAGGTCGAACATGCTCCCGGAGATTGGCAGGTTGCAGAAGACGTGAGCCTGTCAATGTATGGCGAGATTCAACCTGGCACTAAGATCCAATGCTGCACCATGTGCGGCGAGAAGCTCGACTCGCGGGAATATACGATTGAGGTGTCCACTTCACAGGCTAACGCCAACAGGCAGGCAATGCAGGGGCTTCGCTCCATGCATTTGTCGCACGACGGGCTCATAGAGGAACTCGTTGAGTATGAGGGATTCACTAAAGATGAGGCGAGGTTCGCAGCAGATCACTGCGGCGCTGATTGGAATCAGCAAGCTGCGGACAAGGCAAAAGATATGATGAGGTACCAGGGGTACTCAAGGTCTGGTCTCATTGACTGGCTAGTGACCTATGAACTCTTTACCAAGGAGCAGGCAGCGTACGCGGCCGATCAAGTCGGGCTGTAACGTTGGCGACCTTGCCGTGTGCACTCGTCTACAACTAGTGAGGGCTCCGGAAGGGGTCCTCACTTTTGAAGCACCATCTTCTCTTGTGTGGTAGATGAGGCATACAATTCCTGATGATGCTGGGCGACGGGCTGTCGGAGCTTGGCGTCCTGTGCATCCTGTTCCGCATGCTCAATGGCGTGGTCGACTACAAGCAAGAAAACGACGCATGGCACTGAAGTTGCGGCTAATCTTTCATTAGATGTAAAATTAGCCGCAACCGCAGGAAACGAGAGGTGCGCCATGGAGTGCATCCGACGCGAGGCCGAGCGCGAGTTCGCAGCGTGGATGCGGCCTCGTCGTGTGCATGAAGGAGCGCATAGGCGCGCTCGACGCCCGGACGCTTTACATGCCAGTGTGGGCACTCTGAGCGAGCGTCTTGCGGTAGGGTTCCTATCGCAGATGCGGTGATCACGCAAGCACAGGCCCGAAGTCGCCACGGCGCGACGACAGGAAGGCGGTCAGTTGCCACACCCTCGGTTCAGCTGCCTGTACTGCTGACCGTAACTCCCCAGATGCGCCAGGCTCGCCTTTGGCGTATGGGCGCCGGTCGCACGGTCGAGCTCAATCAGCCCAAACTGCATGGAGTAGCCACTCTGCCACTCCCAGTTGTCGATGAGTGACCAATAGAGATAGCCTACGATGGGCACGCCCTGCTCCACCTGCTCGCGCACGCCGGCAAGCGCGGCATCAATGAAGTCGCAGCGCCGAGCGTCATCTGCCGTGGCAATGCCACTCTCAGTGACGAGGATCTCTCCCCTCACATGCTGATGGACCGCAGCCGCAACATGCGCAAGGCCCTCAGGATAGTACTCGTAGTTCATCTGCGTGAGCTCGACGTCCTCGCCTGGCATAATCTCACCCTCGGGGCCAAACACGTTGCGTGTGTAGCTCTGCAGGCCAAAGAAGTCGTCGTCCTTAATGGCGGGCACGAACTGCAGGAAGACGCTCTCCCACTCGCGGTCTCGCGCCTCTTCGCCACCAGGCAGCGCCTGCAAGTCGGAGATGGACAGCGACAGGCCCGCCTTCACGCCCGGCAGCAGCTCGTGGATGACGGCCACCGCAGCCTGGTGCGCCTCCATGATGATCTGATTGCCGTGCGGCGTGCGTGGCGCCTGAAAGACGGCTGCCTCCTCCACGCCGAAGGCCCTCAGGCACTCGGCTCGGCGGTCACGCTCCTCCTGCATCATCGCATCGATGTCCATGCCGACCTGCAACTGACCAGCCTGCTCGGCAGCCTGGGCCTTGGCAATGTAGCCTGCGATGAGCGTACCGAGGTTGGCCTCGTTGATGGTGCAGAGATAGCGGAGGTTCTCACCGGCCAGGTGCTCGCAGACGTAACGAACGTAGGCCTCGAAATCCGCCACCGTGGAGCCCGCCTCCCAGCCGCCCTTCGAGATAAGCCATTTGGGCGACGAGAAGTGGAACAGGGTCACGACGGGCTCGATCCCATGGCGACGACACACGTGAATCATGTCCAGGTAGTGCGCCATCTCAGTCTCGTCGAAGACACCCTCTTCGGGCTCGATACGCGACCACTCAAGTGAGAAGCGATAGGCGGTGAGTCCCGCCTCGGCCATCAGGCGGATGTCGTCAGCATAGGTGACGTAGTGGTTGGCGGCATCGCCAGACTTTTCTCCGTAGCCGCCATGGACCATGTTCTCCATGAACCACACGTCGGAGTTGTGATTGTTATTGCCCTCCACCTGGTAGGCAGCCGTTGCGGCACCAATCAGGAAGCCCTCGTGATGGCTCATCGCTTGTTCCCTCCAAGCTGTCTTTGCTGGATAGGCCAGGTGGTCCAGCATGTTCGTCAATCTCGACTTGCGCCGTTGGAAGCGATGAGCCGCTGGTACCACCAGAAGCTATCCTTGCGCAGGCGATCCATCGTGCCCTTGCCCTCGTCATCCAAATCCACATAGATAAAGCCGTAGCGCTTGCGCATCTCGCCGGTCCCCATGCTCACCAGATCAACGCAGCCCCACGGCGTATATCCAATGAGGTCCACGCCACTATCTATCGCACGCTCCATGGCAGCAACATGCTCACGCAGGTAGTCGATGCGATACGTGTCGTGAACGCGCCGTTCGCCATCCTCTTCCACCACCTCGTCAAAGGCGCCAAGACCATTCTCCACGATCATCAGCGGCACCTTGTATCGGTCGTAGAGGGTCTCGAGCTGCCAAGTGAGGCCGGTGGGGTCCATGGACCACCCCCAGTCGGAATAGGTAAGGTAGTCATTGCGAGCCCCTGACTGGAAGTTCCCGCTCACGGCGTCGCGCACTTCGTGGGTGGTCACCACGCCAGAGTGATAGTAGCTGAAGCTATAGAAGTCCACGGTGCCACGCGCCAGGTCCTCAAGGTCGCCCTCGGCCATTGCGATTTGCACGTTGTGCTCCTGCCACAGACGCTTGGCAAAGACGGGATAGGCGCCGAAGACCTGCACGTCACCGCAGTAATAGGCGTTCTCCTGGCGCTTGTGCTCGGCCGCGAGGACGTCGGCTGGATCGCAGGTGTGTGGGTACAGGGCAGCGCTTGCTATCATGCAGCCGATACGGTTGTCCGCATCTATGGCGTGCCCCATCTGCACCGCCTTGGCGCTGGCAACAAACTGGTGGTGCAGCTGCTGGTAGGCCAGTTGATATCCCGCATCCCCAGGAACGCCAATAAAGTCGATGAGCGAGAGCAGGTTGTTGATCTCATTGATGGTGAGCCACCAGCGCACGAGTCCCTTGTACTCGATGAAGCACGTAGTTGCAAAGCGTACGAAACTGTCAATAAGCTTACGGTTCTCCCAACCCCCGCAAGCCCCCTCCAGTTCCAGGGGCGTATCGAAATGCAGCAGCGTGACCAGTGGCTCAATGCCGCGCTCGCGCAGGTACTCAAATACGCGGCGATAGTACTCCACGCCCTCGCGGTTGGGCGTGGATTCGAGTCCCGTGGGGAACAGGCGACTCCAGCCGATGGACATACGGAATACGTTGAAGCCCATCTCGGCGAAAAGATCGATGTCCTCAAAGATGCGATGGTAGCCATCTACGGCGCGCTGATTGGGATAGTGACAGTCGGGAAGCGTTGCCCAGCGTGCACCTTCGGGAAGCGCCGCCTCGCGTCCCGCCTTGACCGGTGACCCCGCTGCGTCGATGTAGGTCATGTGGCGGGGACTCGTTCGCGTACCTCCGGTGGTGTAGTCCATGCGACAGGGACCTCGGCCGCCCTCGTCCCAGCCGCCTTCGTACTGACCAGCCGAGACCGCTCCACCCCACAGAAAATGCTCTGGAAAGCTCATTTGGCACCCTCCCGGTTTCTTATGCGCGTTGGACCCTTCGTCACCTATCGCTCAGTCCATTCGCGACCAAGGTCACGGAACGTAATGAGCTCTATGCCATTATCGTCCACCCATTGGCGCACGCGCGGGCTGCAGAGCGCCTCCAAATCCTTCACGCGACACACGTTGAAGCTGCTCAGGGCAAAGAGGTCCGCGTCAACGTAGCCGCAGTGGCAAACGAGGTACCCATATTCGCGTCCGCTTGCCAGCAACTCGCCCTTATCATCGATGAGCCACGCCTCCAGGTCACTTGTCAACTGCTCCTCGGCAGGGCCAAACCCATACCAGCCCATACCAGCCGACTTCAACTCCGCATGCTCCTGGATGCCTGTGGTCCAAGGCCGCTCGTATTTGGCGGCTAGCTCACGTGAGACCTCAAGGGTCGTATCGGTGCCGTAGGCGTGGTTGTGGACGTAGTCGGGCAGCTTTCCCACCAGTTCCACAAACCGATGGATCTGCGCGTCAAACTCCGCATAGAGTTGGTCACGGTCTACGTGATCAAACCCGTTCTCCTCGGTGTCAAGCGCACGATTCTCGCGGCTGGTGAAGAACGAGCCATCCTCGTGGCACAGCTTGGGCACTTGATCGTATCCCAGCACCGATGGGCCAGTGGAGGCGTTGAGGTCAATGCCGAAACCGATTTGGTCGAGGTGGGGCCGGATCATCTCGACGCACTCCGCGCTCCAGGGCATGTTGGAGAAGAGACCAGTGTTGCGCACGATGCCGCGCTCGATGCCGTGGAGGATGCCGCACGAGACCGCACGGGTGATGCCGTAGTCGTCACTCTGGGCCAAGAGTTTCATTGCTCTCTCGCTTTCTCGTTTGCAGGACGGTCGCGAGCACGCAGCGGCAGCCGACCTGATGTGACGCCAGCCAGTCCAAAGGATGCGGGGTCCGAAGACCCCGCAGAGACGAAGGACTGTCTAGGCCTGCGCCACCTCTGCCTCGTTAGCAAGCAACAGCTTGTCATAGGCCATCACAAAGGGCACGTACATGGCCACGATGAGGGCGAACATCACACAGCCCCAGACGAGACCGGAAGTGCCGTAGCTCATGAGGTTGCCTACAAAGAAGGGCAGGTTGGCAGCCGAAGCACCGGTACCGTTGGCATAGGGCAAAAGTCCCGCGAGCTTGAGCAGGTGCGTGCCGAAGACCGAGATGGTGGGAGCGCCGATCACCCAAGGGATGAAGAAGGTAGCGTTGAGGATCATGGGCATGCCAAAGTAGGCGGGCTCATCCACGCCAAAGAGGGAGGGAAGCACGGCCATGCGGCTTACGGCCTTGCCTTGTTCGGACTTGCACACGACGAGCGCGGCGACCAGCATGGGAATGGAGCCAGTGCCAAAGGTGAGGGCGTCGCCAGAGCAGAGGTGCGGCATGGGGGTGCCCGCTTGGAAGGCGGCGAGGTTCTCCATCTGGAGCTGCATGAAGAGCATCATGATGATGGGGCCGACGGTCATTCCGCCATGGATTCCCAGGAACCACAGGCCGTACAGGAAGATCATGAGGATCCAATATCCAAACACGTTGGACGAGACGGATTGCAGCGGCAGGGCTATGACGGTATAGACGAGCTGGTGGATGGTGCCAAAGGAGGTGCCCGCGAAAGCCTTGGAGATCACACCGAAGAGCACCATGGAGATGGCCGCCGGAATCAGACTGGAGAACTGGGCCGAGATGAAGGGCGGCACCTGCTCGGGGAGCCTGATCTCCACGTGCCCCTTCTGGCAAGCGAGGTAGATGCCACCCACCACAAAGGAGATGATGATGGCAGAGAACATGCCCTGCGACCCAAGCCAAGTGGTGGGCAGCGTGCTCGGCGCAACGGCCTCCTCAGGGATGATGTAGGGCGTACAGATGAAAAAGCAAGCGAGCGAGGTGAGTCCCACAGCCATCTCTGAGCGGGCGCACTTGGTATGCTGCGCGAAGGCATAGGCCACCAGGAAGGCAAGGTAGGCGCCGATCATGCCCGTGGTCCACTGATAGATGACGCTGAGGACGTCGATTGCGCCGGTGCTGGCAATGAAGGCCTGATAGGCTTCGATGCCGATACCCTTGAACAGGGCCGCAAACGATCCGAGCATGGTGACGGGCAGAAGCATCATGAAGGCGTTCATGATGACGTGGATAATCCAGTTTTGGGCGATCCTGCCAGAGATGGCAGTCAGCTTCTCGATGAACTGATCCATGGTTCCCTTCCCTCAAGACGTGACGGTTGACCACTCGCTGGCCAGGCGTGTGGCCGTGCTGGGAAAGCGCTTCCGATCGTAGGGAACACTATAGCGCAGAATAAATTGAATCTCAAGTTCAAATTTCAGTTTGTTTCATCTGTTTCAGCATCCTTGTCGTGACGCTCGTGGTCAGCACACGATGCCTCGGTGAGCATGTCATTGAACATGAGGAAGGCAAAGGTGTCGGAGAGGACCACGCTGCTCGCTGTAGACAACGACAAGGTGGGCAGGACAATGACCTGATCGAAATTGCGCCGCAGGGGATGCTTGAAGTTGGTGGTGACGAGCACCATGAAGGGCTTGTTGGCAGCGCTGTTGCGCACCTCGCGCATGAATGCGCCATACGAGCCGCCACTCACGGCAGAGTAGACGATGACCATGTCCTCGGAACAGAGACGTGGGGGAAAGTCCGGTTGCACGTAGGAGGCGAGAATGTGCGGAGTGAATCGCAGGGCGACGTCGAGCTCCTCGGCCGGGACACGCGAGAGGTTGTAGCCCATCAGGTAGACATGCCGACATGCCTCCATACGTTTTACGAGGTCACTAAGGACATGCGAACTTACCTGTTCCTCCACTGCCTTGAGCAACTGTCCGTAGGATTCGGCGCTGGTCGGGGCGCCATCACGCTCCTGTGCTTCTTGGAGCGATCGCGCGAAGTGATACTGAAACTCAACGAAGCCGTCGTAGCCCAGGCGTTGCGCAAAGCGTGTGAGCGCAGATTTGCTGTAGTCGGTGTGCTGGGAGATCTCTGTGAGGCTCTGCGTGGCAAACCGGTCTGGAAGCCTGCGCACCGACTCGTAGATGGCACGATCTGTCTTCGTGAAGGACGAGCTTTTGCTGTCCATGAGCTCTATGGCATTCATCGGCACTCCTCTCTACCCCATTGTATCGCTCTCACACGTAGTTGAAACGTGTTTCAAAACTGGCAAACGTAACTAAGGCAGCAAGAGGCCCTCTCGCCAATGCGCAAAGCCCGTCCCTCTTGCCTTGTCGCCTCGCCCGGGAAGATGGAAGCATCCTTGCCGAAGGAGACCCATACAGTGTTTTTCGACCCTCAGGCCCCGGCAAATCGCCAGGTGCTCCATAGTGTATGGGCATGGAATACGATGCAGCGTAGGTATTTGTGTTCAATTGGGCCCACCCGTAGAATAGCCCGTAGAAAGACAGCAAGGGATCCGTTCACCAGCATCGTCTCGCGGACGCCTTCGATTGCCGGGTTTGAGCATCGCTCCTTCGAGCGTGCAAGCAGGCGTCCGTCCCGCATTGGAGGAAGCCATGGCGGCACTCACCACCTTGTTTCCCGTCTTCTTCATGCTTGGGCTCGGCATGGTTGCCCACCGTCGAGAATGGGTGACGCCCGAGCAGAAGGCTGGGGCCAACGCCGTCGTGTTCACCTTGCTCTTCCCCATCATGATCTTCAACATCCTCTGCGGGGCGGTCATCGACTCGAGCAAGCTCGCCGTCATCGGCTTCGTGTTCGGCGTGTTTCTGGTGGCGATCGTCCTCGGCCGGCTCGTCGCCCCCTTCACCGGCAAGGAGTACGCGCACTTCTCGCCCTACCTGCTCACGACCATAGAGGGCGGCAGCGTCGCCCTGCCGCTCTACACCTCCATCGTGGGACCGTCGTCGAACACGGTACTGTTCGATCTGGCCGGCGTCGCCATCTGCTTCATCGTGGTGCCCATCCTGGTGGCGCGCGAGGGGTCCAAGGGCGCCTCTCCCCGCGACATGGTGGTGAACATCTTCACCAACTCATTCGTGATCGCCGTCATCGCCGGCCTCACCATGAACTTCACCGGAGCCTACTTTGCCCTTCTGGCCTCCCCCTTCGGCGAGATGTACACGAACACGGTCGGCCAGGCCACCCAGGCCATTGGTCCCATGATCCTGTTCTGCCTGGGCTACGACTTCAACATCGACAAGTCCACGGTCGCACCCCTAGCCAAGCTCGCCCTCGTGAAGGCGGTCTTCTACGGTCTGGTAATCGGTGCCTTCTTCCTCCTGTTCCCCTCGCTCATGGCCGACAAGCTCTTCATGATGGGCGTACTCATCTACTTCATGTCACCCACGGGGGCGGGGCTCGTGCCCATCATCTCCCCCCTCTACAAGCGTGACGGGGACGCCTCCTTCGCCAGCGCCTTCATCCCCCTCTACCTCGTGATCACCCTGGTGGTGTACACCTGTATCGTCGTTTTCGTCGCCTGATGCGACCCGACCACGCCCGAGACCACGCCCGAGACCGAGACGCAACCCCCTCCCAGTCCGACAAAGGAGCCAAGATGGAAAAGCTCGTCTTTGATGCAAGCGGCACGACCATCAAGTACGCGCTGATGAGCAGCGACGCGACGATCCTCGAGGAGGGCAGGCGACCCACGCCCGATGGGGCGACCGCCACCTTTGACGAGTTCCTCGGCATCGTGAGCGAGGCCTATCGCAACTACGCCGGCCGCGTCGACGGCATCGCACTGAGCCTGCCCGGCCGCATCGACAGCGCGAGCGGGCTCGTCATCACCCCCGGGGCGCTCACGTACAACCGGGGTCGCAACGTCGCAGACGAGATCCGCGCGCATGTCGCCGAGCTGCCGACGGTCGTCGTCAACGACGGTAAGGCGGCCGCGGCCGCCGAATATTGGAAGGGCAACCTGAAGGGCTGCGAATGCGGCGTGGTCATGCTGCTGGGCTCGGGCATCGGCGGCGGCATCGTCATGGGCGGGCGCGTGTGGGATGGCGCGAACTGCTTTGCCGGCGAGTTCTCCTACGTCATGGAGCGCCCGTCGATGCGCAGCTACGAGGAGAGCGGCTGGACCTTCCGTGGCTCGATCCCCAGCCTCATCGACTACGTGAGCAAACGTACGGGCATGAAGCGGCACCTGCTCGACGGCAAGAAGGTCTTCCAGATGATCGAGGCAGGCAACGACTACGCGCTCGCCGGTCTCAAAGACATGACCGACTACATCGCCTATATGGTCTACGACGTGAGCTGTATCCTCGATCCTGACCGGTTCCTCCTCGGTGGGAGCATCGTCCGACAGCCCCTCATTCTCCAGTTGGTGCAGGAGGAGCTTGTCCGCATCAGGGGCCTTGTGCATGATGACATCCCCCGCACTGAGGTGGGCATCTGCGCGCTTCCGCGCGAGGGCAGCCTCATCGGCGCGCTCCACACCCTTGTCTCGCGCTACCCGGAGCTTGGCTGACGCTCGGCGATCGCAGGAAGTGCGCCACCTCTTCAAGGTGCGGCCCGTGCCCAAGGTGCCCAGGCAGTGGGCCAAGATCTGCTCGGTGGTACGAGGCGCTTCGACGGAGGGGCAAAGATGGGGCCTGACAGCGAGACGCCTACGCGTGCAACCTCCAATTCCCCGCCTTTTGCTGCTCCTTCCAGAGGGCGGCGTACCTGCCGCCCAGCCGCAGAAGGTCCGCATGGGTCCCTTGCTCGGCAATGCCTCCGTTGTCCAAGACGAGTATGTTGTCCGCGTCCATCGTCGAGCGCAGACGATGGGCGATGACGATCACCGTGCGGTCCTTCACGAGCTTGTCGATTGCGCCCTGAATCAGGATCTCGTTGCCGGGATCAAGGCTCGCGGTCGCTTCGTCAAGCAGCACTATCGGCGCATCGGAAAGGATCGCGCGAGCGATGGAGATGCGCTGTCTCTCACCGCCCGAAAGCGTCGAGCCGCCCTCCCCGACCACCGTGTCGTACCCATCAGGGAGCTTCGAGACGAACTCGTGGCAGGCGGCGGATTGTGCCGCCCGCTCGATCTCCGCAACAGAAGCGTCGGGCTTTGCCATACGGATATTCGCCTCTATCGTGTCGTGAAACAGGTACACGTCCTGAAACACCATGCTTATCTTTGACAGAAGCCGTTCCTGCTCCATGTTGGTCACAGGCACGCCGCCTATCGCGACGGCCCCGCCATCCACATCGAAGAACCTTGCGATGAGCCGCAGTATCGTCGTCTTTCCTGAGCCGGAGCTGCCGACCAACGCGGTCAGCGTTCCCGGCGCGGCAGAGAACGAGACGCCCTTCAGGACTTCCGTCTTCCCGTCATAGGAGAACCGCACGTCATCAAACACGACGTCCGAGGCGTCGGAAGCCTGCACGGGCTCGCGCACCACAAGGCCCTCCTCCTTCTTCAGACTCACGATCCTGCGGACGCATTGGTTGGTGCGTGCCATGCTGATGATCAGCACAAAGAGCTGCACGATTGGGTCGTATACCTGCAGGGCGGCGAGTATGCACATGATGTAGAAGAACGCCGTGATCTGATCGCTCAGATAGAGGTGCGCGCCAAACCCGATCACGACCGCGATGCCAAGAACTATGAGCGCCCGTCCAAACATGGACACGGGCCCGCCTGCCTTCTCCTGCCGTTTGGAGGCGTCGCGCAGTCTGGCAAACCGTTCCTGCAACTTGTCGAACGCCTCACCGGCGCGCCCATATGCCTGCAGGGTGGTGATGCCGCCGACATATTCGAGTATGGAGGAGGCGGCCTCCTCCTGCGAAGCCAGATGCTCCGCACTCTCACGAGTGAGCCGCTTGTAGCTGAGCAGGGCAAAGGGCACGGCAAGCGGTATGACGAGAAACATGGCCATTGCCATCCGCAGGTCAAACGCCGACAGCACGATGAGCGAGAGCACGAGCCTCAGGCCGATGACCGAGACGTTGGCGACCATCATGGTCGAGAGGTTCTCTATCTCCTCGTAATCACGCACCAGCAGCGTGGAAAGCGAGCCCGCATCATGCGACGCGTAGAAGCCCATCGACAGCTTCTTGAGCCTGTCGCCGATGCGCAGCTTCTCTTTCAGCTGCGCCTGGGAGTGCCCAACGCACACGTCAAGATAGGACTTCCGTCGGATGAGGGCATACAGGATCGTCTGCACAAGCAACACGCCCGTCATGACCCAGAGCGGAGACGTGACGTCGAGGCTCCCATCGCCTCCGATGATCGGCTCCAATATGACGTAGACCGCGACCATGAGCACCGAATACGGTATCGACGCAAACAGGCTGTCAAAGTACAACCATGCGACAAAGCCGCTATAGCGTCGCCGCTCGCCGTAGGTTATCGTGTCGTACCACTCGCCCATGCGCCGTCTCGTCTCTGGCCTCATACCGCCTCACCTGCCTTTTTGCGCATGGCCCAACTGTCACGCCGCTCGTTGGCATGAATCATCTCGCGGTACAGCGGGCAGCCCTCCATGAGCTCGGCATGCCTGCCGGCACCAGCGAGTCGCCCTTGGTCGACGACGAGAATGGTGTCCGCGTTCTCGATGCTTTTGAGCCTGTGCGCTATCATCAGCACGGTCTTCCCTGCCGACAGTCGCGAGAACGCCTCCTGTATCTTCGCTTCGCTTTCTGCGTCCGCATACGCCGTCGCCTCGTCAAGCACGACGATGGGGGCGTCCTTCAATATTGCGCGGGCGATGGCTATCCGCTGTATCTCGCCACCCGAGAGCTTCGTCTGGTGGCCGACGATCGTGTCATATCCCTTGGGCAGGCCTTCGATGAGCTCCGCGATGTTCGCGGCCTTTGCGGCAGCCCGCACCTGTTCGATAGTCGCAAACTCGTTTCCGAGCCGTATGTTGTTGGCTATGGTGTCGTTGAGCAGAAACGAGTCTTGGAACACATACGCGACATGGTCCACAAGCTCGCTCCACTCGATGGTCCGTATGTCCGTACCGCCAATTCGTATGCTACCGTCGTTGATCTCATAGAAGTGCATCAGCAGCTTTGCGACCGTCGACTTTCCGCCACCCGAAGGTCCCACGAGCGCATTCATTGTGCCGGCCTCAAGCCGAAAGCTCATGTCCCTTATCGCAGGCTCATCATGCTCGGTATAGCTGAAGACGACATGGTCAAATTCGATATCCGAGCCCGTAAGATGCCCTCTTTCGCCGCTCACGTGTATCTCGGGCTGCTCCAGGAGCTCGTCTATCCGCGCGATGGCCTGGTTGATCTTTGTCCCGTCTATCGCGAGGGTCATCATGTTCTCAAGCGGCTCCTTCAAGCCCGCGCACACGACGAGGAAGAACAGCACGACGGTCGCATCGGCAGCGAAGTTCGCGCTGTTCGCGAGCACGAGCGCCGACGCAGGTAGCAGGAAGAGCACCTGAGCACCAAAGAAGGCGTAGTACAGCCCCATGCCGTTCGCGTTGTAGTGGGCGGTCTCGCGCACGGCTTCCGCAAAGGCGCGGTTGTCATCTTCGAACCTCGAGAAGGCCGCGTTCGTCTGCCCGAATATCTTCAGCACGGGCATACCGTGAACATACTCGACTATCGTGCCCTCCATGACCGCCTTTGCGTCCGCCATCTTCTTCTGCAATGCCGCGCCATCCTTCTTCATGAGCGCGGCGGCAAGGATGAGCAGCGACACCAGCACTGGAACGAGCGAGGCGAGCGCGAGGCGCCAGTCGGTGGCAAACAGCACGATCATCGTGAACACGGGCACCGTGACCGCCGCAGCTATCTCGCAGAGGCTGTGGGCGATAAACCCCTCAAGCTGCTCGACGTCCTCCATGAGCAGCTTCTTCAACGCCCCCTGCGTCGATGCGGCGTAATACCCAGGGGATATTCGGCCCATCTTGGACATCATCTTCACGCGAAGCTCGTAGAGGATGTCGAACGCGGCGCCGTGCGAGAGCTGCGACGAGCAGTACGCGCAGATGCCATAGCCTACCGCCCCAAGCGCCGCCGCCCCCGCAAGCAGCAGAGCGTCATGTGTGTGCAGGTGGATGCCGTCCGAGTAACGCAGCACGATGAGCCGCAGTATTCGATAGATGGCGACATAGGGCACCATGCGACATGCGCTCGACAGCACGGACAGCACGCAAGCCGCGCCCAGAGGACCCCTCTTTGTGCCCGCAAGCTCCAGGAGCCGCGCCATCCCCTGCTTCTTCTGCCTCATTCGAACACCTTCTCGAACAGCAACGCGTACAGGTCATCCATCATTCGCTCGTAGCCCTCGGCGTGGAAGATCTCTCGGTCTCCGGACGCCGCGGCAAGCAGCTTCAGCAGGTTGGATATCTCCGCATAGGCAAGATTGCTGCGCACTCCCTCGCACCGCGAAAACAGCCACTTCAATACCTGCGTCTCCTCGTCAAGGTCGGGCGAGAGGCCGCCTTGCTGTGACTGCAGGATCTTTCGCTTCTCCTCCGAGGAGAGGTATTGGTACACGCTGTTTTCGTCATAGATGATCGAACGCAGTATTCGCTTTAGGGCGTCTTTCGACAGCATTCCCTCCTTGTTGCGCGCGTCGTCGACCTGCTGCCGAAACACCGTTCGGACGTACTCTATGAGCTGCGCCATGAAGTCCTCTTTGGACGAGAAGAAGTTGTAGAACGTGCTCTTTCCAAGCCCTGCCGCCTTGGCTATCTTCTCCACGGAGGCATGGGTGTATCCGTGCCTCTTTATCAGCTCCAGCCCTGCGCCAAACATCAGCACGCGCTTTTCCTCACGCTCTCTGTCGGAGAATATCCTTGGCATGGCACACCTCGCTGCCGCACGACGTAAGCGACCATTATTTTAAAATCGGTCGCTTAAGTTATAAGCTACTAACTTTTGAATGTCAAGGGGCCGAGGCTGGGGCGGGGTACGCGCTGGGTCGAGGCCATGCGCCACGCGCCCTCGTCTCGTGCAGGGCCGAGGGGCGATGGGGCCCTGTAGTCGTGAAACACGGTGAGCCTCTGCCTGCAGAGTGATTCCTTGAGGCTAAGGAGGTCAACATTGCCAATCCCCGGGAAAAGAGGACGCGATGCCAGCTTCACATCTCCGTCGCCGACGTTTCGAAACTCACGCAACTTGTTGAGGCATTGGACGACACGCGAGGCGCCAAACTCGAACACATCGCAAACGTGTTAAGCAGCGAGAAACTCAGCGAGGTAAGGGCTGGACCTCGGCAAGACCCACAGGTCGGCAGAAGCTAGGACCCGAACACCTCCGGATGCCTGCGGACGCGACGCTCGGCCATGTCGTACACCTCGCCATCCGCTCGCATGCCGACCACCACGAGTAGCATGCCGTCGACCGTTTCCAGATACTGGTACACCACCCTGATGCCCGCCCGCCTCAGCTTGATCTTGCAGAAGCCGGCGAGGCTGCCGCGAAGCGGCGTGCCATAGCCGTCGGGCTTGGGCCTTGGGGTTCTCGCCACCCTCGCGACCGCCTTGATGACCTGCGCCCTCTGGGACTTGTCGAGGGATCGGAGATCGTCAGCGACCTCGTCGAGGGCAATGACGTTCTCGGGCAGGAAGCGGCTATTCAATCTCGTCATCCTCCGCGGCCTCAAGGTCGGCCTCGGTGATGCCGAGCTCGTCGGCCATCCTGCGCAGTGTGGAGAGCCCGCCCCTCCCCTCGCGGGCGTTGAGCTCGAGCTCCAGCTGGTGGATGCGCAGCGCCATCTCGTCATAGGTTGCAGGGCTAATCACGACGGCGACGGGCACGTTGTTCCTGACGACCACCTTGGGGCCACCTTGCAAGGTCTCGAACACCCCCGCGGCGCCACCGCGGTTGAAGACCGTGATGGGCACAATATCGCTGGTGAGCATGTCTTCTCCTTTATATAGCGCACTTTATAGCGTTATATTAATTGCTAAATATATTGCTGTCAATATGGTCGATGGAGATAGGCAACGCCTCGAATGAGCATCCGACGCGCATAGGGCCATAAACCGTTGGATTGAGCAACTCGCCGAACGGGCGATTATCCGAGGTCCCTGCTGGAGACAATGACACGCCTGGCCAGTGTGGAGTCCCTGTTGTAGCGGGCGGGCGCTGCGTCTTGCTCGTTCTTAGTGCTAACGCCACCGCCCTCGGACGGACGTTGCACGATTGAATGCTGCAGAATTATGGATGGAGGACCCGCCCATTTTTTGAGCTAATGGTAAGTGGCGTTATGAGCTCAGCTGGAGGCGCGAGGAAGAGATGGGTTACCCGAGAAGAACCCAGATTATTCTGAACTGCTTGTCAAGACATGAGTACATCACCACCGAAGAGCTCGCCTGTGAGGCCCACGTCTCAAAGAGGACCATCTACAGTGACATAACGGCCATCAATGACGTGCTCGCGCGACACGGCGCGGAAATCGCCTCGAAGCCGAGACGTGGCATGAAGCTCGTGGTGTCGGACGATGCGGCGTTCCGGTCATTTTTGGACGAGCTCAACTCGGACAATACATGCGAAGATGACGCGGACAGCAGGGTCATGCAGGTGGCGCTGCGCCTTTTGAGCGCAGGCGAGCCCATACGGATGGATGACCTCTGCAAAGAGTTCTACGTGAGCCGTTCCACCATGCAGGGCGATATCAGGAGGGTCCGCAGGCAGCTCGCCAAATCCAATTTGACGCTCGAGTCTCGGCCGTACGGCGGCATGTTCGTGGACGGAGAAGAGCAGGACGTGCGTCGAGCCTTGGCCCGCATCGAAAAGCAGACGACCGTCAAGCGTATCGCGCAGCAGGACGCATCGCTCATGCTGGTGGGACGCCTGCTCCAAAGCGCCCTGAGAACACACGACTATAGGCTCTCTGAGCTGGCCTTTCACAGCCTTACGATTCACCTGCACGTGATGATGGGGCGCCTTCGGGACGGACACACCCTCGGCAAGAGCTACCTGTCCTCGTGTCGGAGCTATATTGACCCCAAGGACGAGCGCGTTGTGAAGGACGTCGTCTTTGGGCTGGAGCAGGAGCATCACATCAGCCTCGGTGAGAAGGAGGTTGACTATATCCTCGCCCACCTGGTGAGCAAGAAGACCGTCTCGCAAGACGACAACACCGTCATCGATGCGGAGCTCTACGAGATGGTCCTGGCGATGCTCGACGAGATCAACGAGAAGTACCACATCGACCTGCGGTCCGACTTCGAGCTCATCGCGATGCTCTGCATGCACATGATTCCGCTTCGTCTTCGATTGATGTTCAACCTGACGTGGGACAACCCGGAGTACACGGACATCCGGGAGAACTACCCGCTCGCATACGAGATAGCCACGGTGGTTGGCCAGCATCTCAAGGGAATGGGCGACAGGCCCCTCCCCTCTGGAGAAATTGCCTACCTTGCGCTGTACCTCAACATAGCGCTGGAACGCTATGCAAAGAAGACGCAGCAGCGGGTCAACGTCCTTGTCGTCTGCGGGACGGGGCGCGGGTCTGCCCAGATGCTTGAATACCAGCTCAAAGAGCGCTTTGGCACCCGAATCAACCGGATCTACGTTCACGAGAGCCACCGCCTCGACGATGTCGACTTCAAGACCATCGACTACGTCCTGTCGACCGTTCAGATCGACGAGGTCGTTCCCGTCCCCATCATTCAGATCAAGCGCCGCTTTACCGACGCCTCAGGCGACGTGTTCCACCAGTATCTCGCGCAGGACAGACAGCGGCGGATGCTTGGTCTGCTGAGCCCGGCGCTCTTCTTCCCCCATCTCAAGGGCGGCAGCATGGAAGCGGTACTGAAGGACCTCTGTAACAAGGTCACCTTGGTGAAGGGCGAGTTCTGCGACCTCTATGACATGGTGCTCGAACGCGAACGGATGGGCAGCACCTACTTTGGCAACGGGGTGGCCATCCCCCATCCATACCGACTCGTAGGCCCCGAGAGCTTCGTTGCCATCGCCCTGCTCGACCACCCTGTTGCCTGGGGGGACGGAGAGGCGCGGCTCGTGCTGCTTGCCTCCATGAAAGAGGGTGGAGATGAGGAGCTGCGCCTCTTCTTCAAGATGGCAAGTAGGCTCATCGTGAGTCCCAAGCTCGTCCAGAGCTTGGTTGATCTGCCCACGTGGCCCAATCTGTGCAACGTGATCCAAGAGCTCTCGTAGATTGCGACAAGGGCTTCCCGATTGCGACATTCACTGATGCAATAGCCCCTCTGGTCGTCTCCCCCTTGCCGGCGAACAATAGAGTCATCGTCCAAAGGCAATGCTCGATTCGAAAGGAGTAGCGCACGTGTTTGACAAGGACCTGATAGTTCTGATGGACCAGACCTTCGAGAACAAGGGACACGTGATCTCATATCTGAGCCATCTGGCCAATCCCAACGTGGATGACGCGGAGAAGTATCAGGAGGACGTCTTTGCTCGGGAGGCCGCCATCGCTACCTTCATAGGCTTCGGCACCGCCATGCCCCACGCGAAGTCCACAGCCGCGAACAAGCCCTTCGTGATCTACGCGCGGCTGAAGGAGCCAGTTCAGTGGGGCGACGAGAACGAGTTTGCGACCCAGCTGTTCATGATTGGCGTCCCCCATGACGCCAGCGGCAAAAACGCCCGGTTGCATCTCCAGATCATCGCCGCACTGAGCAGAAGCCTTATCCACGAGTCCTTCCGCAGGCGCCTGGACGAGGCGCAGAGCCAAGAGGCCATTTTTGCACTGCTCAAAGAGATCGAAGAGGAGATTCAACCATGAAGATCGTCGCAGTCTGTGCGTGCACCGCCGGTATCGCCCACACCTACATGGCCCAGGAGGCCATCAAGAACGAATGCGAGAGCCGTGGCATTGACATCATGATCGAGACCCAGGGTGGCATGGGGATCGACGACGAGATCGAGCAGGAGGACATCGACAGTGCCGACGTCGTGCTCCTCGCCGTCGCCATCGGGATCGAGATGGAGGAGCGCTTCGACGAGAAGAAGGACGAGGGCAAGGTCATCGAGGTCAACCCCACCGAAGCCATCAAGAACATCAAGGAGATCATCGACAGGGCGGAGGCGATGGCACGATGAAGGGGATCGGCAAGGAGCTCTTTAAGTCTTTCAACACCGGCATCTCGTACTTTTTGCCGGTCATCATCGCTGGTGGCATGCTCTTCTCGTTTACCTTGATCACCGGCACCATCGAGGACGGTGCGATCACTCCCAGCAACCAGTTCTTCCAGAACCTCTACGATTTGGGCCAGGCTGGCTTTGCCATGATGGTCCCTGTCATCTGCGCCTACATCGCCTACTCCATCGGGAGCAAGCCTGCCTTGGCCCCTGGTTTCATCCTGGGCTACGCCGCCAACAACCCCATGGGCGGCCAGCAGATCTCCACCGGCTTCATCGGCGCCATCATCATGGGCTTCATGGTGGGCTACTTTGTCAAGTGGACCAAGTCGTGGAAGATCCCACCGCAGTTCCAACCACTGATGCCCACCTTCTTCATCCCCGTCATTACGACGACCGTCCTCGGCCTGGTGTACGTATACGTTCTCGTGCATCCGCTCAACGGTTTCGTCCAGGTCATGGTCGGCCTGCTCAACGGGCTCTCCGACACCAACATCGCCCTCCTCGGCGTTGCCATCGGCATCCTGGCAGCCGTGGACATGGGTGGTCCCTGCAGCAAGGCGGCGACGGCCTTTACGCTGGCACTGATGGCCGAGGGCATCTATGGGCCCAACGGCGCGTTCCGCCTGTGCTGCGCCGTGCCTCCCCTGGGCATGGGCCTTGCCAGCTTCCTGCTCCGTGATCGCTACGATGACGCCGATCGCCAGCTGGGCATTACCGCACTGTGCCTGTCGCTGGGAGGCATCACCGAGGGAGCCATCCCCTTCGCCGGCAAGGACTTCAGGCGCACGCTCGTCGCCATCTGCATAGGCACGGCGGTCGCCGGTGCGCTCGGCATGCTGCAGGGCGTCGAATCTCTCGTGGCCTTTGGTGGCATCGTGGCCATCGGTGGCGTCACCGTCGGCAAGCTTTGGTACGCCCTCGACATGCTCATAGGGGCAGCGGTCATAGTGGCGGTCCTCTTCTTCACTAAGCCGAAGCTCGATGTGGAGCCGTCAGGGAAGTAGCCCCGCGTCCTACCCTGCTCCTCTGTCGTCACGAACGGCGAGCGGCCGGAACTGATGCCTGACCGCCCC
>JAWRIT010000110.1:0-3481 GCA_040268355.1 Atopobiaceae bacterium | reverse complement strand
GGCCCCGGGCGCCCGCACCAGGAGCCGCGTCTCGCCTTCGGAGCCCTAGGCGAGCTTCTCGTCCCTGTCGCAGAACAGGTACCCCAGGGCAGCGCCCACCACCGTGGAGATCCCGAGCCCGATCATGGCGTTGACGAAGTTCATCGTGTCGCCGGTCAGGAAGGCCGGGAAAGTCACCACGGAGCCAAAGACGAAGGCGCTCGTCGCCACGTGCATGATGCCCAGGTAGGCCCCACCCACGGCTCCTCCGATGATCTGGGCCAGGAAAAGCTTCTTGTTGTTAACGAGCAGGCCGAACAGCGTGGGCTCGATGATGGCGGACAGCACGATGGTCACCACGCCGGTCAGGGAGAAGGACTTGATCTCGGGGTCCTTGGCCTTGAAGAACACGCCCAGCGCCACGCCGATGACCGCGAAGTTGCAGGCGAAGGTCAGCGGGCAGATGAAGTCGAGGCCGACCTCGGCGATGTTGTTGATCATGATGGGGTTGACGGCCCAGTGGATGCCGAAGGACACGAGCACGGCCCAGCCTCCTCCCACCAGGATGCCCGTGAGCAGCCCGGAGGCGTTGATGGCCCAGTTGACCACGTTGGCCACCATCTCGCCGCCGTAGACCGCGAGCGGGCCGATGGCGATCATCGTCAACGGCACCATCACCACCAGGCTCACCAGGGGAGGCACCACAAGCTTCAAGTTCTCGCTCACATGGGTGTCAAGGAAGCGGTACAGCCAGCTGTAGGCGAGGCCTGCCAGAATGGCCGGAACGACGGTGGAGCTGTACCCCATGAGCACCACGGGGATGCCAAAGAAGTCGGCCATCGCCCCGTTGCCCGTGTCGCCCATGAGCGCCACGAAGTCCGGGTAGATGAGCGCGCCGCCGATGAGGGCCGCGATATAGGGATCGGCGTCGAAGCGCCTGGCCGTTGAGATGAGCAGCAGTACGGGCAGCAGGTAGAACACCGCGCTCGCCGCCGAGAAGAGGATGACGTAGGTCGAGCTTCCCTCGACGAGAATCCCAGCCTGGGTCATGAGGATGATGAGGCCGCGCAGGACTCCCGAACCCGCAAGCGGTGCCAGCAGCGGCGCAAAGATGCCGGAAATGGTGGCGAAGACGCGATTCATGAGGCTCTGGTCGCCCGCCGGAACCTGAGTGTCCAACTCGGCCTTGCCCGAACCCTTCACCAAGGTCTCGAAGCGCTCGTAGAGCTTGGGCACCTCGATGCCCACGAGCAGCTGGTACTGTCCGGCGGCGCGGGCGACGTTGACCACACCGTCGATGGCCTTGACCTGCTCGTCTTGCACGACGGAATCGTCGCGCAGGTTGAGGCGCAGGCGGGTCGCGCAGTGCGTCATGCCTGTGACGTTCTCGGGGCCTCCCACCGCCTCCAGTATGTCGTGTGCCAATGCGTCCCAATCACGTGCTGCCATGATGTCCTCCTTACCGAGGCCAGAGCACTGCCGACCTCATCATGCATGGGCCTTATTCCGAACGGCACGATCCTTGCGCGCTCACCTACCGGGCACCACCTCCCAAGGCCGCGAGGACGATGTCGGAGCAGACGAGCCCGTCGTTCTTCGCGACCTGTTCGTCGAGATAGTCCATGCCCAGCTCGTCGATGACCTGCTCGAGACGGGTGAGCATGGCCACGTTGCGCTCCGCCTCGGCGATGCCCTGCTCGCGAATGGGGAAGGTGTCAAAGTAGATGGCGTTCTGGTAGTCGTGCTTGCGCACGTAGTAAAGGAACTCGAGGGTCTTGGTCAGGTTGGCGGTCCCGATCATGAGGCCGTCGTCCTTGCGTCCGTAGCCGTCGTTGAGGTGGATGCCAAAGAGCTTGCCGCGCGCGCCGAGGATGTCTGCGGCCATGGCGGGATTGTCGTGCTTCATGAGCATGTGGCAGAAGTCCAGCGTGGCACCGAGGTTGGGCCGCTCTGCGTCCAGGATCATGGCAAAAACGGTGCCGAAGCTGTCGATGAAGGCGTGGCTGCGCTCCTCGAAGGGCTTGTACTCGATGGAGATCTGCAGGTCGGGAGCATAATCGCAGATCTCTTGGAAAGCGCGGCGCTGTTGCTCCCACACCTGTGCGTAGCGAATCTGGAAGGAGTAGTCAAAACCGTCAAAGCCAAGCCAGATGGTGACCACGCGCCCGCCGATGGCACGGCAGTAGTCGCAGGCGTCCTTGCAGAGCTGCAGCGCCTGGGCGGCGATCGCCGGGTCGGCGTTGCCGAGCTCGCCCTTGAGGTAGGTGTCGCCACGGAAGCGCAGAGCAACACCGTTGGCCTTGAGGTTGGCCTCGTCGAGGGCGGCGCGCATGCGCTCGGCCGGAATGCCGTCGGTGTGCTCGGGATAGTTGAGGTCAACGTGCGTGAGGCCGATGCGAGAGAACTCGGGAAGGACTTTGAGGACGTCATGGTCGAAGTGAGGGAGGAAGGAGTTGATGCGCGTCGCACGTTTCATGGCAGTCCTTTTCATCCGTAGGTATTGTATTCCATCTGTTTTCATTGTATTCCAGACTTTTTTAAAATACAAGCAGGATTTTCCATTTCACTTCATGTGTTTTCACCTGGTTTCAGCTCTTCCAATATTTGTGAGAATTGGTGGGCGCACGGGAACGGGGGCCATGGTGCCGCACGTATACTTGGGCAGCGCGGATCGTCCCCAAAAGGGCATCCCCCGCGACGACCCCTCACGCACGAAGGCCAGGTGAGCGATGATTCCCTATGAACGTCAGCAGCGTATCCTCGAGTTGCTCGAGAACCGAGAGCTCCTGCGCATCGACGAGCTCTGCGAGCTGATCCCGGAGGTCTCCTCCTCCACGATCAGACGCGACATCAAGGAGCTGGAGCGTGCCGGCAAGGTCGAGCACCTGCAGGGCGGAGCGATCAAGGCCGCCGGCTTCGCGTCTGAGACGCCGACCTCCGTCAAGGCGTCCCTGCATACACGGGAGAAGGAGGCGATCGCCGAGCGTGCCGCGGCGGAGGTAGCCGACGGCGACTCCATCTACGTCGACTCGGGAACCACCTGCACGGCCCTGCTCGCACACCTGCTTGAGCGCGACATCGACATCGTGACCAGCAACACCGACGTCGTTCGGCTGGCGAGCTCGCCCATCCGGGCGCACATCGTCCTTCTGGGTGGCGACTTCAACCCCGACATCTCGTCGCTGTCGGGACCACTCACCGAGGTGGGCATCTCGCGATGCGTGTTCTCGAAGGCGTTTTTGGGGGCCAACGGCATCGACACGCAGTTCGGCATCACCACGCCGAGCCTGATGGAGTCGAACAAGAAGCAGGCGGTGGCCACCCGGTCGCAGCAGACCTTCGTGCTGGCGGACAGCAGCAAGTTCCATCAGGTGTCGGCGGTGCAGACGCTCGACCTCTCGCAGGTGACGATCATCTCCGACGCCTGGGACGACGAGATCGGCGCGCTGACCACCCTCGTCACCAGCGGGTCGTGAGGTCGAGCGCGAGTGACACTCGCCGG
>JAWRIT010000109.1:0-7920 GCA_040268355.1 Atopobiaceae bacterium | reverse complement strand
TTCGTTGGCTGTGTTGATGGCGCCTGTGTAGGTGGTGCCATCGGTCAGGTAGGCGTTCAGCTCCGAGACGCTGTCGACCACGAGATCACCCTCGATGGCCTCCTGTGCAAGGTTAAGCGTCACATGCCCGCCATTGGAGCCCTCGCTGCCCCAGCCGGCCGCCGCCGCACGTAGCAGTACGCCCTCGGCGTCCTCGTTGGTGACGCTCGCGTCGGTCAGACTGACGGTCGCCACGGTGTTGTTGACAAAGAACACGTCCCCGTTGGTGTTGGTCAGGTTTCCGCCGTTCATCGTGAAGGTGGCTTCGCCCTCGGCGGCGTCGCCCGACATGGACTGGTAGATCATGACGGCCTGGTAGTAGTCGGATTTGTCGCTGTTCTTGGTGGTGTTGGCTGCCGTGAGGTCCACGTCGTTCAGCGTGACGGAATTCTTCCCCTCGACGACGATGCCCTGCGACGCGGTCGACTCGAGGGTGGCATCGCTCACGGTGACGTCGGCGGTCGAGTAGACGACCGGGGAACCCGTGCCGTCGGTTGTGTAGGTTCCGCCAGTCACGGTCTGGGTTCCCCCACCGCGGTCGGAACGAATGGCCGCCGAGGAGTTGCCCGTGGTGTGCACAGTGAGGTCGGCTGCCGAAAGCGTGCCACCGCCAGTGACCATGACGCCGCCCGAGCAGTTGCCACTGGTCTCGATCGTGGAGTCGGAGATGGCGACGGTGGTGCCCTCGCCATAGCTGAAAACCGCATTGGCATGGGTGCCATCGGTGGTCACCGTTATGTTGTCGAGGTTAAGCGTGGCGCCTTCCTCGGCATAGACGGCGGCATTGGTGCCGTAGAAGTCCGCCTCGTCGCCATCAGCCTCTCCGGTCTTGGTGACGTCGACGGCCGTGTAGGACGCCTCCTCACCGCTGACGGCGATGGCGTGCCCATTGTCGGTGTCATCAGAGATCGTCTCGCGCTCGGTGCTGGCCGACCCATCGGCCGATGCCGTCGTGTCGTCAGCGGTGTCACTTACCGCGTCAGTCGAAGCGATGCCTCCGCATCCGGTGATGGCCAACGTGAGGGCCAGCGGTACGGTCCAAAGGCTGCCAGTCATGCGCTTCATGGAACAGGTGTCTGCCATTGTCGGGACTCCCTTCGCTTGGGGTTGATCCCATCCTAGGACGCAGACCTGAAGGCAGCGTAAAAGCCCCGATCGTTCACAAGGGAGACTACAAGCCTAGAAGTCTTCAGCTTGTTGAGCATGTGGTGGTCGCGCGCGAGGTGTCCTGCTGATGCTGGGTCTTGGCCGGACCACGCGGCGCGATGGCGAACATGTGACAGGAGGACCAGATGTCGCAGTGACGGGCGCCTGCCGCCCCCATCGGAACACGGGTTCTTGAAAAAGCGGCCGGTTATAGCGATATTATTACTAATTTTGATGCATCAACTGGAGAAATGCTGGTCCTCCGCACCCTAACCGGCCGCTTTTTTAGACGAATCCTAATCAAGGGGGCTCTGTGGGTCTCACAAACGCCAAGCTAGACATCGGTGGCTGAGGGGTGCCTTTTCCGCCGCGTGGCGAATGGTGTCCCTTCTTTACCGGCATTTACCTGCTTCTTTAGGAATGCCAGTTCTCCACCATGGAAGAATGGCATCTCTCACCTTATGGAATACGCGCCTTCTACCTGCAAGAACTCATGAGAGCCGATCTGTGCCCCTCTGGGCGTGCAGATGGTGTATCTGCCCATCACACGAGTGCCAGGGGCGCTCAGGCGCTCTGAGCGCGTCGATCTCCACGGTCGCATAGGCCCTGTCGCGCTACAAGCGCGTTCATGGGAAGTTGTCTTTTCGTCTCGGAGGTCGTCTGAGGCAGGCAGTCGCTCGTGCCGCATGCGCCGGACCCGGCGGCAAGCCCGCGCCATGCGCTACCATCGTGAGGGACCGATGGGGCGACCTGGCGTCGCAGGGTGACAGGTGGGGGATACCGATGGCAAAGCTGTACTTCCGTTACGGATCGATGGGCAGCTCGAAGACGGCAAACGCGCTGATGGTCGCCTATAACTACCAGGAGAAGAACCAGCAGGCGCTGCTCGTTAAGCCCTCGCTTGACGATCGTGACGGCGCCGGCATCATGGCCTCGCGCATCGGGCTCTCGCAGCCATGCGTCTCGGTCGACCACCTCATGGAGATGACCGACGCCGAGCTGCGCTCCTATGATTGCGTCATTGTGGACGAGGCGCAGTTCTGCACCAAGGATCAGGTCGCCCGTCTGACTGACATCGTGGACGAGCTGGAGGTCCCGGTCATCTGCTATGGGCTTCGCACGGACTTCCAGCGCAAGCTCTTCGAGGGCTCGCTCTGGCTCATGGCGTGGGCCGACGTGATCGAGGAGATCAAGACCGTCTGTTGGTGCGGACGGGCCGCCACCTGCGTCGCCCGCTTCGACGCGAACGGGAAGATGGTCACGGAGGGAAGCCAGGTGCAGATAGGCGGCAACGACTCCTATGTGAGCGTCTGCCGTCGGCACCACAAGTCGGGCGAGATCAAGCCCCCGCATGCCCGCTGACCCACCAAGGCGTGGCGCCTGGTGACGCCCGCAGACAAGACAGGTAGTATCATCCGTATGCGCTTCGTAAGGCGGCACATGCCGCTTCATCTTCAAGGAAAGGACGTGCCATGGCTCTCGCACCGCAGGTCGGAGACATCCTGAACACCCAGATCAACAAGGAGCTCTACTCGGCCTATCTCTACATGACCTTCGCCGACTACTACGAGGGGCGCGGGCTCAAGGGATTTGCCAACTGGTACATGATCCAAGCGGCGGAAGAGGTGGACCACGCCAAGATCCTGCGTCGCTACCTGCTCGACAACGACTACCCCGTCAAGATGCTCGCCATCGACGAGCCAAACCTGACCTTCGACGACGACATGGGCCCGCTCAAGGCGGCCCTCGAGCACGAGCAGTACGTGACGTCGCTCATCAACGACTGCTATGCGGCCGCCTTCGAGATCCGCGACTTCCGCACCATGCAGATGCTCGATTGGTTCGTGAAGGAGCAGAACGAGGAGGAGGCCAACGCCACGGAGATGGTGAGCAACATGGAGCTCTTTGGCGCCGATCCAAAGGGCCTTCACGCGCTCGACCGCGAGTACCTTGCGCGGACCCACACGCCAACAACCAGCATGCCCATGTAAGCCCTGCGGCCCCGGCCCACGCATCGGTCCGGGGCCGCCTGCACGGGGCAGCACGTCTGCCACGGACGCGGCTGCCCCGTCGAGCTGCCCTGAGAGGTAGGTGAGAGCGATGAGAGTCACGGGTGCCCGCGTCTTTGGCGCGAACGGTCGCTTCGAGCGCCGCGACCTCTTTCTGTGCGACGGCCGCTTCGTGTCCGCGGACGATGACGCCTCCTCGGTGGTCGACGCGAGCGGGCTGATGGCCATTCCGGGTTTGGTGGACGTCCACAGCCATGGTGCCATGGGGCAGGACTTCTGCAACGCGAGCGAGCAGGCCCTGCGCACCCAGACCGCATACGAGGCGAGCCAGGGCGTGCTCGCCCTCTGCCCAACGACGATGACGTTCCCGGAGGAGCGCATCGCCGCCACCGCAGACGTCGCAGCCGCATGGGTCGCCTTGGGACCGCACGCGGGATGCGCGGACGTGGTGGGCCTCAACATGGAGGGCCCGTTCATCAGCCCGCAGAAGGTCGGCGCACAGAACCCCGCCTACGTGCAGGCGCCGGACGTCTCCCTGTTCCGCCGCCTGCAGGAGCGCTCGGGTGGGCTGTTCAAGCTCGTGACCCTAGCGCCGGAGGTCGAGGGTGCCCTGACCTTCGTCGACGAGCTGTCCCGTGAGGTCTGCGTGAGCGTGGGGCACACCTGCGCCACCTACGACCAGGCCGCCACCGCCTTTGCGCGCGGCGCGCGTCACTGCACGCACCTGTGGAACGCCATGACGCCGCTGCAGCACCGCGACCCTGGCGTCATTGGGGCCGCGTCCGAGCGTGACGACGTGACCGTGGAGCTCATCTGCGATGGCGTGCACATCCACCCTGCGGCCATCCGACTCACGTTCGAGCTGTTCGCGGGCCGCGTGGTCATGATCTCCGACTCGATGGAGGCGGCGGGCCTCGACGATGGCACCTATGAGCTGGGTGGCCAGGAGGTGCGCGTGCGTGACCGGCGTGCCACGCTGGCCGACGGCACCATTGCGGGATCGGCCACCAACCTCTTCGACTGCCTGCGCTATGCCGTGCTCGAGGCGCAGGTGCCGCTGGAAAGCGCGCTTGTGGCCTGCACGCTCGCACCCGCCCGCGCCATTGGCGTGGACGAAAGCCACGGGTCGATCGAGCCGGGCAAGGTGGCGAACCTCGTGCTCGTGGACGATGACCTGTGCATCCGTGACATCTTCCTGCGCGGCGAGCGCATCTCATGAGGACGCTCCACGCGCTTCCCGTGCCGGACCGCGTGTGGGAAGCGCGTGCGGACGCCTGCCTGCTGGGGCAAGGGTCGCGAAGGGTGTGCTAGAGTGCACCCTCGTGCGTTTGCATGCGAATGACTCGTCAGGTGTTGCTTGCTAACCACCTCTAAAAAACAAGGAGCTGTTGTCCCATGAAAAAGGCCTTTTCGGAGCTTGGTGCGCTCGTCACCTCCATCAACCCCCTCATCTTGACGCTTTCGGTCCTCTCGACGGTCGGCATGAACCTGCTGGCCAACAAGAGCATCGACACCGGCCTTTCCTGGCTTGCCCTCGACTGCGGCATTCTCTTCTCGTGGCTCGCCTTTCTCTCGATGGACGTGGCCACGCACTGCTACGGGCCTCGCGCGGCGACGGCCATGTCGCTCGTGGCGCTCGCCTTGAACCTGGTGATGGTGGCGATCTTCTTCGTCGCGAGCCGTATCCCGGGGGTGTGGGGCGAGAGCTTCGTCGAGGGGAGCGAGGGCGTCATCAACGCCGCGCTCGACGGCACGTTTGGCGGTACCTGGTTCATCATCCTGGGCAGCTCCATCGCCTATGCCGTCTCCGCCGTGCTCAACAACACGCTCAACTGGGCCATCGGCGAGCGCCTGGGCAAGCGGGAGGGCTTCGGCACCTTCGCCGTGCGCAGCTACGTCTCCACCTTCACGGCCCAGTTCGTGGACAACATCATCTTTGCGCTGCTCGTCAGTCGCGTGTTCTTTGGCTGGACCATGCTGCAGTGCGTGACCTGCGCCCTTGCCGGCGGAGTGCTCGAGCTGGTGTTCGAGGTATTCTTCTCGCCGGTCGGCTACCGCATCTCCCGCCGGATCTTGGACAAGCGCACCGACCCGCTCGCGTCGGCGCAGGCATAGCGCCATGATGGTGCTGGTGACAGGGTCGAGCAGCGGTATCGGTGCGGCGGTGGCCGAGCGGTTTCTGGCGGCGGGGCATGCGGTGTGTGGCGTCGACGTGGCTCCCGGCAGCATCGCCCACCCCCGCTACACGCATCTGACCCGCGACATTCGCGACGAGGATCTGTCCGGGCTCCCGCAGCCGGAGATCCTGGTGAACTGCGCGGGCACGCTCGAGGAGGCGGACGCGATCGACGTCAACCTGGTGGGCACCATGCGTCTCACCCAGCAGGTCGCAGAGGCCCCGCAGCTGCGCTCAGTGCTCTTTGTCGCCTCGGCCTCTGCGCGCAACGGGGCGGAGTTCCCCTACTACGTGGCGAGCAAGGCGGGCATCGTGGGCTACATGAAGAACCTCGCCCTGCAGCTCGCCCCGCGTGGCATCACCTGCAACAGCATCTCTCCCGGTGGGGTGATCACGCCCGCCAACCGGCACATCCTTGAGAGCGAGGAGCTCTACCGGCAGGTCCTGGACGAGACGCTGCTGGGCAAGTGGGCCGAGCCCGAGGAGGTTGCCGAGCTGGCGTACTACCTCACTGTGCTCAATCGCTCCATCACCGGTGAGGACATCCTCATGGACAACGGTGAGATGCTGAAGTCCAACTTCGTGTGGTAGGGGAGTCGGGAGAGGCCCCGGCCTCATCTGTGGCTGCTCGTCCGTGCGCCGCTACTCGCTCTCGAGAAACGCCCCACTCTGGCGGTCCCAGAGGCTCTCGTAGACGCCGCCTGCCCGGCTGAGCTCGGCATGGGTCCCATCCTCCACGATGCGACCACCCTCTAGCACCACGATCCGGTCGAGCGCGGCCACCGTGGAGAGGCGGTGCGCCACCACGATGCT
This sequence comes from Atopobiaceae bacterium, assembly GCA_040268355.1. GTDB lineage: Bacteria > Actinomycetota > Coriobacteriia > Coriobacteriales > Atopobiaceae > UBA1367. Next base: position 1,737 of record JAWRIT010000109.1, on the reverse strand, counting down.
GGTGCGTCCGCTCATGAGGTTCTCGAGCGCCCCCTGCACCGCCGCCTCGCTCTCGCTGTCGAGCGCGGAGGTCGCCTCGTCGAGCACGAGGATGGGCGCGTCCGCCAGAATCGCGCGGGCGATGGCCACTCGTTGGCGCTGGCCGCCAGAGAGCTTGACGCCGCGCTCGCCGACCATGGTGTCCATGCCGCCTGGCAGCTGGTCGATGAACTCCAGCGCATTGGCAAGCCGCGCCGCCTCGCGGACCTCGTCCTCGGTGGCATCGGGGCGTCCATAGGCGATGTTCTCGCGGATGGAGCGATGGAACAGCAGCGCCTCCTGCGGCACGTAGGCAATCTGGCGGCGCAGGCTCTGCTGCGTGCAGCGACTGATGTCCTGCCCGTCCACGAGCACGTGGCCCTCCTGCACGTCGGAGAGACGCAAGAGCAGCTTGGTGAGGGTGGTCTTGCCCGATCCGGAGTGGCCGACCAGACCCACGCGCTGGCCCGCCGGAACCCTCAGCGTGAGGTCGCGGAAGATGTAGTCGTCCTCTGCGGCGTCCAGGTAGCGAAACGACAGCCCCGAGAAGTCGATGGCGCCGTCGCGCACCACGAGTTCGGCGGCGTCCGGTTCGTCCTCCACCAGGCGCGGCTCGTCCAGGACGCGCGTCATCTCGGCGGCGTCGCCCAGGGCACGGTTGATGCGCTGCATCATGGAGTTGATGTAGTTGAAGCGCATGGTCAGGTTATAGGTGTAGGTGAACATCATGACCAGCGTGCCGGCGGAGATGCCGTACCAAGCGTTGCCGCCCACCACAAAGATGCTGGTCACGAACATGATGAGGGTGATCAGGGTGCTGGTCATAGCTCCGCGCCGTAGCATGGCGCCCATCGAGACGCGTTCGGCGGCCAGGGCCTCCCGGTCGGCCTCGTCGAAGAGCCCGCGCTCGAAGTCCTCGCGCCCATAAGTCTTCACGGCGAGGATGTTGGTCACGGCGTCGGAGAGCGTGCCCGAGAGCTTGTTCTGCGCGGCGCTCGTTGCGGCAGAGAGCGGAAGGATCCGCTGGTACATGGTGTAGGCCAGGGCCACGTACAGCGCAAGCATCACAAAGAGGATGCAGACGAACAGCGGGCTTGCCGGCCAGAGCAGCACGATGGTGCACACGATGCTCGCCACGGTGGGAATGAGCGAGTACACCACCACGTCCACCAGGGCGACGTAGCCACCCATGAAGCGGCTCGTCTGGCTCACCAGGCTGCCGCCGAAGCGGCCGGTGTGGAAGGTCATCGACTGGTTCGAGAGCGTGTCAAAGCACAGGCGCGCCAGGTGGTAGTTGCCGTTCATCTCCAGCTGCATGACGCTCCAGTCCTGCAGCTTGGAGCAGGCCTGGCCGATGGCGTTCACCACCAAAAGCGCGATGACGTACGGAGCGAAGACCGCGACGACCTGCTCGGCCGCGACCGGCTCCGCCTGCACGCGGTCGACGATGAGTCCCATGACGTAGGTGTTGCCGTAGGTGAGCAACGCCGTGTAGGCGACGCTCGTGAACACCGCCATGAAGGTGGCGAAGGGACGCTTCTTGGTGACCCACCAGAACCAGTGGATCGTCCTGCGCAGGGTGGATCGCTTGAGCGGCGCGGTGGTGCGTTGTGACATGGTTGCCTTTCGTTGCCAAGGTGACGTTTGGCGCACATGCGTGCGGAGGTGATGGAGGCAAGTATGACATGAAAGTGGTGTCGAGGTTCAAGGGCCCGCCCC
>JAWRIT010000108.1:0-17873 GCA_040268355.1 Atopobiaceae bacterium | reverse complement strand
GCAGGGCGCCCAGGGCGGGGGCGGAGGGGGCCTCGGCGAGCAGGCGGCAGACGGGGGCGCCCGGGGCGGGCGACACGAGCAGCCAGGAGCCGTCGGGCATCGAGAGGCGCAGGCCGCCGGCGTGGGAGACGGAGGAGGGGGGCATGTCGGCGACGAGCGGCGGGTTCATACCGGGCAAGAGGTTTCGCAGCCGCTGCATCGAGGCGACGTCCATGCGGATGTCCTTGCGCCCATACTCCATGTGCCCCACCTGGGCCTCGCAGTCGCTCACCAGGTCCTGCAGGCTCGCCTTTCGAGCGGCCATGAGCTCAAGGACGCTCAGCGCGCTCGCGATGCCGTCGCGCTCCTTGAGGTGCGCGGGCAAGCAGACGTCTGCGCGCTCGTCGACGCCCAGCAAGACGTCGCCCTCAAAAAGCTCGCGATAGACGGACTGGAACCCCAGCGGCACCCGGGTGAACGCGCACCCGAGCCGCTCCGCCTGACGGCTGAGCCTCACCGAGGCTGCGATGGTGGCAACGACTCGGTTGGCGGCGGGATCCCCCATCAGCTGCTGCTCGAGCACGAGCGGGGCCACCATGTGGGGCGTCACGAGCCGACCCGCACCGTCGACGAGGGCCATGCGGTCGCAGTCTCCATCGAGCACCACGCCCACGTCTGCCCCGCTGCTCACGACCTCGCGCTCGCACTCGTCCACCCAAGGCTCGGTGGGGTCCGGATGCAGGCCCCGGAAGTCATGCGCAACCTCGTCGTGGATGGCAACGAGATCGCATCCGGCACGTCGCAGCAGGTCGGCCGCAAACGTCACCCCGCACCCGTGCATCGGGTCCACGACGACGCGAAGCCCGCTTCTGGCTATGGACGCCACGTCAAAGGACGAAAGCAACGCATCGGCATAGGCTCCAACAAGGTCGCGGCGCTCGATGAGGCCACGCGCGACGGGCGGGTCGGCGCTGATGCGCCGCTCGATGGCCTCCGCCTGCTCGTCGCTCAGCGGCCCGCCATCATGCTGGCGCACCAGCATGCCCCCGTAGGTATGGGACTTCTCGGACGCCGTGAGCATGAGCGCACCCACGCATGTGGGGTCCTGCGCGGCCGCCCAGCTGAGCGCCGGGGTCGGGCAGATGGTCTCGGACACCACGACCCGCAGGTCAAACGACGCGATGACCTCCCCCGCCGCAAGGGCGAGGCGCTCGGAGTCGCGGCGGGAGTCATACCCCACCAGCACCGACGATCCCGCGCCGACCTCCTGCCACGTGGCTCCCAGGGCGCTGGCGATTCGCTCGACGCTCTCCTTGTCAAAGCCGTCGCCAACGCGCGCCCGCCAGCCGTCTGCATCAAAGCGTATGACGCCCATGGCTATCCGGCGAGCTCCTTGGCCGCATCCCCCAGCTCCTCGAGAAACGCCGCCTTATAGGCGGGATCTTGCAAGGCGAGGCGTGCGTTGGTAGCCGCCCAGGCCGCCGGCGTTCCGGTGTCACAGCCTTCGGCGGGGTCGATGACGAGCGCGTACATGTCCTCGGTCTCAAGCAGCCGCTCCATCGCGTCGGTCAGCTGGATCTCGCCGCCCGCGCCAGGGGTCTGGGTGCTCAGAAGCTCCATGATGGTGGACGACAGCAGATAGCGTCCCACAATGAACAGGTGTGAGGGCGCCTCCTCGGGGGCGGGCTTCTCGACCAGGCCGCTCACCTTCCACACGGCACCGTTCTCCTCGCCGGACGCATTCGTCCCAGGCAGGCTGCCCACGCACTCGCCGCCGATGATGCCATACCGGCTCACCTGGTCGGCCGGCACCGGGGCGACCGCGATGACCGACGCGCCACCGTGCTCGCGCGAGACGCGCTCCATGTTCACGCACATCTTGCGGTCGGGGACGAAGTAGTCCCCCAAAAGGACGAAGAAAGGCTCGTCGCCGACCTCCTGCGCGGCGCAGTGTACCGCATGGCCCAGTCCCAACGGCTCGTCCTGGTAGGCGAAGGCGACCGGCAGGCTCGAGGCGGCATGCACCTTCTCGGCCAGGTCACCCTTCCCGTGCTCGCGCAGCATGTCCTCGAAGTCTGCGTCGACCGAGAAGTACCGCTCGATCTCGGGCTTTTCGTGCGAGTTGATGATGACGACGCCATCCACGCCCTCCGGCTCGAGCGCCTCCTCGACCACGTACTGGATCACCGGCTTGTCGAGCACCGGCAAAAGCTCCTTTGCGGAGCACTTGGTGGCAGGAAGGAAACGAGTGCCGAGACCGGCTGCGGGGATGATCGCCTTCATGGGGTACCTCCGTTGGTGTTTCGTAAACGAGAGCCTCGGATAAGCATACCTGCTGCCCCTCGTCAGCAGGCTTCCCACCATGCAAACGGCATGCATCCAAGGTGGGACGTCCCCAAGGCGAGGGGTCAAAAGGGCGTCTGGTCCGAGCGGCTACTCGACGCTGATGCCATGCCCCTCGAGATAGGTGCACCAGCGAGCCATCGTGTCGGCGGAGAGGTCGTGCTCCATCAGGCACGCCTCCGCGTCTGCCGTCTCGGGATCAACGCCCAGCTCCTCGGTCAGGAACAGACGAAGGGTCCGGTGGCGATGCCACACGTCCTTGGCGTACTCGCGCCCTTCCGGCGTGAGCATGACGCGCCCGTAGCGGGACTGCTCGACCATGCCGTGCTCCTTGAGCGTGGCGACGGCCTTGTTGACGCTGGCCTTGGTCACCTCGAGCCGATCGGCCACCTCAACCGACTTGATGCCAGTCTCAAAGGCATCCGTTTCGAGCATGATGCGATAGATGGCTTCAAGGTAGTCCTCGCTGGCCATGCTCAGGCTGTTGGGTCCGTGGGTTTCGGTCTTGGACAAGGTCATGGCAAACACCTTCCGTGATTCTCAGCATTGATTGCCTTTTACCCAAACCGGCTTCGTCTTGCAAGTCCAGGCTAGGCGGACGGTCGCTTCCAGAGGAGCGCGGTGCTGCGGCGGACTAAAGAACCTCGGGGTCGGGGACGCTTGCGCGCTCGACATGGGCTCCCAGCAGCTGCAGCTTCTCGACGAAGCGCTCGTAGCCGCGATCGATATGGTGGATGTCCGAGACCGTCGTCACGCCGTCGGCCACGAGGCCGGCGAGCACCAGGGCCGCGCCACCACGCAGGTCGGGCGACTTCACCTCGGCTCCCGAGAAGTTGCGCACGCCGTGGACGATGGCATGGTGGCCCTCGATGCGGATCTCGGCTCCCATGCGCTGCAGCTCGCTGGCGAACATGAACCGGTTCTCGAACACGTTCTCGGTGATGACGCACGAAGAGGTGCCCAGGGCCAGCAGGCACATGGTCTGGGCCTGCATGTCGGTAGGAAAGCCGGGAAACGGCAGCGTCTGGATGTCGACGGAGCGAATGGGCTGCTCCCTATGGATGCGAGCGCCACGCCCGAGGCGCTCCACGACAAGGCCCATCTGCTCGTACTTCTTGAGGACAAGTCCGAGGTGGGCCGGATCGAAGCCCATCACCTCGACAGGGTCTCCCGTGAGTCCCGCCATGGCGATGAAGGTGCCCGCCTCGATGCGGTCCCCTACGACCTCATGGGTGACGGGACGCAGCTCGTCCACGCCCTCGATTTCGATCACCGGAGAGCCCGCACCGCTGATGTGGGCGCCCATCTCGTTGAGCAGGTTCGCCAAGTCGACGATCTCCGGTTCGCGGGCGGCGTTGTCGATGGTGGTCACGCCTCGGGCGCGCACGGCCGCCATCATGAGGTTCTCCGTGGCGCCGACGCTGGCGAAGTCGAGCGTGACCGTGTCACCGGCAAGCCCTGTCGGCGTCGTCGCGTTGATGTCGCCGTGATCGAGGTCGAAGTCCACGCCCAGCGCCTCGAGGCCCAGGATGTGCATGTCGATCTTGCGCGCTCCGATGTTGCAGCCGCCCGGCATGGCGACCGTGGCCTTGCCAAAGCGCCCGATCAGCGGCCCCAGCACGGCTGTGGAGGCGCGCATCTGCGCGACGAGCTCGTAGGGGGTGACCCAGCTGTCCACCGCGGCGGTGTCGATCCGCAGCGTGTGCTCGTCGATGACCTCGATGCGCGCGCCGAGGCGCTTCAGCACCTTGCCCATGACGTGCACGTCGGAGATGTTCGGCACGTTGGTGAGCGTGTTCACGCCCGGCGCGAGAATGGTCGCCGCCATGAGCTTGAGCGCCGAGTTCTTGGCGCCCTCGACCGTCACCGTGCCCTCTACACGATGACCGCCCTCGATACGAATGACGTCCACGGCACAACCCTTCCGGATGAGTGGCTATTCCTGGGGCGCGTGCTGCAGCAGCAGGTCGCACCAGGCGATCTTGTTGTCATAGTACGCCCGCCGACTGTCGTCGGGCGGGAGCGTGTCGCGGGAGGCAGCGGCCTTCTCCCGCGTCTGGCGCACGACGGGCGGCTCGATGTCGTCCGAGCGGCGCGCGTGGTCGGCCAGGATGATGACCTGGTCAGGGGTGATCTCGGCATAGCCGCCCGAGATGATGAACCTGATCAGGTCGCCGCCCTCCTCAGGACGCTGGCGCAGGCGCACGACGCCACTGCCCAGCGCGCAGATCTCGGGAGAGTGTCCCGGCCACACGCCCAGCTCCCCGGTGGCCGTGACGAGCACGAGGCTGGCGATCGGACCCTCGTGCAGCAGACGGTCAGGACGCACGATCTGGCAGGTGATCTCGGCCATGGGCTCCCCTACTTTGCCTCGCCGGCCATGGCGCGTGCGCGCTCACGCACGTCGTCGATGGTGCTCGCGTACCGGAACGCCTGCTCGGGCAGGTCGTCGCACTCGCCGTCGACGATGGCCGCAAACGAGCGGACGGTGTCCTCGACGCGCACGTAGGCGCCGGGGTTTCCGGTGAACTTCTCGGCCACGTGGAAGGACTGGGAGAGGAACTGCTGCACCTTGCGGGCTCGCGAGACCACCAGCTGCTGGTCCTCGGAGAGCTCGTCCATGCCGAGGATGGCGATGATGTCCTGCAGGTCGGAGTACTGCTGCAGAATCTCCTGCGTCTTCTCCGCCACGCGGTAGTGCTCCTCTCCCACGATCTCGGGGTCAAGCGCGCCCGAGGAGCTGGCCAGCGGGTCGACCGCCGGATAGATGCCCAGCTCGGTGATGGAGCGCGACAGGACCGTCGTGGCGTCGAGGTGCGTGAAGGTCGTGGCGGGGGCCGGGTCGGTCAGATCGTCTGCGGGAACGTAGACGGCCTGCACCGAGGTGATCGAGCCCTCGCGCGTGGAGGTGATGCGCTCCTGCAGGTCGCCCATCTCGGTCGCCAGCGTGGGCTGGTAACCGACGGCGGAGGGCATGCGCCCCAGAAGCGCCGAGACCTCGGAACCCGCCTGCGAGAAGCGGAAGATGTTGTCGATGAACAGCAGCACGTCCTGACCCTGGTCGCGGAAGTACTCGGCCGTGGTGAGGCCCGCCAGGCCAACGCGCAGGCGCGCTCCGGGCGGCTCGTTCATCTGACCGTAGACCAGGCAGGTCTTGTTGATCACGCCGGACTCGGTCATCTCGAGGTAGAGGTCGGTCCCCTCGCGCGTGCGCTCGCCAACGCCCGTGAACACCGACGTGCCGCCGTGCTCCTGGGCGAGGTTGTTGATGAGCTCCTGGATGAGCACCGTCTTGCCGACGCCTGCGCCGCCAAACAGGCCCGTCTTGCCGCCGCGCACGTATGGCTCGAGCAGGTCGATCGCCTTGATGCCCGTCTCGAAGATCTCGGTCTGGGTCGTCAGGTCCTCGAACGAGGGGGCAGGGTGGTGGATCGGGTAGAACTGCACGTGCTCGGGCATCTCCTTGCCGTCGACCGGCTCGCCCATGACGTTCCACACCCGCCCCAGTGTGGCCTGGCCGACCGGCATCATCATGGGCTCGCCGGTGTCGGTGACCTTGAGCCCGCGCTGCAGGCCGTCGGTCGACGACATGGCGACGGTGCGCACGATGTTGCCCGGCAGCTGCGACTCCACCTCGAGGATGGTGCTCACGTGGCCGACGGGGGTGTCGACGTCCACCTTGAGTGCCGAGTAGATGGCGGGAACCTGGTCGTCGAAGCGCACGTCGACCACGGGGCCGACGATGCGGACGATGGTGCCGGTGCCCGCGCTCCTGTTGAGCAGCTTCCACGCCGCCCGCTCCAGGGCGGCGCTCTCGTCAGTCTGCTGTGTAGCCATTACCTGTCCTCCAATGCGGCCGCGCCGCCGATGATCTCGTTGAGCTCGGTGGTGATGGAACCCTGTCGCTCACGGTTGTACGTGCGACTCAGTGACGCGATGACCTCCTGGGCGCTGTCCGTCGCCGACTGCATGGCACGGCGCCGCGCCCCGTGCTCCGCGGCGGCGGAGTCGAGCAGAGCGTGATAGATGACCGTGCGGATATAGGCGGGCATGAGGTACCCCAGCACCTCTCGCGCCGACGGGTCGAACTCGAAGTCGGTGTAGTGCTGCTCTTGGACCAGGGTGATGGCCTCGCTGGTACGCGGCTTGTTGGGCAGCGTGAGGTCGGAGGTGGACAGCGGCAGGATCTGCTCGACCACCTGCTCCTGGTCCACGCGGTTGCGCGCGTGGCTGTAGTAGATCATCACGCGGTCGATCTCGTGGTCAACGTAGCGCTTCATGAGGTACGACGCGATGCGATCGGCCTCGTCCATCGTGGGCTCCGACGAGCTGCCGACAAACGAAAGCACCGGCGTGACGCCTCGATAGCCAAAGTACTCGGTGGGCTTCTTGCCGCACGTGATGAGCTCGCTCGAGACGCCCCGTGCGGCAAGGGCCTCCATCTCGCGCTGGACCATGCGCTGGGGCACGATGTTGAACCCACCCGCCATGCCGCGGTCCGACGCGATGAGGATGATCAGCACGTTGTGCTCCTCGGTGCGCGGCTGCAGCAGCGGCTGGGACGAGTCGAAGCCGGCGCCGGCGACGTTGGTCAGCATGCGGGTCAGGGCGTCCTTGTACGGCTCCGCCTCCTGGGCGCGGTCAAGCGCCTTGCGGATCTTGGCCGTGGAGATCATCTCCATCGTGCGCGTGACCTGCATGGTGCTCGAGACCGAGTCGATGCGACCCCTGATTTCGCGAAGGTTGGCCATGCGGCTCCGTCCTTACGCTTCCGAAGCGACGGCGTCGCCGTCGTCGCTGGTCGTGAGTCCCCGCTCTTCGCAGAAGTCCTCCTTGTAGGCCTCGATGGCCTCCTTGAGACGCAGCTCGAGCTCCTCGGTGATCTTGCCCGCGCGCACCGCGTCGCGCAGCTCCGGATACCGCTCGTGCAGGAAGGTGGAAAGGCCGTCGCGGAAGGGCACGACCAGCGAGAGGTCGAAGCCGTCAAGGTAGTTCTCCTTGGCGGCGAAGATGGCGATGACCTGGTCGGCCACATCAAGCGCCGCGTAGCGCTTCTGCTTGAGCAGCTCCATCATGTGGGCGCCGTGGGTGAGCTGGTACTGGGTCGCCTCGTCGAGGTCGGAGCCGAACTGGGCGAAGGCCTGCTTCTCGCGGTAGCTCGCCAGATCGAGGCGCAGGGTGCCCGCCACCTGCTTCATCGAGGCGAGCTGCGCGGCACCACCGACGCGTGACACCGAGATGCCCACGTCGACGGCCGGCCGCTGGCCCTGGAAGAACAGGTTCGACTGCAGGTAGATCTGCCCGTCGGTAATGGAGATGACGTTGGTCGGGATGTAGGCCGAGACGTCACCCTCCTGCGTCTCGATGATCGGCAGGGCCGTCATGGAGCCGCCGCCGTTCTCGTCGTTCATCTTGACGGCGCGCTCGAGCAGGCGGGAGTGCAGGTAGAAGATGTCGCCAGGATAGGCCTCGCGTCCGGGCGGGCGATGCAGCGTCAGCGACATCTGGCGATAGGCGACGGCCTGCTTGGAGAGGTCGTCGTAGGCGACCAGCACATGGCCGCCGGGATGGGTGGCGTCAGCCGGGTTGCCCTCGGCGTCGTTGTACATGAAGAACTCGCCGATGGCGGCGCCCGCCATCGGGGCGATGTACTGCAACGGAGCCGAGTCCGCCGCCGTGGCCGAGACGATGATCGTCTTGTCCAGCACGCCGTGACGCTCGAGCGTGCTGCGGATGGCCGCGACCGTGGACGCCTTCTGGCCGATGGCCACGTAGACGCAGATCATGTCGGTGTCACGCTGGTTGATGATGGCGTCGATGGCGATGGCGGTCTTGCCCGTCTTGCGGTCGCCGATGATGAGCTCGCGCTGCCCGCGGCCCACCGGAACCATGGCGTCGATGGCGAGCAGGCCCGTCTGGACCGGCTCGCAGACCGGCTGGCGCTCCATGATGCCGGGCGCCTTGAACTCGATCGGCCGGTAGTGCGTGGCCTCGATGGGGCCCCTGCCGTCGATGGGCTGGCCGAGCGGGTTGACCACACGGCCCAGCATGCCCCGTCCCACCGGGATGCTCATGACGTGCCCGGTGGTCTGGCAGTCGTCGCCGGCCTTGATGGTGTCGACGTCGCCGAACAGAACCACGCCGACCTCGTCCTCCTCGAGGTTCTGGGCAAGGCCGAAGACGCCCTTGCCCGTCGTCGAGCTCGTCAGCTGCAGCAGCTCGCCCGACATGGCCGTCTTGAGCCCCCTGACGTGGGCGATGCCGTCACCGACCTCGATGACCTGGCCCGCCTCGTGGGTCGACGGCTTCAGCTCGATCTCGTCGAGCCGATTGAGAAGCGTCTCCATGATGGCGGACGCCATGACCGAGCTTGACTCTCCCGTCGTCCTTGGCACTACTCCTCACCTCCCACGTAGGTGGACAAGAGGGTTCTGCGGACGTTGGCGAGGTGCGTGCGCACGGACGCGTCGCGTCGGTGGCCGCGCGCCTCGATGATGATTCCTCCCAGGATCTTGGGCTCCACGTGCTCCACGAGGTACACCGGACGCTTGAAGTCGTGCTCGCACTTCTCCTTGACGGCCGCGCGCAGCTCGTCGCCGAGGGGCACGGCGGTGGTCACGTCAACGGATATCGTCAGGTCCCCCGAGTCAAGGCGCTCCTTGAACTCGCGGTAGACCTGCTCGAGCAGGTAGTCCTCGTTCGCGTTGTCCATGGCGGCGATGGTCTCAAGCATCTCGGGCGAGAACTTGATGGCATGCCTCAGCTGCTGCAGGTCGTGGGCGGAGCGCCCCTCTGCGGCAGCGGCCTCCATGAGCGCGCTCGTGTAGGCCTCGACCTTGTCGGAATCGGTGCGCCTAGTCGTCATTCAGGCTCCCCACTTCGGAAAGGTAGGTCATGGCAAGGGCACGCTGCTGGTCCTCGCCCAGGCCGTCGCCGATGATCTTGCTGGCGATCTCCACCGAGAGGTCGACCACCGAGCCGGAAAGCTCGGCCATGGCCTTGGAACGCTCGGCGTCGATGACGTCGCGGGCCTTGGCGATGATGGCCTGGGACTCGCCCTGTGCCTTGGCGAGCATGTCCGCGCGCAGGTTCTCGGCATCACGCTTGGCCTCGGCGATGATCTCGTCCGCCTGACGCTCTGCGGAGGCGATGCGCTCGTCGTAGTCCTGGGCGCTCTGCTCGGCCTCGAGCTTGGCGTCCTCCGCCGCCTTGAGGTCGGACTCGATCTTCTCCTGGCGCGCGTCGAGGGTCTTGATGATCATCGGCCAGGCCATCTTGGCCATGACGAACCAGATGACGAGAAACGCGATGAGCGCAGGGATGAACTCTGCGGGCTTGGGAAGCAGGATGTCTGCGCCAGCGGCGAAGGCCGTGGCGGGAGCGGCCAGGTTGCACACGACCATGAGGCCTCCCGCGACCAAGGCACGCCGGCAAGAGCCCGGCTTGTTCGTTTTCATACGGTACCTCCAATAGACGGATCGTCTCTGCGCTGCATCACTAGGAGATCAGCGTGACGACGAAGCCGATCAGCGCCAGCGCCTCGACGAACGCCGAGCCGAGGATGAAGACCGTGAAGAGACGACCCTGGACCTCAGGCTGACGCGCCATCGACGTCGTCGCACCGTAGGCCGCGAGACCAATACCAAGACCTGCGCCAACAACACCAAGGCCGTATCCGATGACTCCCACAATTCCTCCTTTGTCATTCGTCGGACGATCCGACGAGTTCCAAGACATGCCATATGCTCTGCGGACCGTTTTCCGCAAGATGCCGTTTCTCCCCTGCCCCGCTAGTGCTCGTCCGCCTCCGCGAGCTGGATGTAGACCGCCGAAAGCAGCGTGAAGACATAGGCCTGAATGACTGAGACCAACAGCTCGACCGCATAGATGACGAGCAGGATGGCCATCCAGAACACCGAGACCCCCGCCTCGCCGACCGCCGCCGCCGAGACCCCCTCCAGAAGGGGCTCGAAGAACAGCGAGGCGAGAATGGCGAAGGTGCCCATCACGACGTGGCCGGCAAACAGGTTGCAGAACAGACGGACGGCCAGCGTGACGAGGCGCAGGAAGGTCGAGAACAGCTCGATGACCCATACCAGGGCGTTCATCGGGAAGGAGACGCCGGCGGGCGCCAGGCTCTTGAGGTAGCCGACCACGCCCTTGCGCCTCACGCCCACGACGATGAAGTAGACGAAGGACACCAGGGCCAACGCGGTCGTGGCACCAATGGTGCCGGTGCCCGGATGACCGCCGGGGATGACGCCGAGGAGGTTGTTCACGAGAATAAAGAAGAACAGCGACGCGATGAAGGGGAAGTGCTCGCGCCAGGTGTCACCGAGCAGACCTTTGCAGAGGTCGTCGCGGCAGAACTCGACGAGGTACTCCATACCGTTCACGAAGCGGCCCTGGGGGACCAGCCCGCTCGCCTCCTGCCTCCTCTTGAAGGCGAAGACGACCACCACGAGCACCGCGACTGCCACGAACAGCCAGAACGAGTACTGCGTGATGCCAACGGTGAGGTCTCCCACGACAGGGGTGGAGAGAAAGCTGTCGACCAGCTCTTCCATCTCCTCGGGAAGCTTGTCCAGTGGGTTCACCACGTATCCTTTCTCCCGGACGGGCGGGACTCGTTCGCGTCCCGCCATGCCCTCCACGCCTCGATCACCCACACCAGCAGGAACGAGGCGACCTCCGCACAGCCAAACACCAGCACATCCTTACGAGCGACCACCGCAACGATGAGCAGCGCGACCGAAAGCAGCATGAACGAAATCATGATGCTCACGAGGCCGCTGGCCACCTCGATCGGTCGGGAGCCTCTCAGCGCCCGTTCGAACAGCAGCGCCGGGGGAAGCGCACCCACAAGGCCAGACAAGGAACCCACGATAATGGGCCATGTCCCCTCCACGGAATCATCTCCCGAACGCCGGAAATCCGGACGGCTGGAAGTCTAGTATTGTCGTGCGAAAAACACCATACCATCTCCGCCGAAAATGCGCCGCTGACACAATTCGAGGGGCCTGCGTTGACCTGCGGCGTTCGTGCACGTGCGCCCGGTGTATGACCGAGCGTTACTTGGTGCCGTAGATGCGGTCTCCCGCATCCCCAAGACCCGGCAGGATGTAGGCGCTCTCGTTGAGCTGACGGTCGACCGAGCAGGTGTACAGACGCACGTCAGGATCGAAGTCGAGCACGGCCTTGACGCCCTCGGGGCAGCTGACGAGCGTAAGCGCGCGGATGTCGGTCACGCCGGCGTCGCGCAGGAACTTGACGGCCGCCGTCAGCGAGCCGCCCGTGGCGAGCATCGGGTCGACGATCAGGCAGGTGCGCTCCTCGATCTGGGGCGGGAACTTGCAGTAGTACTGCACCGGCTCATGGGTCCCGGGGTCGCGGTACATGCCGACGTGGCCGACGCGGGCGGAGGGGACTAGGCTCAGGATGCCGTACACCATGCCCAGACCGGCACGCAGGATGGGGATGATGGCGATCTTCTTGCCGGCGACCTGCTTGCCGACCATGGTCTCCAACGGGGTCTCGACCTCGACGTCCTCAAGGGGGAGGTCGCGCAGGGCCTCGTAGCCCTCAAAGATCGCAAGCTCGGTGACCAGTTCGCGGAAGTCCTTCGTCGAAGTGTTCTTGTCTCGCAGAATGTGCAGCTTGTGCTGCACGAGCGGGTGGTCGACGATGGTCAGGCGACTCGCGTCGTAGTCGGGCATGATGGTCCCCCTTTCGGCTGGGCGTCACAATCTTTCTTATTCTAGTCGACTTTGCAGCGCAAAAGGGTCCCGACCCACCCCGGACAGAAGGCGAGTCGGGACTATTTTGCCGCGACGTGTGGCGTCTCACTGACACAGAGGTGCCTCTTCCTCTGTGTCAGTGTCCCTCTGTGCCCGGGTCGTCAGCCCAGTTCGGGGTAGAGCGGATGCGCGGAGAGCAGCTCGGCGACCTCCGCCTTCACGGCGGCGAGCGCATCCTGGTCGTCCAGGTTGGTGACGACCTCGCCGATCAGCTCGCCGATGCGCTCGGCCTCGTCCTCGCCAAAGCCGCGCGTCGTCATCGCGGCCGAGCCGACGCGGATGCCACTCGTCACGAAGGGGCTGCGCTGCTCACCGGGGATGGTGTTCTTGTTGACGGTGATGCCCACCTCGTCGAGGGCGTTCTCGGCGAGCTTGCCGGTGACGTCCTCCCCTGCGCTGGTAAGGTCCACGAGCAGCAGGTGGTTGTCGGTGCCGCCCGTGACCATGCGCAGGCCCTTCGCCTCCATGCCGCGCCCGAGCGCCTTGGCGTTGGCGCAGACGCCGGCGATGTAGGTGGAGAACTCGGGGCGCAGCGCCTCGCCGAAGGCCACGGCCTTGCCGGCGATGACGTGCTCGAGCGGACCGCCCTGGCTGCCGGGAAAGACGGCGGAGTTCATCGGCTTGGTGAGGGCCTCGTCGTTCCAGAGGATGAGGCCACCACGCGTGCCGCGCAGGGTCTTGTGCGTGGTGGTGGTGACCACGTCGGCCCAGGGCATTGGGCTGGGATGGGCGCCGGTGGCGACGAGGCCCGCGATGTGGGCCATGTCCACCATGAGCGCCGCCCCCACCGACCGCGCGATCTCGGCGAAGCGCTCGAAGTCGATCACGCGCGGGTAGGCGGACGCGCCGGCGATGATCAGCTTGGGACGGTGGCGCTCCGCCTTGGCCGCGACGTCGTCGTAGTCGATGCGCTCGGTCTGCTCGGCGAGGCCGTAGGAGACCACGTCGAAGAGCTTGCCCGAGTAGTTGGCGGGGCTACCGTGGGTCAGGTGCCCGCCGTTGGAGAGGTCCATGCCCATGATGGTGTCACCGGGCTTGGCAAAGACGCTGGTGGCGGCATAGTTGGCCTGTGCGCCGGAATGGGGCTGGACGTTTGCGTAGGCGGCACCAAAGAGCCGCTTGGCACGGTCGCGGGCAATGTCCTCGACCGCATCGACTGCCCAGCAGCCGCCGTAGTAGCGGTGCCCCGGCAGGCCCTCGGCGTACTTGTTGGTGAGGGGGCTGCCGACGGCCTCCATGACCGCGAGGCTCACAAAGTTCTCCGAGGCGATGAGCTCGATGGACGTGCGCTGGCGGGCAAGCTCGTCAGTGATGGCCGATGCAAGCTCGGGGTCCTGGGCGGACAGGTGATCAAGATACATGCGTGCTCCCGTCTGACGTGATGAGGCCGTCGTGCGACGGGCAGGACGAGCCTCGCCCGCGCAGTGTCCGTTCCGTAGCGTAGCGCATGTGAGATTACCGATGCGTAACGCTTGCCATGCCCATGACTTTGTCGCAGAGATGGTCGGCGCGCTCACCCGCGGGCGACGGCCATGATCTGCGCAGCCGGAATGGCTCCCTCCCGCAGGACGCGCGGCTCGGCCTCGGTGCACGCGACAATGGTGGAGGCCACCCCCACCGGCGCAGGACCCGCGTCAAGCGTCAGGTCGGCCTCGGCGACGATGCGCTCCTCGATCCCCGAGGCGGTGGTCGGGGCGTCTGCGCCATGGGTGTTCGCGCTGGTCGTCGCCAGGGGCACGCCGACGGCGCGGGCCAGGGTCCGCACGAGGTTCGAGTCGGGGCAACGCAGGGCTATCGTGCCGTCCGTCGCCCGATACTCCGAGGGAACGGCCTGCGAGGCGCGCACCACCACCGTGAGCGCCCCAGGCCAGAAGCGCTCGGAGAGCGTCGTAGCGTAGGCGGGCACCTCCGCGCCGTAGCGCACGAGGTCGTCCGTGTCAGCGACCAGCCACGGAAGCGCCTGGGCGCGATCGCGGCGCTTGATGGCAAAGATGCGCTCATAGGCGGGGTTGGACGGTGTCGCGGCGCACCCGATGCCGTAAACCGAGTCGGTGGGCATGACGAGCACCCCGCCGAAGGCGAGCGTCGCCAGCGCCTCGTCGAGCGCCGAGCGTCCCGGCCGCACCTGGTCCACCTGCACGATCGCGCCCATGGCCCTACTCCTTCGAGCGCCGTGCCACGAGCACGCGTGGGCGACCGGTCAGGTCGTCGAGCACCTCCGCCGAGGCCCACCCATCCGCCGCACGGCAGAGGTCGGCCGCAGCGCCCACGTTGTCCTCCGACAGCTCACAGGCGAACACGGCCTGCGGCCTCAGCATGATGGGCGCCAGCTCCAAAAGGCGCCGAAAGACGTCGAGCCCGTCGGGCCCACCATCGAGCGCGAGGTGCGGCTCATGATCCTTGACCTCGGCGGGAACCTCGCTCTCGAGCACGGCGGTCGGGATGTAGGGCGGGTTGGAGACAAGCAGGTCGAAGGTGCCCCAGAGGGCTTCGGGGACCGCCGCCGCCAGGTCGCACGCCACGATGTCGACCACGCCCGCCAGTCCCAGCGCGTCCCGATTGCGCTTGGCAAGCGCCACGGCGCGTGGCGAGACGTCGGTCGCGATGACGCGCGTGCCCGGGCACTCCGTCGCCAGCGAGAGGGCGATGCAGCCTGTGCCGGTCCCCACCTCCAGCACGCGCGGCGCCTCCACGTCCCTTATGACCTCGAGGCAGGCGTCGACCAGCACCTCGGTCTCGGGGCGCGGGATGAGGACCCCCTCCTCGCACCGCATGATGATGTGCCGAAAGGGCATCTCGCCCGTCACGTACTGCAGGGGCTCCCCTCTTCCCCGTCGGGCGACGCCCTCGTGCATGGCGGCAAGCTCGTCGACGTCGAGCGGGCGGTCGAAGTTGGTGTAGACCTCCACGCGCGAGAGGCCGGTGACCGCGCACAGCAGCCACTCGGCCGAGAGCCTGGGGCGCTCGTCTCCCTTGCGATCCAGGTACCCGACCGTCCAGTCGAGCACGCGCTTCACGGTCCAGGTTTCGGTGGGCATGTTGGGCATCTGGCGCCTCGCTCCGATCGGTGCCCTTACACGGCCTCTGCGAGCTTCTCTGCGCGCTCGGCGGCGGCGAGGGCGTCGATCACGCTGGGCAGCGCGTCGCCAAGCAGCACGCCGTTGTAGGTGCCGTTGAAGCCGATGCGGTGGTCGGTCACGCGATCCTGGGGCTGGTTGTAGGTGCGGATCTTCTCGGAGCGGTTGCCATGCCCGATCTGGGCGAGACGCGAGGCGCCCTGCTCCGCCTGCTGCCTCTCAAGCTCCATCTCAAAGAGGCGCGCGCGCAGCATCTGCATGCAGACCTCGCGGTTCTGGATCTGCGAGCGCTGGTCCTGCGACTGCACCACGGTCCCTGTGGGCAGGTGCGTGATGCGCACGGCGGAGTAGGTGGTGTTGACCCCCTGCCCGCCGGGACCGCTCGCACAGTAGGTGTCGATGCGCAGGTCCTCCTGGTTGATCTGGATGTCGATCTCGTCGGCCTCGGGCAGCACCGCGACGGTGGCCGTGGAGGTTTGGATGCGGCCCTGGCTCTCGGTCTTGGGGACGCGCTGCACGCGATGCACGCCGCTCTCGTACTTCATGACCGAGTAGACCTTGTCGCCGGTGACCTTGAACTCGATGGTCTTGAAGCCGCCCACCTCGCTCGGGCTCGAGGAGAGGATCTCAACTTTCCATCGATGGGACTCGGCGAATCGCTGGTACATCTTGAAGAGGTCGCCCGCGAAGATGGCCGCCTCGTCCCCACCGACGCCCGCGCGGATCTCGACGATGGTGTCCTTCTCGTCGTTGGGGTCGCCGGGGATGAGCATGATCTTGATCTCGTCCTCCAGTGCCGGGAGCTTCGCCTCGTTGACGGAGATGTCGTCGCTCAGCATCTCCTTCTCCTCGGCGTCGGTCGCCTCGCGCAGCATCTCCTTGGCGACCTCGATGTCATCGAGGGCGGAGAGGTACTCGCGCGCACGGGCGACCAGGCTCTCCTGGCCGGCGTGCTCCTTGGCGATGCGCGCGTACTCCTTGGGATCGGAGGCCACGGCCGGATCCACCATCTTCTTCTCCAGCTCGGCGTAGGCGTCGAGCAGCTTCTCGAGCTTGTCTCGCATCGTTGGCTCCTTGGATGATGCCGCCAAGGGGGCGGCAGGCGTTGGTTTAACCTTTATAGAATACCACCCACGACGGGTCTCCTATTCATCTGGCGCACGGCGCGCCACCGTGGCGCACAGCATGAGCACAACCGGCCGCGCCGCTGCCGGCGGGCGGCATCTGTCTTCCTCGCCTTGGTCGGACTGCCCCCTCCCCCTTCGTCCATCCGTGCCACAACGTACCGTTTACGGAATAACTAGGCGGTTTTATTGGTTGTATTCACCTTGTAACGCGATGATTAAAGTGCGGTTTTAACCATTTGCACCGATTTGAGTACAGAAAGGCTGAAGATACATGATTCACGCATACTCTGAGATTGGCCAGCTCAAGACCGTCATGGTGCACCGTCCGGGCAACGAGCTCAAGCAGATCCATCCGTCCATGCTCGAGGAGATGCTGTTCGAGGACACGCCCTTCCTCCCCTCCGCCCAGGCCGAGCACGACCTGTTCACCGGCGTCCTGCGCGACGCAGGTGTCGAGGTGCTCGAGATGCGTGACTTGTTCTGCCAGGCCATGCGTGACCCCTGGATGCGCACCTCCTTCATCAACGAGTTCGTGGCGGCCTCCAACCTCCCCTCCGAGGGGCTGGCCGAGTCGACTCGCAGCTATTACGAGTCGCTTGAGCTCGAGGAGTTCATCGAGTGCGTCTACTGCGGCATTCGCGGCAACAACCCCGCCATAGGCGACGTGACCACGCTGGCCGGCCTTGTCTCCAAGCAGGAGCTCTTCCTGGTCAAACCCCTCACCAACACGCACTTCACGCGCGACAGCTCCATCAACGTGGGCGACTCCTACATCCTCTCGCGCATGCGCATGGAGGCGCGTCGTCGCGAGCCCCTCATGATGAAGTACATCGTGCAGAGCGCGCCCGCCTACAAGGGCAAGATCGTGGACAACCTCTACCCCGAGAAGTACGACTACGTCCTTGAGGGTGGCAACTTCATGATCCTCAACCACAAGACCGTGTGCATCGGCTCCAGCCAACGGACCGAGCCGCAGGCCATCGAGATCGTGGCCGAAAGCCTGTTCAAGCACGGCTTCAGCTCGGTCTACGTCTTTGACCTCGAGCAGAACCGCCAGAACATGTACCTGGACGACATGCTCTCGATGGTGGACCACGAGACCTTCATCTACAACCCGCTGCTCTCGGGGAACGTGCCCGTGTACAAGCTGACCTACGACGCCTACGAGGATCCGCGCGCCGAGTTCGTGAGCAACGACTGGCGCAAGGCGCTGTGCGAGGCCTTGGACACCACGGCCGTCAACCTCATCCCCTGCGGAGGCGATGACCCCATCGCCAGCGCCTGGGAGACCTGGAACATGGGATCGAACGTGCTGGCCATCGCCCCCGGCGAGGTCGTCGGGTTCCTGCGGGCGGAGGTCACGCTCGACCTGCTCGAGAAGGCGGGGCTCACGGTGCACGCCTTTGCCGCGCCGGAGCTTTCGCGCGGGCGAGGCGGCTGCCGCTGCATGTGCCTCCCCATCGAGCGCGAGGATGCCTAGGGGCGGGCGAGCTCGAGCCACCATGCCCGTGGGATCTCCGAAGCGGGGCGGGGGGGGGGGGGGGGGGGGG
>JAWRIT010000107.1:0-47683 GCA_040268355.1 Atopobiaceae bacterium | reverse complement strand
CCCTGGATCTGAAGGGCACCCCCATTGCCAACGAGCTGAACACCGACGCCTACAACCTGTATGACGCCAACGGCAAGCTGGTCTCCATCGGCTACTGCTTCGAGTGCTACGGCATCATCGTGAACCCCGACCTGGTGGCGAAGGCCGGCCACTCCATGGATGAGATCAAGAACTTCGACGGCCTGAAGACCGTGGTGGAAGACATCCACGCCCGCGCCTCCGAGCTGGGCTTCGACGCCTTCGTGGCCACCGACATGGACGACTCCTCCAGCTGGCGCGTGACCGGGCATCTGGCCAACCTCGAGTACTACTACGAGGAGCAGGACGACGGTGGCTGGGACGAGTGCCCCGCCGAGATCAAGGGCACCTACCTGGAGAACTACAAGAACCTCTACGACCTGGCCATCAACAACAGCACCCAGGACCCCCAGAGCCTGGCGACCGGCGGCCATGACCCCGCGACCGAGTTCACCGATGGCAAGGGCGTCTTCTTCTTCACCGGCTCCTGGGACTACGCGACCCTCGCCGAGGCCCAGCCGAGCGCCAAGATGATCCCGTACTACTGCGGCGTCGACGGCGAGGAGAAGGCCGGCCTCAACTGCGGCACCGAGAACTGCTGGGCCGTCAACGTCAACGCCTCCGAGGAGGACCAGCAGGCGACCATCGACTTCATGGTCTGGCTCGTGAACGACGCCGACGCCTCCGCCAAGCTCGTCGAGCAGCTGGGCATCATGCCGTTCAACAACGCCGCCGAGTCGACCAACGGCTTCTTGAACGACGCGGCCGCCTACACCGCCGACGACTGCTATGTCATGGATTGGGCCACCAACTACCAGCCCAACGTGGACGACTACCGCGCCGCCCTGGTCAGCGCCCTGAACCAGTACAACTCCAACCAGTCTGACGAGACCTGGGCCGACGTGCGGACCGCCTTCGTGGACGGTTGGGCGACCCAGTACCAGAAGGCCAACGCGTAGGCTCGCGAGGCCCCTCTGGTCCCACTCCTGGCGCATTACTCCCCCGGAGCCTTGTGTCTGCGGCCCTGTGCGTGGCATCTGGCTGCGGGGGAGTTCTGCTCTGTCCCCTTCGGCACCCTCTTATGAAAGGAGTTGAGTGATGAGTAAGCCTACCAGCGGAAACTCCCTGCGGCGCTCGACGCGGCGCTGGGCGTGGCTGTTCATGGGCCCGGTGGTCGCCGCCTTCTGCATCGGCTTCGTCTGGCCCTTCTTCCAGGGCATCTATCTCTCCTTCTGCAAGTTCCGCATCACCTCCGACGCGCACTTCGTGGGCATCTCCAACTACCAGGCGGCGCTTGCCGACCCGAGCTTCCAGCATTCGTTTTGGTAC
The DNA here is from genome assembly GCA_040268355.1 of Atopobiaceae bacterium. GTDB lineage: Bacteria > Actinomycetota > Coriobacteriia > Coriobacteriales > Atopobiaceae > UBA1367. The sequence goes on along the minus strand of JAWRIT010000107.1, from coordinate 46,336 downwards.
ACGGCCCTCACCGCCGTGGTGAGCCTGCTGCTCATCAACGTCCTCGCCTTCGCCGTCGCCTACGCGCTGACCCAGGCCATCAAGGGATCCAACCTGTACCGCACGGTCTTCTTCATGCCCAACCTCATCGGAGGCATCGTGCTGGGCTACATCTGGTCGATGATCTTCGATGGCATCCTGGCGCGCTACAGCACCTCGATCCTGCTGGAGACCCGCTATGGCTTCTGGGGGCTCATCATCCTCATGTGCTGGCAGCAGATCGGCTACATGATGATCATCTACATCGCAGGGCTGCAGGCCGTGCCCGAGGACATGCTCGAGGCCGCCAAGATCGACGGCGCCAGCAAGTGGCAGACCCTGTTCCGGGTCACCATCCCCAACGTCATGCCCTCGATCACGATCTGCACGTTCCTCTCGCTCACCAACGGCTTCAAGCTGTTCGACCAGAACCTCGCGCTGACGGGCGGCCTGCCCTACCTCATCCAGCCCGACGGCTCGACGATCAACACCACCGAGATGCTGGCGCTCAACATCTACAACACCTTCTACAACGCCAGCACGGCGGCGCGCGGCACCGCGCAGGCCAAGGCCGTGATCTTCTTCGTGCTCGTGGCGGGGCTCGGCCTGGCGCAGCTCGCCTACACCCGCAAGAGGGAGGTGCAGCAGTGATGGCACATCAGGACTCGCTGACCACCGAGCGTCGGCGCAAGACCGCGCTCTCTGTGGTCCTCGGCATCATCTGCGTCATCTGGGTGCTGCCCGTGGTGGCCGTGGTCATCAACTCGTTCAAGCGCAACACCTTCGTCAAGACCGAGACCTTCGCGCTGCCGAACGAGCAGAGCTGGGCGGGCCTCGCCAACTTCGTCAAGGGCATGACCTTCGGCAACTACCCGTTCATGAGCTCGGTCACCTACAGCGTCATCATCACCGTGCTCTCGGTGGCCCTCATCCTCATCTTCTGCTCCATGGCGGCCTGGTACATCGCCCGCGTGGACTCGCCGGCGTGCAAGGCCATCTACTACCTGTGCGTGTTCTCCATGGTGGTGCCGTTCCAGATGGTCATGTTCACGCTCTCCAAGACGGCCGACACCTTGCACCTCAACACGCCGTGGTCCATCCCCATCGTCTATCTGGGCTTTGGCGCGGGACTGGCCATCTTCATGTTCGTGGGCTTCGTGAAGTCCATCCCCCTGGAGATCGAGGAGGCCGCCGCCATCGACGGCTGCGGGCCCCTGCGCACCTACTTCTCGGTGGTGCTGCCCATGCTCAAGCCGACGCTCATCAGCGTGGGGATCCTCGAGATCATGTGGGTGTGGAACGACTACCTGCTGCCGGTGCTCGTGCTCGACATCAACCGGTACCGCACGATCCCCATCCACATCCAGTACCTCAAGGGCAGCTACGGCACGGTGGACCTGGGGGCGACGATGGCGCTGATCCTGCTGTCCATCATTCCGGTCATCATCTTCTATCTGATCTGCCAGAAGCACATCATCAAGGGCGTCGCCGCTGGCGCCGTCAAGGGCTAGAAAGGGGCGCATAGCGATGGCGGAAGTCAGCCTCAAGCATATTCGGAAGATCTACCCCAACACCGAGGCACGGCAGCGCAAGGGCCTCTTCGGACGCAGGAAGCAGCAGGAGCGTGCGGTTTCGAACCTGCAGGTCACCGACGAGGGCGTGGTGGCGGTCCCGGACTTCAACCTGGAGATCGCCGATCGCGAGTTCATCGTGCTGGTCGGGCCCTCCGGTTGCGGAAAGTCAACTACCTTGCGCATGGTGGCGGGTCTGGAGGAGATCTCCGGGGGAGAGCTCTTCATCGATGGCACGCTCATGAACGACGTTGCTCCCAAGGACCGCGACATCGCGATGGTCTTTCAGAGCTATGCGCTCTACCCGCACATGACCGTCCGCGACAACCTGGCCTTCCCGCTGAAGCTGCGCAAGATGGCACTCAGTGAGATCGAGGCCAAGGTGGCCGAGGCGGCCGAGACGCTGGGTATCACCCAGTACCTCGATCGCAAGCCCAAGGCGCTCTCGGGCGGCCAGCGCCAGCGCGTGGCCATCGGCCGCGCCATCGTGCGCGAGCCCAAGGTACTGCTCATGGACGAGCCGCTCTCCAACCTCGACGCGAAGCTGCGCAACCAGATGCGCGCCGAGATCATCAAGCTGCGCCAGCGCATCGATTCGACCTTCATCTACGTGACGCACGACCAGACCGAGGCCATGACGCTCGGCGACCGCATCGTGATCATGAAGGACGGCGTGGTGCAGCAGGTGGGCACCCCGCAGGAGGTCTTCGATCATCCGGCGAACCTGTTCGTGGCAGGCTTCATCGGCGTGCCGCAGATGAACTTCTTCGACGCCGAACTTGTGCGGACGAAGGACGCCTACACGGTACACGTGGGCGACGCCGTGGTGGTGCCGAGTGCCGAGAAGCAGGAGCGTCTGCTCGCGCACGACGTGGCGTCGCAGTCCATCACGCTGGGCATCCGTCCCGAGCACATCGCGCTCGCGCACGGTGGCGACGCGATGCTCACGGGCACGGTGGACGTGTCCGAGATGATGGGGTCGTCGGTGCACCTGCACCTGTCCTCGCTCGGGCAGGATGTGATCGCGATCGTGCAGACCACCGATGTGGACGGCGCGCATCGTGGTGGCTACGAGATCGACGAGCAGGTCGGCTTTAGCTTCGAGGGCGACCTGGTGCACCTGTTCGCCAAGACCGGCGACGCCGCCAACCTGGAGTTCTAGGGATCCCCTTCCCTGTGCCGGGCGGCGGGATGGGGTTCCCGCCGCCCACCTTTGCTGGCGGCCGGTCAGCTGAGGCGTCTCGTCGGACGGCCTCAAGGCTGCGCCTGGCGGCCAGAGGGGCGTCCCCTTCGGACGCATACGACGAGATGCTAGGATGAGATGATCCTCCCACCATCGCCAGAGATGAGGCCTCATGACCACGAAGCTGCTGTATGCCATGCGTCACTGCGAGACCCTGTTCAACGTGCAGCACAAGAGCCAGGGATGGTGCGATTCGCCCATCACGCCGCGCGGCGTCGAGCAGTGCCGGATCGCAGGTGAGGAGCTGGTGCGGCGTGGCGTGACCTTCGACCACTTCTACACGAGCACCTCCGAGCGCTGTTGCGACACGATGGAGCTCGTGTGCAAGGCGGCCTTTGGTGAGGTCAAGCCCTACGTGCGAACCAAGGGCCTGCGCGAGTGTGGCTTTGGCATCCTTGAGGGCAAGGACGACTACTGCGAGCCGGGATTCGGGCCGACGCGCTCGGCGGTGATGCACGCGGTCGGTGGGGAGACGAGTGACGAGGTCTTCGAGCGCATGGGCAGCTGCCTGAGCGCGATCATGGCCGACCCCGAGACGCAAAACGTGCTGGTGGTAGGGTCTGGTGGCTCGCTTCGTCACTTCTATATGCTGCATGGACCGCAGGAGCAGGCCGGACCGTTCGAGAACTCCAACTGCATGACCTACGTGTACGAGTGGGAAGACGGCAGCTTCCGGTGCGTCGAGCGCTATCACCAGGACTTCACCGGCCTTGACCTAGGCGGCATGGACGGCTCGGGCATCCCCAACCGCTGGACCCTCGACCCCACCTCGCTCTGACACAGCGGAAGAGGCACTTGTGTGCCTGACACACGGGAAGAGGCGCTTGTGTGTCGCCCTGACACCGTCCGGTCTGTGAGAGCCTATCGCTAGGACAGCCGTTGGCCGGAGGCGCGCCAACGGTCGCGCGTCAGCCTTTCGTTCGAACCGTACAATAACTCTGTCTGTACAAATAGCGAACGAAGGAGCTGACATGGCATTTCCGGACGGGTTCTTGTGGGGCGGCGCGGTCGCGGCCAACCAGTGGGAAGGCGGCTGGGACCAGGGCGGACGCGGCATGGCGATGACCGACGTCACTACCGGCGGCACGGTCAGCGAGCCGCGCTACGTCACCTACATCGACAAAGATGGCAATCACGGCAAGATGCGCAACGGCGATTCGCTGCCCGAGGGCGCGCGCTACGCCGTGCTGCCGGAGTACCACTATCCCAACCACAACGCGGTCGATGGCTATCACCGCTACAAGGAGGACATCGCCCTCTTTGGTGAGATGGGATTCAAGCAGTTCCGCATGTCCATCTCCTGGTCCCGTCTGTTCCCCACGGGCCTTGAGGCCGAGCCCAATCCCGAGGGCGTGGCCTTCTATAAGGACATGTTCGAGGAGATGCGCAAACAGGGCATCGAGCCGCTCGTGACCCTCTGGCACTTTGACACGCCGCTCCACCTGGAGGAGCATTGCGGCGGCTGGGAGAACCGCGAGACCATCGACCACTTCGTACGTTACGCGACCGCCTGCTTCCGTGAGTTCAAAGGCCTCGTGCACCACTGGCTGACCTTCAACGAGATCAACAACACCATCATGTTCCTCTCGTTTGCCGGTCACACCGAGGATTCCGACTATCAGGCGGCCTACCAGCACCTGCACCACAAGCTCGTGGCATCGGCCAAGGCGGTGCAGATCGGTCATGCCATCGACCAGGACAACATGATCGGCTGCATGATCTGCGGCATCGCGTGGTATCCCGCGACCTGCGACCCGGCCGACATCCTGCTCGCCCAGCACCAGATGGAGGAGGGCATCTACTACTGCGGTGACGTCCAGTGCCTGGGTGATTACGGCACCTACGCCGAGCGCCTGTGGAAGGAGCACAACGTCACGCTGGACATCAAGGACACCGACTGGGTGGACCTGGCAGAGGGCACGGTCGACTTCTATACCTTCAGTTACTACATGTCCAACATCGTGACCACGCACGAGGTCACCGACACGGTGAAGGGCAACTTCTCGGCCGGTGCCCGCAACGAGTACCTTGAGTATTCCGACTGGGGCTGGGCCACCGACGCCACGGGCCTGCAGTGGTACCTCGAGTGGGCGTACGCCCGCTATCAGATGCCGCTCATGGTGGTGGAGAACGGTCTGGGTGCCTACGACACCGTCGAGGAGGACGGGAGCATCCATGACCCGTTCCGTATCGACTACTACCGCAAGCACATCAAGGCCATGGATGCGGCCATCGAGAACGGCGTGGACCTCTGGGGCTACACGACCTGGGGCTGCATCGACGTGGTGTCGGCCGGCACCGGCGAGATGCGCAAGCGGTACGGCTTCATCTACGTCGACATGGACGACGAGGGCAAGGGGTCGATGGCCCGTAGCCGCAAGGATTCCTTCTTCTGGTACAAGAAGGTTATCGGGAGCAACGGCGCGGACCTCGACGACAGCTTCGAGCGGTAGGCGACGCTCTCCGGCAAGCGGAGGATCAGCAGGAGATGCCCCCGGGCTCGCAGGCGCGGACCCGGGGGCATCCTTCAATCGAGTGCGAAACTCTGAAAGTGCGAACGTTGACGCGATTTGCGAAGGAGCTGGTAGACCGGTCGCTCGCGCGGGCTGCGATGGCGAGCGGCGGCTCCGACGTTCGCACTCGATGAGTAGCGTCCTCACCCGGAGGGCAGGGCAGCCTTCGTGGGGGAGCGCAGGCAAGGGTAAGCGAAGGATCCCGCAGACGGTCGGCTCCTCAGCTGCCGTGCGCTCTCCGCCTCGATCGTGAGGTGCAGGCAAAGACTGCGCCAGCGAACGCCAGGAGGAGTCCGAAGACAACGAATGCCTGTGGAGCGCCCATTGCCTCTGAGAGCCTTCCGCAGAGGTACATCGACACCGATGATGTGCCAAAGGAGACGAGGTTCAGCAGTGACAACGCAATCGCCACTCGAAACCGCTCCGCAGCCTCGATGTAGCTCGCCATCAACAGGGTTGACGATACTCCGCCGCAGGCTCCTGCGAGAGCTGCCATGAGTGACGATTGATGCTGAGCTGGAAACGTGCCAGACAATGAGAAGGCGATCCCCATCACGACGATCGCCGCTCCAATCGCCTGCTTCGTACCGCGTGCGCCCTTCGCGGCAACGGCTACTGTGGCGCAAAGCGCTCCGGCGCTAAAGGCCGAGAGAACGGCACCCATTTCAAGGGCGCTCCATCCACGGAACGCAGCAAGAAACGTGTACCCCGCATTCGTCAGCCCTGAGGCTGCGAACTCCGAGACCGCCACTAAAAGCAGAAGGGGCATGAGCTCTCGATCAAAACAGAGCATTCGCAACGCGCTGACGATTTCCGACATTGTGGAGACGGAGTCGCCGCTCGGCGTATCCCTGTATTGCCCAGGGGCCTTCCCGGCCATGGCCTTCGCGAACTCACCGGTGCGCCACAACAACAGCAACGAGACAAAAGACACCAATGCTATGCATGCAAAGACCAGTCGTATTGATACCTTTTCCAGCAGCAGTCCCGCAGCCATGGGGGCTGCGACTATGCCCAGACGTTGGGCCGCCGCATACGAGGACTGCACCTTTCGCACATCTTTGCCATGCGTAACAGTCGTTACCATGCTCTGCAAGCTCGGGAGGTAGAACGCCTCGACTACCCCGAACAGAACAGAGGTGACGCAGAGCCGCGCAAAATACTGCTCGTGTAGCGGGAGGACAACCAGCATCTCTACGAGTAAACGCATGATACTCGCTGCAACCGCCACATTCCGATAACCTCGCTGCTCCGCCACATGGCCACCCGGAAGCAGCAAGAGCGCTCTGGGAAGGGAGCCGAGTGACGCAATAAGACCCGTCAACGATTCCGACCCAGTTATCTCGAGCAGGGTCCAGGAGAGGACGATATAGAAGAGCTGGTCAGCCAAGACACCCGTTCCGACAGCCAGCAAATAACCCGTGACATTCAGAGGAGCTGGACCCTTGCCTCTGTGTCGCGCAGTCGCAGTATCAGACGGAGGGTCCGTCACAAGCGTACTCCCTCGGAGATGGACAGTTGCTCCATGTCAAGCAAGACCGATCTTCCGATGTTGGATTGTTTGAGTTTTCAAGATCGGTGAATGTCAACAAGATATATTGTACAATATATCTTGTGATTATGCAGTCGATTTCTTTAACGCAGAGCAGAGCCATCCGTGAGAACCCGTTGCCATATACGACCAAAAGGAGATCCATCGTGCAGGATGTTGACACCGTCAGCAGCGAGCGAGTGCTGAAAGCGCTTGCGAATACCGAGCGACTCAGAATTCTTGGCTATCTTCGGCATGCCGGAGAGAGCGCGGTTGGGGATGTGTGCTCGGCGCTCAATCTTGCGCCAGGAAGCGTCAGCTATCATCTCAGGCGCATGGAAACCGTAGGCCTCGTGGAACGTGTGAAGCGTCCAGGCGGAGACCGACGACAAAGCTGGTGGCGGGCTCGCCACACCACGACCTCGCCAGTCTTTGGAGACGAGACAAGCCCTGAGACAGCAACAGGAGTCAGAAGGGCCATCAATCAGTCATACGCGGATGCCTACGTGCGATACCTTGGCCGAATTGCTGACCTTCCAAAGCAGTGGACAGATCATGAGATCAGCCAGGACATTGTGCTCAGCCTCACGCTCGACGAGATGAAGGAACTCGAGGAGGAGCTCCTTGGGCTCTTTGATCGGTGGTCGAGCAAAACTGAGAAGCGTGATGATGGCGAAAACAGCGAGAATCAGCAGGTGGTCCTCACGGCTCGCGGCTTCGTCTGGCTGCCATAGGTCACTTTGTCGCTCTGCTTTGAGCAGGGTCATCCGAGCTGGATCTCTTGTGCCGCCGGATTGATGCCGACTCCGGCTCAGTGTGCCAAGAGCAAGCCTGGTGCCGTTGTGGTCGTCTACCCGGCAAATCGAGTGTGAGACTCTGGGTCATCGCATCCCATGGTATTGTGCACAGGCAATCGACCTGCCAGCGCATTTTGAAAAGCGCATCAATGAGCGAACCTTCTGACCTTCGCACTCGATGAGCAGCGGCCCTCGCACCCTTGCCCGAGCGCCCCCTGCCCCACGCCCCGTCGCCGATGCCACGTCCCTCCGGTCCGGAGCGTTCCTGCCGCGCCACAGTACCCATGGTAGGGTGGAGCAGACTCGCGTTTGCTCCCCACAACGGAAGGATCCGGCAATGATGGCACAGTACCTGGTTCTTGACATCGGCGGCACGTTCATCAAGTACGCGATCATGGACGCCGAGGCTCGCTTCGTCGAGCGGGGCAAAGTGCCCGCCAAGACGAGCTCTGAGGCGGATATGCTCGCCTCGCTCGCCGATGTGCGCGAGGCCGTGGCTGCCTTCGACTTTGACGGCGTGGCCATCTCCATGCCGGGGCGCATCGACACGGCGCGTGGTTGGGCCTACACGGGCGGTGCCTTTGCCTGGCTGCACGACTATCCGGCGGCGGAGCGCTACGGAGCGGTGTTTAGCAAGCCCTGCACGATCGCCAACGATGGCAAGTGCGCGGCCTTCGCCGAGAACTGGACCGGCTCGCTCGCCGACGTGAGCTCGGGTGCGGTGCTGGTTCTGGGCACCGGCGTGGGTGGCGGCATCGTGTTGAACGACGAGGTGTGGATGGGCTGCTCGGGCGGCGCGGGCGAGCTCTCCTGGCTGGTCTGCGACCATCCCGCCATCTTCGAGAAGGGTGCGATGGGCAGCGGATCCATCTGGGCCGGTCGCATCGCCGCCGGGGCGATCGTCCCTGCCTTCGCCGCGCGCAAGGGCCTGCCCCAGGCCGACGGCGTCATGCTCTTCGACGCCTACGAGGCAGGCGACGCCGATGCCAAGGCGGTGCTCGACGACTACGCGATGTGGGCCGCCACAGGGATCGTCAACCTACAGGCGGTGCTCGACCTCCAGCGTTATGCCATCGGCGGAGGGATCAGCGCGCGCCCCGCGGCCACCACGCTGGTGGCCGATGCGGTGGACCACGTCTTCTCCATCCACCCGTACATGCCCTTCTCCAAGCCCGAGATCGTCACCTGCACCTATGGCAACGAGGCGAACCTCATCGGTGCGCTGGCCTTCCACCTGCGCGCCCAAGCGTAGGCGTCTCGCGCATGCGGTGGTCCGCCCGAACCGGGGCGGCTCAGGGGAAGCTCCCGGAGCCGCCCCGTCGGCTATGCTTCGAGAGACACGGGTCCAACGAAAGGAGCCTCCCATGGCAAACGAGCGGCGGGCGCTGGCCGTCCGCATGATCGCCGAGGCGAACGGTCGCCTGTATGACGCGAACTCCGACCCCCAGATCCTGGCCGCGCTCGACGAGTGCAAGGAGCTCTGTTACGACTACAACCAGCTGCGCCCCACCGAACGCGAGACGCGCAGCGAGGCCCTGCGGAGCATCGTGGGGTCAATGGGGGAGCGAGCCGCGGTCGTCTCGCCGTTCTGGTGCGACTATGGGAGCAACATTCACCTGGGCGAGAACTTCTACGCCAACCATGGGCTCACCATTCTTGATGGTGCGCCGGTGACCTTTGGTCACGACGTGTATCTGGCCCCGAACTGCGTCTTCTCGACGGCGGGCCATCCCATAGACACCGAGCGTCGCAACGAGGGCCTGGAATACGCGCTTCCCATCACAGTGGGGGACAACGTGTGGATGGGCATGGGCGTGCTGGTGTGCCCCGGCGTGACCATTGGGAGCGACGTGGTGATTGGGGCCGGCAGCGTGGTGGTCAAGGACATCCCCTCGGGCGTGGTGGCCGTGGGCAACCCCTGCCGCGTGTTGCGGCCGATCACCGACGCCGATGCCGAGCAGTACGAGCGCTACGCCCCGCAGCGGTAGGGCGCCGCATGGCAGGGGACGTCGCGCGACGGGGGCGCTGCGCCCGTCGCATCAGCCTTCCTGCAAGTTTGCGCTGGGGTTACGCCTCACGGAGGCATCGGGCCGCCTGTCACCCATGCCGAACCGAGTGACGCGACGGTCGGGCGTATGCTCTTCCTTCGAATAGGTGCCAACATGCGCTAGGCTGGTGGCTCGTGCGAAAGGAGCCAACCGGTGGCGGAAGCGACGACAGAGACGACAGCGGCGACAAAGGCAACGGCGTCAGCAGAGGTGGCGGCAACGGCGCGGCTCGTGCTCTCGGAAGTCATCTTTGGCACGCTGGGCCTGTTCGTGCGGGTTATTCCCCTGTCGTCGACAGTGCTCGCCCTGGCACGCGGTGTGCTCGGGGCATTGTTCCTGCTGGTGTTCATGCGGCTTCGGAGTCGTGCCCTCACGCTGCCCACTGACGGCAGGACCCGAGCACTGCTGGTCGCCTCGGGCGTCTGCCTGACGCTTAACTGGGCCTTCCTCTTTGAGGCGTACAAGCTGACCACGCTCGCCTCGGCAGAGCTTGCCTACGAGATGGCTCCGGTCATCGTGATGGCTGTCGCGCCCTTCCTGCTCGGCGAGCGCCTCACGGCCACGCGACGGGCCTGCCTCGTTTTGGCGCTGGTGGGAATCGTGGCGGTCTCGGGGGTGCTCGAACCTGGGGCGGCCATCGGCGTCACGCCGCAGGGCGTGGCCCTTGGCCTGGTTGCCGCCTGCTTCTATGCGGCGGTCATGATCCTCAATCAGTTCCTGGGCACCATGGACCCGCTCTCCAAGACCACCGCGCAGCTGGGCATTGCTGGGGTGGTGCTGGTGCCGCTGGTCATATGGCAGGGAGGACTCGGCGTGGCGGGCTTTGACGTCCGGGCGCTGGTGCCGCTTGCCATCGTGTGCTTGGTGCACACTGGCATTGCCTTCGTCCTGTGGTTCTCGTCGCTGCACGAGCTCTCGGCGCAAAAGGTCGCCATCTTCAACTACATCGATCCGACGGTGGCGCTGCTCAGCTCCGCGCTGGTGCTGGGCGAACGCATGACGCCGCTGGCCATGGTGGGTGCGGCGCTCATTCTGGGGTCCACGCTCGTTAGCGAGCTTTTGGAAGCGCGCGCCGAGACGTAGGCCGATGTGTCAGACGGAATGCCCGCTGGGCCTTGCCCATCCGGCAATCGACTCGACCAGGTCGTATGCGGTCATGCACGTAACGGTTTGACGGCAAGTGTCAAACTCTCTCTGCCCGGATGCTAGGCTTTTCCTGCTTGGCGTCGCCTCGTGCGACGGCGGGTGGACTGGGCTGGCAAACTGTGAGCGAGAGGGTGCCAATGGACTACGTCAAGCTCAGCAAGGAAATCTCGTATGCCCTGCGCCACCATCCCGAGGAGTTTGGCATTGAGCCAGACGATGCCGGGTTCGTGGGTATCGACGAACTGATCGCGGGCATCAACGCGCGTCATCCGACTGGCGAGCACGTGTCGCTCATTGACATCAAGCGCGCGGTGCTCCAATCGACCAAGCAACGTCATGAGATCTACCAGGGCAGGATAAGGGCGCTGTATGGGCATTCGTACCATGGTCGTCGTGATCTGAAACCGGTGGAGCCCCCTGCCATCCTCTACCACGGCACAAGTCCGCGTGTGCTCGATGCCATCATGCGCGAGGGGCTGCGCCCCATCAAGCGCCAGATGGTGCATCTCTCGGCAGACCTCGAGACGGCGCTTTCGGTGGGGTCACGGCACTGCCGGGCAGATGAGCCGGTGGTGTTGCAAGTGGATGCGACGGCCGCGCACGCCGCTGGCATCGAGTTCTACGTGGGCGCCAGTCAGGTGTGGCTCTGCAACTGGGTTCCGCCGCAGTTCCTACAGGTGATCAATCCGGTGTGACGGGGCTGCACGGGAGTGCATGGGCTTGCCGGGGCTTGGCACGGGGTGCGGACGTTTCCCTTGGACCCGATGAGGCCATCCGGCGAGGCCGGGGGGGGGCGGCGCCGCTCGGGCGGGTCCGCCCGTCCCATGGCCCCGCGCGCCGGTGCCTGCGGCGAAGGGGCTGGCCGGCTCGGGCCCGGCTCCCGCGTGCCCCGTGGTCAGAGATCGGACTTTTGCGGTGAAATTCCGCGACCGGCGGAGTATCAGGCGAGAAAACGGCAGGACGGGGGACGGAGATACTCCGGGATGTCCGAAAAAACGCCGCAAAAGTCCGATCTCTAGCCACGGCGTCCCCTCACCGCGCTCCAGGCGGAGGGGGACCCGGCTCCGAGGGGCGCCAGGAGGGGGCCCACGGCCCCCGTGTTGGAATGGAACAGGGGAAAATGGAACAGGGGAAAAATGGAACAGGGGAAGAGGCACCTGTGTGTCGCCCCGCGCCAAGCCCCGGCAAACTGGCCAGAATCAGTGCAGATCGGCTACTTACCGAACAGCGACCAAAACTTGGTCGCGATGCTGGCGCGATGTGTCTCTCCCGTGCGAATGCCCCGCAGCTTGGGACCGTGGGCGTGGCAGGTGAGCAGTACGAATGCGAACGTCACGATGAGGCAGTCAACGGGCAGCCGCATCCAGATCGTCGCCAGAAAGAAAAAGACTGCGGCAACGACCGCTGCGGCACTCAGATAGCCGCCAACGATGATGGCGAGCAGGCCGATCACGGCGGCGAGTCCGCCGAGCATCGGCTGCATGAGCACGATGGCCGAAGCGATGGTCGCGACGCCCTTGCCGCCACGAAAGCGGTGCCAGAAGGGGAAGATGTGGCCCAGCGTCGCCCCCAGCCCGACCCATGCGCACACGACCGGCCATGCAAGGGACGGAACCACCCAGCTCATCACCAGAATGGGCACAAGCGTCTTTACGATGTCACTCACCAGGCAGCCGATCGCCGCTCCCGTGCCCAGCTCATGGCCCACGTTGGCCGTGCCGGGGTTGCCGTCGCCGAGCTCGAAGACCGAGTGTCCCGTCATGCGCCGTGCTACGAGCTCTGCCGTGAGCACCGACCCACAGAGATAGCCGACAGCGAGGCAAGCCAATCGCACCAACATCCGTACCCCTTCGCCCTCGTCGTCTGCAGCTAGCAGAGGTCGACGAACTCGAAGCGGCCCATCTCGTAGGCGTAGCTCTCGGCTGCCGCGAACGTGGAGCTGACGCACAGGTTGGTGATCTCCTGCGGCCACCAGCGCGTGCTCATGGTGTGCTCGCCGCCATTGAGGTAGATCTCGACGGCGCTGGTGTCCACCACCATGCGCACATCCTCGAGCCTACCGGCCGACAGCTCCGAGAGCGGCAGGCGGCGCACCGTGCGGTAGCCGCCAGCGATGCCCTTGAATGAGAGCTCGATCATGTCCCCGATCACCGCCAGCTCGAGGTCGGCGTTCAGCAGGATCCGTCCCTCGCCCTCGATGCCAGAGAGCCACACGTCAGCCGTGCCATTGGCGAACCGCGCGCCGATGGCGCCCTCGATGTCGAACGCATCGTAGTTCGAGGTCCCGAGCTTGCCCACGTTGTCCACAGCGCCCTCGGGCGTGAAGTCCACCCGCTCGCCATGCAGGGCATCGTACTCCTCGCAGGGCCACTGGCAGATCTTGCCGGCCTCGTTCACGGACAGCTCGCGCAGCCAGGTGAGGGTGTGCAGCCACTCGTAGGTGGGAACCTGATATTGCATCTCGATGTCGGGAAGGCCCATCCAGCCCACCAGGATCTGCCGGCCACGCTCGTCGGTAAAGACCTGTGGCGCGTAGAAGTCGAAGCCGTAGTCCAGCTCCACGAAGGTCTCCTCGTCGATGCAGCCGTACGGCGCGTCCGCGTCCATGAGGTCAGGATCGCCCGAGAGCAGGTCGATGACCGTTCCCTCCACGGGGAAGTAGCCGCTGTTAAAGTTGTTCTGGAACTTGGTCATGCGGCTGGGGACGCCCTGCGGACACACGAAGAAGAACTCGCGTCCGCCGAGGGTCACGATGTTGGGGCACTCCCACATGTAGCCGAAGGGCTTGCCGGAGCTGGTGGTGCAGCTGCCGGTGAGTTTCCAATCAGTGATGCCGTCCGGGCTCTGGTAGAGCAGCATGGCGGGATGGTCGTCCATCGTGCGCGCGCCGAGCAGCATGTTCCAGGTGTCGTTCTGCCACCAGACCTTGGGGTCGCGCACATGGCAGCTGCAGTAGGCGGGGTAGCCGTCGTTTCCCAGCACCAGTTGGCGCGGCCCAAAGGTGCGCCCGTCCCGGGAGACGACGAGCGTCTCGTTGGCCTGCCGACCCTCGTAGTCGTAGTTGTGCTCGCCTGGCTCCAGCACGTTGCCGGTGTAGTAGCACCACATCTCGCCGTCGCGCACCACGGCGGAGCCGGAGTACGACCCGTTGGCGTCAAGTTCCATCTCGGGGATGATGGCACCGCGATGGAACTCCCAGCGAATCAGGTCGCTGCTGGTCCAATGGCCCCAGCCGTGCCCGGCCCACGGCCAGCGCGGCGCATACTGGTGGAAGATGTGGTACTCGCCCTTGAACTGGCAGAGGCCGTTTGGGTCCGAGAGCCAGCCGGTGGGCGTCTGCAAATGAAAGCCGAGCCGCCAGTTGTGCTGGCGATAGTCGAGGTTGACGTGCATCTGCATGGTGAGCTCCTTTGGGTCCGGCGACGTCCGGTCCGGGGTCTGCCCCACCAGGATGCCAGTGGCACAGACTCCTCGGACCATATGCCAACCTCAGCGTCGTGCGTTCGGGCGGGGCGTGGCAAGGGTGACGAGTGCGGCGGGGGGCCATCGATGGCCCCCCGTGGAGAATCGCTACCGCTGGTCCTCGCGGGTGGCCAAGATCTCCTCGACGTCCTTGCGCTCCGGCATCGCGGGGATGGCGCCGCGGTTGCGCACGCACAGGCTCGCCACGGCGTTGCCGAAACGGGCGAACGAGGCGGCGCGGTCGATGGAGACGAGCTCTGGCTTCAGGCCGCTCTCCACGAAGGCCGTGAGGAAGCCGCCCCAGAACGCGTCGCCGGCACCGGTGGTGTCCACGGCCTCCACGCGGAAGCTCGGCACCATGAGCGAGCCGTCCTGCGTCGAGACGAGGGCGCCGTCGGCGTCAAGCGTGACCACCACGACGCTTGCTCCCTGCTCGAGCAGGGCGGACGCCGCCTCCGCGGGGTCAGCGAACTCGGTCATGAGCGGGCACTCCTCGGCAGACATCTTGACGAGGTCCATGTAGGTGGCAATGGAGCGCATCTGTTCGGCGGCGGCGTCTGCGGAGGGCCAGAGCGAGTCGCGGTAGTTGGGGTCGTAGCTCATGACGCAGCCTGCCTCCTTGGCGGCGTCGAGCGCCGCGACGGTGGCGGAGCGGGCGGGCTCGTCGGTGAGGGAGAGCGAACCCACGTGGAAGACCTTGCTACCACGGATGAGGTCGAGCGGCAGCTCGTCGGCGCGCAGCTGCGTGTCTGCGCCGGGCTTGCGGGCAAAGGAGAAGGAGCGATCGCCCTGCTCGTCGAGGGCAACGAAGGCGAGCGTGGTGAAGAAGTCGGGGTCGCTGATGAGGCCCGTGCAGTCGATGCCGTTGTCCTCAAGGGTCTCGCGCAGGAAGTCGCCGTGCATGTCGGTGCCGACCTTGCCGATGAAGGCGACGTCGTGACCGAGCCTCTTGAGGGCCACCAGCACATTGGCTGGTGCGCCGCCCGGATTGCGCTCGAAGAGCTTCTGGCCGGAGGCGGAGACGCCAGCGTCGGTGAAGTCGATGAGCAGCTCGCCAAGCGCGGTTACGGAGGTCATGGGGACTCCTTTCGGATGAGGGAACGATTTCACATGCATAGAAGCAGCATAGGGCATGGACGTTACCGCTGCGAGAACGCATACGTGACCGCCTGCAACTGATAGGTGAGGGGTGGGCCTCGCGTGTCTGGGAGTCGCCGGATCGGCAGCCAGGGGCTGGCGCGGGTCTAGTCGTGACGCCTGAACGGCGTTGTCACCAGCGACCACAGGCCGCGAAGACCGGCCTTGATGACATCGAAAAACGATGCCGAGCGCACCAGCTTCTCCTCATCCACGTAGGAGCGCACGGCGCGAAGGGTGGCGATGTTGTCGCGCGTGGAGAACGCGAAATGCCCGCCCTGGCGGACGAACACGGCAAAGCGCAGGACCTTCTTTCCCACGACCTCGGCCGCTATGTGGTCCACCTCTTCCCAAGGTATCTGGATGTAGTCCTCAGGATTGCGCTCGTTGTAAAACTCGAGGGCCGCGTTGCCCACCATCATGTGTCCGTAGGTGCCAAGCCCTGCGAACGACGTGGCTCGTATGGTCAGGTCCACGGTGCTGTTCATCGACTGCGCCATGCCAGGTCCTTCCCGATCCTCGTGCGCATACGGCGCAACCAACCAGCTCTAGTCACTGTAGCGCAACCGTCCGTGCCGTCGCGAGCTCAGCCGCCAACGGAGGCTGGGGGCCACGCGCCTTGTCGGACGGGTCGTATGCTGGGCGCCTACAAGCTGAGGTCCATGCTTCCCAGCCAGCCCCAGCGCGGCTCGCTCATCAGGCCATAGGCGGTGAGCCACAGCGACAGCGGTGTCGTGCGAATCTGATCCTCGACCGCATCCAGGATCGTGTCGTCGCCAGCGTAGAGCCCCACGTGACCGTGGATGCGGCCTTGCGGTGCGAAGGGATGGCGGGACACCGCAACGATCATGCCAACTTTCAGCTCGTTCAGACGGATGTGATGGCAGTAGCTGTCATAGAGGTGCGCGGCGTCGCCCAGCACGACCCCGAAGCCCAGTCGTGAGAAGGCCTGCTCCACCCAGCTCGCGCAGAGGTCGGGCCCCGGTGCGGGCGTGGCGTGGGCGCAGGCGACAAAGCGTCGCTGGAGGGCGCTCGCGTCCATGAGGGGCTGCGGCACGCCGGTGGGATGGGGCTCCGTTGGGATCACACGTCCCCATCGGGAGCGGTTCCCCTGCACGTGGCCATGCGCCTGAAGCCAGGATCGCAGGCGATCTTCGCTTGATGGGGGCTCAGCTGTCACGGATCGCTCCTTGTGGGACGACACCAGCAGGGCGGGGTGACCGCCGTGTGCGACCACCCCGCCCTGTGCGTGTTGCTGCTGTGGGAGCGCGAAGCTACTTCTTCGCGGTCACAAGCTTCTGACCAGCCTTCACGGCACCCAGCTCAGGCGTCACGGAGGCGTAGTCGTCGGTGTTGGTGACGATGACCATGGTGGCCGTCTTCTTGCCGGCCTCGACGATGCCGTCCAGGTCCGCCTCGATGAGCAGCTGTCCGGCCTTCACGCGGTCGCCCGCCGCGACATGCGCGGTGAAGGGCGCACCGCCGAGCTCGACGGTGTCGACGCCGATGTGGATCAGGACCTCGATGCCGTCATCAGACATGAGACCCACGGCGTGCTGGGTGTCGAACAGCATGGTGACCGAGCCGTCGACGGGGGAGTAGACCGCACCGTCCGTGGGCTCGACCACAGCGCCGTTGCCCATGGCCAAAGACGCGAACACGGCGTCAGGGGCATCTGTCATGGCGATGGCGTTGCCGCTCATGGGGCTGGCGAGCACGCCGGCCTCGGCGACGGCGTCGACCTGCTTGGGCGTCTCGGGCGCGGCTGCCTTGGCGGCCTCGCGCTCCGCGGCGGCCTTGGTCTTCTCGTCGTCGCTGTAGAGGACCATGGTGACCGCGAAGGAAACGGCGAAGGCCACGGCCACGACGATGGTGTACTTGACCGGATCAGAGGTGATGAGGTACCCAAAGACGCCCGTGATGCCGTAGGCGATGGAGTACAGGCCAAGGAACGAGCTGATCGCGCCACCGGCCGCGGCGCCGCAGATGGCGGCGATGAACGGCTTGAGGGCGGGCAGGTTCACACCGTAGATGGCAGGCTCGGTGATGCCCAGCAGCGAGGAGATGCCGGAGGGCAGCGCGAGACCCTTCTTCTTGGCGGAGGCGGTCTTCACGAAGACGGCGAAGCAGGCGGCGCCCTGCGCCACGTTGGCGGCGGAGATGATGGGGTTGAAGCCATCGGCACCCTGGGCGACCAGTCCGGCCTCAAGCGCGTTGAACATGTGGTGCACGCCCAAGACGACGGTCAGCGGGTATATGGCGCCCGCCAAGGCCCCGCCCAGGCCGAACGGTATTGATAGCAAGAACTCGAAGAACTGCATCACGTACTCTTCGACCAGCGAGAAGATCGGGCCGATGACGACCATGGTGGCAAGGCCGGTGACGAGCACCGTCACCAGCGGGGTCACAAACAGGTCGAGCATGTCGGGCACGTGCGCGTGCAGCCACTTCTCGAGCTTGCACATCAGGAAGACGGCGACCACGACGGGGATGACGTGGCCCTGGTAGCCCTGCAGCGTCACGTTCAAGAAGCCGAGCAGCTGCACCTGGGGCACATACCCGGCGGCCATGATGGCGTCTGCTGAGGCCTCCGTCGCGGCGATGCCCAGCGTCTGAGCAGCGGCGTCGGAACCGACGACCAGGTAGCCGAGCGCACCAGGGATGCTCCAGGCGTTCATGAGGCCGGTGTGGTTCATGATCATGCCGATGACGCCGCCGAGGAACTCGTTGCCGCCGAAGACGCGCGCGGCCGAGAAGCCGATGAGGATCTGCAGGAAGACGAACGAGGCGTTGGAGAACGCGTGGATGAGGATCCACCAGCTGTTCATGCTGAGGGCGCCGTCCATGGCGTTGTTCAGGCCCTCGGTGAGGCCCATGAGCAGACCGGAGGCGACGATGGCCGGGATGATGGGCACGAAGACGTCGCCGAGCGCCTTGGTGGCGCGCTGGATGGGGTTGCCCTTGGCAGCAGCCGCCGCCTTGGCGTCGTCGGTGGAGCCGGCGGCGATGTTGCCCTGCGAGCAGAACTCGTCGTAGACCTTGTTGACCGTGCCGGTTCCGTAGATGACCTGGAGCTGGCCGGCGGCCTGGAAGTTGCCCTTGGCGAGGGCGGCGTCCTCCACGGCGTCCATGTCGACCTTCGAGTCGTCCGCGATGACGATGCGCAGACGGGTTGCGCAATGGGCGGCCGAGACGACGTTCCCGGGCCCGCCTACCGCAGCAAGGATTTCCTTGGCAGCTTGTGTGTGTTCACTAGCCATAGAACCCTCCCTTTTCCGTAGTACTGCCGTTTCCGCATACCTAAGTGGGGTGGGTACGCATGAGCCGCTCGCCAGACTCGGCTATGAAATCGTTCCCACACAGAGAGATGATACCGTCTTCTGAAGGATTTGTGAACGAGAAAAGAGGAGGAAGTGAACAAGGTTTCTGCCAAAAGTCTCTGTCACCAAGAAAAGGGCAGGTAAAGTACCTAATATCATCCTATGCCAATTTCGTCACGGAGCGATGAGCTGCCCTTATGCAAGGAGGGAAAGAGTCTCCCGAGCTCGTCTGTTGCCGCCAGCCGCCTCAGCGCGTGGAGTTGCGCCCGTAGACCTCGTATCCCATCTTGAGCTGGCGGGGGATCTCGTCGCCGTCGTCCATGGCCTTGAGCAGCATCTTGCTGGCCTCTCGCCCGCTCGTCTTGTAGAAGAGGTGCGCCGAGGTGACCGAGGGCACGAGGATGCGCGAGAGCTCGGAGTCTCCGACGCCGGTGACCTGCACGTCCTCCGGCACGCGGTGCCCGTACTCGCGCAGGCAGGTCATGGCACCGTAGGCCATGGTGTCGGTCGCGCATACGATGGCGTCGGTCTCGGGGAGCCGGTCCATGATCTGCTCGCAGCACAGGTAGCCCGCCTCGACGGTGAAGTCGCCCACGACCTGGGCCTTGGGGGACGGCTCGATGCCGGCCGCATGGCAGGCGTCGAGAAAGCCCCGGTGGCGCATGGTGCCGGCGGCGACATCGTCGTCACGCACGCCGATGAAAGCGGGATGGCGGGCGGTGCGCAGGGCGATGCCGGCGACCTCGAAGGTGGCTCGGTAGTCCTCGTGGTACACGCAGCTGAATCCCTCGATGTGCTGCCCGAGGATGACCACGGGCACCTGCAGGGCGCCCAAGGCGTCCAGATGGTCGTTGGTGATGACGGTCGCAAGCAGGATGATGCCGTCGACGCGCGGCCGTTCGGCAAAGGCGCGCAGGCAGCGGACCTCCTCGTCGGGCCTGTTGTTGGTGTTGGCAAGCAGCGTGTGGTAGGTGGTGCCCGAGAAGCTCTCGGTGACGCCGGCCACCATGCGCGAGACCGACTGGCTGTTGATCTTGGGGATGATGATGCCGACCAGGTTGGTCTTGCCCGTGCGCAGCTGCTGTGCCGACTGCGAGGGCACGTACCCCGTCTCCTGGATGACCTGACTGATGAGCCGACGCTTCTCCTGGCTCACGTAGCCGTTGTTGAGGTAGCGTGACACGGTCGCCCGCGAAACGCCCGCGAGTCGCGCGATTTCGTTGATGTCCATGGTTCCCGCCCCGCTCGAGTAATAGTTGTTCTCGCGTTCTTATCGTAGCGCGACCCCGCCCGCTCGCGCGGCCTCACGACGCTGCCCCACGGACAATCCGCGCACCCTGGAGGTCGCGGGGCCTCCAGGGTGTCACGGCACTTAGGAATGCGTGATCTCGTAGGTGTGCGCGGAGAGGTCGGCGTCGAGCTGAGCCCACGCCCCACCGGAGCTGCGGCGGATGGAGAGACGCCCCTCGGAGGGGATGGTGACCTCCATATCGCCCTCGATGTCAAAGGCAGGATGGGTGTTGCGCAGCTCCATCAGCCGCACGAGCTCCTTGACGACCGGGCGCTCGACCTCGCGGGCGATCTCGTCCAGCGAGTAGTAGTGACGGTTGATGTTGCGCCCCTCCTTGGTGGACTCGAGCAGCTCGATGTCGTTGGCCCCGGCGAGCAGGCCCACGTAGTAGACCATGGGGATGCCCGGCGCAAAGAACTGGATGGCGCGGGCGAGGTCATAGGCTGCGTCGTCGTTGCCCAGCGCGCTGTAGTAGGTGGTGTTGACCTGGTAGATGTCCAGGTTGTTGTACGCCTCGGTGTTGTAGATCCGCTTGACGTTGGCGCCCTCGGAGAACATCCGGTCCTTGACCCAGTCGGTCTCCTCGTCGGGCAGCAGGTCCTTGACGTCAACGATGCCCAGGCCGTCGTGGGTGTCGAGCGTGGTGAACTGGTGCTTGGGGCTCATCTCCAGCCAGCGCTTGAGGTAGGTCCCGTCGCCGGAGTACAGCGCGTGCAGCGTCAGCACCGGCAGGGCGAAGTCGTAGATCCAATAGCCCATCTCGGCGACCTTCATCTGGATGGTGTAGTGCTCGTGGATCTCGGGCAGGATGGTGACGTCCTTGCCGAGCACGTCCTGCATGGCGTCGAGCAGCTCGCTCGTGTCGGGCTGCTCGAAGAAGCAGCTGCCGCCGGGGCGCTTGCAGGCGTAGGCGAAGGCGTCCAGGCGGATGATGGCGGCGTTGTTGTCTGCCATGGTGCGCAGGGTCTCGGCAAAGAAGCGCTGGGCCCGCTCGCTCTTCACGTTGATGTCGATCTGCTCCTCGCCAAAGGTGCACCAGAGCTTCTCGGTGGTGCCGTCGGCGAAGGTGGCGTCCACGTAGGGCGCGCGCGGCTTGCGCTTGTAGATGGCGTCGACCTGCTCCTGCGTGGGGAACCCTCCCTCGGCCGCCCAGAAGTCCTTGTACCGAATGAAGAAGTCGGCGAACTCGCTCTCGTCCTTCTTGGCCAGGAAGTCCTGGAAGTAGGGGGACTGGCGCGAGATGTGGTTGATCATGAAATCGAACATGAGGTAGCGCTTCTCGCCGATGCGCTTGACGTCGTCCCAGGTCCCGAAGGCCGGGTCGACGATGTCGTAGCGCATGGGGGCAAAGCCGCGGTCGGCCGAGCTGGGGAAGAACGGCAGGATGTGCACGCCGCCGATGGCCTTCTCGAAGTAGGTGTCGAGCACCTGGTCGAGGTCGGCGAGGTTCTCCCCCAGGCTGTCGGCGTAGGTGATGAGCATGATCTTGTTGTCGAACGACATGTGAAGCCTCCTTGTCCGTGTGTGCGTCGTGCGTGACGTGCCAAGCCGTGCGCAGGAGCACTCGCGCACGACGTCGAGCTAGTGTGCGATGGTCTCGTTCCAACCGGGCAGCGTGAGGTCGGGGACCTGGGCCTGCGCGTACATCTCGGCCATGGTGTCGGCCATGGGGAAGAGCGTGCCGTCTGTGGCGAAGCTGCTCCGCACGGCCAGCTCCTCTTTCTCCGGGCAGAACCAGCGCGAGGCGAAGACCTCCGCCCCGCCGTTGGCGAAGACCTCCACCGCCGAGCCGTCCACCAGCACGCGCAGGTCGTGGAGCTCCGCCAGGGGGATCGAGCGGTCCGCGCGACCGGCCGCAGACGCCTCGTCCAGGTAGCGGATGCCCAGCCGCCCGTCCACCCAGAAGACCTCGAAACTGTCGTCGAGCGTGAGCGCCCCCTCGCCGCCGACCTGGGGCAGCACGATGTCCGCCCCGCGCCCGGCAACGCAGGCTGTCACGTTCGCCCGCAGCTTCTGCGCCTCGCCGCGCAGCTCCTCCAGCTCCGGCACGGGCAGCTGCAGCAGCCGACCGTCGGCGCGCCGCGTGACCACCCTCGGCACCGTCATGCAGTGCCACCAGGAGAGTCCGTCGGGAACGCTTGTGTAGTACTCGTCGAAGGTGCCCATCCACCCCACGAGCAGGGTACGCCCGGCGTCGTCCACAAAGGTCTGCGGGGCGTAGAAGTCGTGGCCAAAGTCCCATTGCACGAAGGTGCGCTCGTCGATGACCTCGGTGTCCAACAGGCGCTGGCCGGCCGGCAGCTCGAAGTAGCCCGGCGTCCAGCGGTTCTGCCACCTGTCGCGCAGGCGGGGCAGGCCCTGCGGGGAGATGGCCAGGTACTCCCGCCCGTCCAGCCGCACGATGTTGGGGCACTCCCACACGTAGCCGAAGGCGTAGGCGGAGTTGATCGCATGGCGGAAGGTCCACGTGAGGCCGTCGTCTGAGTCAAAGAGCAGGCACATCCCCCTCGTGTCTATGTGGCGCGCGCCCAACAGCATGCGCCTGCGGCCGTCCTGTTCCCAGACCTTGGGATCGCGCACGTGACAGCTGCATTCGGCGGGGTAGTCGGCGTTGCGGAGCAGCACCTGCCTGGGACCGAAGTTCACGCCGTCTGCGCTGGTGGTCGTGAGGGTGTTGCCCTCGCGGCCGGCATAGACGTAGTCGAAGTCCGATGGGCTGTGGCCAGGCACGGGGTCCACGACGTTGCCGGTGTAGTAGACGCGCAGCAGGTCGCTGCCATCGGGAGCGCCGCCACGCTCCACGAAGGCGCTTCCCGAGAAGACGCCGTGGCGATCCTCGGGGACGGACGGCTCGAGGGGCACGCCCTCGAAGGTCCAATGCACCAGGTCGGGGGAGGAGAACTGCGCCCAGGCCTTCTGGTCCACGCGGGGCCAGTCGTGATCGTACTGATAGAAGAAGCGGTAGATGCCCTTGAACTGGCAGAGTCCGTTCGGGTCGTTGAGCCAGTTGCGCGGTGAGCGGAGGTGAAAGCCGACCTCCCAGCTCCTATTGGGCATGGGTGTCTCCCGTCTTCAGATGGTCTTCGCAAGATTCCCTCGTGTCGAGGATAGGTCAGCTGGCAGACCCGTGCACGATACGAGAACGATTCCATACGATTTGCT
The DNA here is from genome assembly GCA_040268355.1 of Atopobiaceae bacterium. GTDB lineage: Bacteria > Actinomycetota > Coriobacteriia > Coriobacteriales > Atopobiaceae > UBA1367. Next base: position 23,097 of record JAWRIT010000107.1, on the reverse strand, counting down.
CGGGGAGCGGCGTCCTGGGCGAGCCTAGGTCCACTCGGTTGACGCTGACGGCAGGCCTGCCCTTCGGCGATCTGTCCGCGCGCTCCGCCATGGCCCGCGCTCGCCACGTAGAATGGGGAGCGATGGAGCCGGATTCGACACGGAGGTGGTGTGGCATGGCAGCAGACATCGAGCGGACACGGAGATCTTTGGATAGGATGCCTGACACGGAGCCAGGCATAACGCCTGGTGCAGCGCCCGGCATGGACGATCAGGAGCGCAGGCGCACCCTCGTGCTTGCTGGGTTGGCGATCCTCGTGGGGCTGCTGTCGTTTTTCGTGCTGGGCTCCATCTTCTCGGACCCCGAGACCTTCCGCTCGACCATCGCGGCCCTCGACGAGAAGCGCGATGTCGTCATGAACCTCGTGGGGGCCTCGACGGGCTCCTCGGCGGCCATCTCGCTTCTGCCGGGGGACGCGGGGACGCCCATCGCCGAGAAGCTGGTGGACCTGAGCTCGGACTTCCTGGTGGTCATCGCCGCCATCTACCTTGAGAAGTACCTGCTCACCGTCCTGGGCTTCGTGTCCTTTCGGGTGCTGGTCCCAGTGGCCTGCGCGCTGGCCGTGATCGTGCTCACGCTCAGGCTCCGCCCCGCCATACGTGCCTCCCTCGCGCAGCTGTCCGTCCGGCTCTTTGTGTTCGCCGTGGCCATCGTGTGCGTCGTGCCAGCAAGTGTGTTCGTCTCGGGCATGATCGAGCGCACCTACGAGGAGTCGATCAGCGCGACCATCGCCTCTGCCGAGCAAACGACGGGCGCCATCGAGAACAGCGCTGATGCGCAGGAGAACGCCGAGTCGTCCAATCCGCTGGCGTTTCTGCTCAACGCCCCCGAGGAACTGTCCAAGCTGACCGATGCCGCACGCTCCTCGCTCAACAACTTCATCGAGACCCTTGCCGTGATGATCGTCACCTCGTGCGTCATCCCGATTCTGGTGCTGGTTTTCTTCCTCTGGCTCGTCAGGCTGGTGTTGGGTATCGAGCTGGACCTGCCGGGGCTGGCCGGGCGCACCCGCGCCCTGCGTGGCCCGCGCAGGCGGTAGCGGCCTCTGGTTGTGGGATCGAGCGAGCTGCGGGTCTGATCGACCTTCGGGGCCCGCAGCCGGCATCCGACGCGAGCCTGTGCATCCGATGCGTGCCCAAGCAGCTGGCGCGGCCCCGTGCGCGGGCGCTACCCGATGATGGAACCCCTGCCGGGGCAGATGGTGTAGCTGGAAAGCTCGAGACGCAGCTGCCGACCGATCTCCTCGGCCAGCTCGGGCTTGGTGTCGTAGCTCGCCCGCACGAAGGGCTGCAGGTCCAGGAACTCGCGCTGGCTTTCGGTGAGTCCGCGCTCGTTGATCAGCAGGTCGCCCGTGAAGGCGATACCCAGGTCCGGACAGGTGATGATGGCCTCGCCGCGCGAGTGGCCACCCGCTCCCTCCTGCACGTGGAAGGTCCAGTCGCCAAAGCGCATGCTGCCGACGGGCTCGAGCAGGTCGTCGTCGCCACGGGCCCCCATGACCACGCAACGACCGAGCTGCGGGGGCTGGTAGCGCGAGAGGATCTTGGTGAGCGCGTTGTAGGGCGCGTGCAGGGGGTTGCGCTCGCGGTAGCTCGGCCGACCCTTGCTCTCGTTGGTGTAGTTGGAGTGGCACGTGCGGTTGAGGTAGACGGTGTCGAAGGAGTGGAGCAACCCGGCGCTGTCGATGTCGGGGTGGGTGATGAGAAGGCTCTTGGGCCTGCGGGAGAAGTCGGGGAACAGGCCCTCGAGCAGCTCGGTCATCTCGCGCTCGAAGCAGCCGAGGCCGCAGTCCACGAACAGGAGCGCGCCATAGTATTCCAGCACGTAGGTGTTCCCGCCAAAGGGCGGCTCGATGGCGTACATGGTGAGCCGGTCGGCGAGCTCGTGCTTTGTGACACGCGCGTCGAAGGCCTCCCCGCGATGGGCCACCATGAGTTCGGCGAAGCGCTCGATGGTGCCAAAGACCTTCTCGGGCGAGTGGTCGCGCTTGTCGACCACCTGCATGACCTGGCGCGCGCAGGTCAGCGCGCCGTTGGTCTCGTCCTGCGTGAGGTCGAGCATCTCTCGCAGGCGGTTGGCGAAGGTCACGTAGAAGATGGTGCTGTCGAGCAGTCGATCGGTGGCCTCGTAGTCCAGCACGCGGACCTCGCAGATCTGGGAGAGGTCGTCGAGCAGGCCCTTGATCTCGGCCGTGTTCTCCACCAGAAGCCCCATCTTGAAGTTCTGGTAGGGCGTGCCGTTCTCCTGCGAGTTGATGTAAGGGATGTTGACCTCGTGGTTCTTGATGACCTCGAGGGTGGGCAAAAGCGAGCCGGGGCGGTCGGGCAGGATCAGCTCGATGAGGATGATCTGGCGCATGCCGGGATCCTCGATGAGGTACTCCACGTCCTTGAGCCGCCGCGAGATGACCTCCTGCTGGTCCTCGGTCGCCTCGACCTCGATGAGCAGCGTGTGGGTGTCGACCGCTCGGTTGTAGTTGACCCGGACGATGTTGCCCCCGCTCTCGGCGATCGCCTTGCTGGCGGTGAGGAACGCTCCCGCCTGGTCGGGCATGGTGGTGATATAGGTCTTGCGCATGGGACCTCCAAGGACTTCACAAGTGCCTACGATAATAGGGCATTCGTGCTGCGATGCGGCAACGGTAGCGGTATCGAAACGCAGCTCGTCCGTGTCGCGCGGGCCAAGGGGCGAGCTAGTGCGCCCGCGTGGCTGGTGGTGGGCTGCCCCGGCGCCTGCGCTGCGGGGTCTGCGCGGGCGTGCCTCTCATGCGATGGGGCAGCCCGTCCGAGCGGACGAGGGCAGACCTTCGTCCTTCGAGGCGACGGGCATGCTACGATGCGACACAAGCATGATGGTGCGACGCGCCCCGTGCGATGGCGCGGCGCGGTTGGGGTAGCGCCGTGGCGTGGCTCGCACGACGATGCGGTGCGTGCGACGGAGAGCGAGGGGGTTGGTGCGCTATGGCGACCGATCGGCGCAATGACAGGCGGGGCGGCGGGCGCGATGGTGCGCGCGGCGGAGATCGTCGGCGCACCCGTGCGGACCAGGCGGCACGCCATATCGCAGACGTGGACGCCCACCTCGCCCCCGAGGTGGAGCGCAGTCTCGCCGAGCTCAAGGTCTATGACGCCATGCCGGCCCCTCGCGGCGAGGGGTCGATTCCTGCGGTGAGCGTCGTCGACCAGGACAGCGTGACGGCCGTCCTTGAGTTGGGGCGCGGCCTTGCCAGCGCCTGCGACCTCGCCGTGCTGGATTTTGCTTCCTATACCACTCCCGGCGGCGGCTACGATCGTGGCGCATGGGCGCAGGAGCAGGCCCTGTGCGCGGAGTCGACCCTCTTCAACGTGCTGCGCGAGCAGCGGGCATGGTACGCCCAGAACCGCAGTCGCAACCTCAACTGCGAGCTGTACCGCAACCGGGGCCTCGTCGTGCCCAAGGTGCGCTTCGACCGCGAGAAGTTCCACAGCTACGCCGACGTCATCGTGGTGGCCGCGCCCAACGCGCGTCGCGCACGGGAGAACTACCGCATCGATGACGACACCCTGTGCGCCTCCCTGCGCGAGCGCATTCGCTTCGTGCTCGCGATCGCCGACGAGCTGGGCCATGACAAGCTCGTGTTGGGCGCCTTTGGGTGCGGTGCCTTTGGGTGGGACGCAAGCGTGGTCGCGCGTCTGTTCTGCGAGGAGCTTGCCACGGGTGCCCATGTGGCGACCCAGGTGACCTTCGCGGTGCCTGCCACGCGCTTCGATGACAACCTCGCGCGCTTCGAGCATGCGTTCGCGGCCTTCCCCGAGGCCAACGACCAGCCCTACGTCAAGCGGCCTGCCCAGCCCCGGCCTCAGGCCAAGGCCGTGCCGGCAGACGAGGGGGAGGAAGACTGGCGCCAATACCTGGGGTAGCTCGGAGCGGGGCGGGGGCGTTCGGCCGCTTCGATCGCGCCGTGTGGGCCACCGTCGCAATGACGCCGCCATGGCACGGATCCGTCGGAGCACTGACACGAGAAAGGAAGGGGCCATGCAACTGCCGAAGGAGTTTCTCTGGGGTGGGGCCACCGCCGACTTCCAGTGTGAGGGAGGCTTCGACGAGGGCGGGCGTGGGCTGTCCACGCACGACTTCGAGACCGACGGCAACCAACAGACGCCGCGGGGCATCACCTACCGCCTGCCCGATGGCACCACCGGGCGCAGCAACAGCAGCTTCTTCGCTCCGGGAGAGCTGCCCAAGGGGGCGACGCCCTGCCTGCTCGAAGGCCAGTACTACCCTTCCCACCAGGCCGTCGACCATTACCACCGGTGGCGCGAGGATCTGGAGCTGCTTGCCGGCATGCACATGAACGTGTACCGCTTCTCCATCTGCTGGAGCCGCATCTACCCCACCGGCCTGGAGGAGGAGCCCAACGAGGCGGGCCTGGCCTTCTACGAGCAGATCATCGACACCTGCCTTGAGTTGGGCATGCAGCCGCTTGTGACCATCCACCATGACGAGCTGCCGGCCGTGCTCGCCGAGCGCTATGACGGCTGGTCCAGCCGCGAGACCATCGAGTGCTACCTGCGCTACTGCCGGACCCTCTTCGAGCGGTTCGGGGGCAAGGTCACCTACTGGCTCACCTTCAACGAGATCAACGCCGTGCGCGGCTACGCCTCCTGCGGCACGCATGCCACCGACGACAACACGCACTACAACGCGGTGCACAACATGTTTTTGGCCAGTGCCCGTGCGGTCGCGCTCGGTCACGAGCTCATGCCCGGCTCGCTCTTTGGGGCCATGTATGCGTTCAGCGCCTTCTATCCGGCCACCTGCAAGCCCGAGGACGTTTTTGCCCAGATGCAGAAGCGCCGGCAGTCCTACTACTTCATCGACACGATGGTGCGCGGGCACTACCCGGCCTTCGCGGCCGACATCTGGCGTGACAAGGGCATCGATCTGCGCTGGGAGCCAGGTGACGCGGAGGCGCTGGCTGCCGGCACGCTCGACTTCGTCTCTATCAGCTACTACCGCTCCAACACCATCGCCGCCGACTCGCCCCGTGCCCGCGAGGTCATGGGTGGCGAGGGCAACCCCTACTTGCCGGCGACCCCCTGGGGCTGGCCGATCGACGCGCTCGGCCTGCGCTACGTGCTGAACGAGCTGAGCGACCGGTACGAGAAGCCCGTCTTTGTGGTGGAGAATGGCATGGGGGCCATCGACGAGCCAGACGAGCAGGGGTACGTGGAGGACGACTACCGCATCGACTACCTTCGTGCGCACCTGCGGTGCCTGATGCAGGCGGTGCTCGAAGACGGGGTGAGGTGCTTGGGATACACCATGTGGGGTCCCTTCGACCTGGTGTCGCTCTCCACCGGCGAGATGGCCAAGCGCTATGGGTTCATCTACGTCGACATGGACGACAAGGGCAACGGCACTTTGCGCCGCACGCCCAAGAAGAGTTACGCGTGGATGGCGCGTGTCATCGAGACGCGTGGAGCCAGCCTGTGGGAGGAGTAGGGGCGACGGGAGCTCCTGAGAGGCTGGGTCGGGCGCGCTGACGCATCGGCCCAGCCCCTCGGCTTCATCTCCACGGGGCGCGCCGCCGTGTGCTACGTTGACTGCACCCAAGGGACCGCACGAGACGCGTCAAGGAAAGAGGCAACCGTGAACATCGCCATCGGCAACGACCACACCGCCGTCGACCTCAAGTGGACCATCGTCAAGCATCTCGAGGAGCGTGGGATCACGGTCGTCAACCTGGGGACCGACTCGACCGAGCGCTTCGACTACCCAGTGGCTGGCTATCGGGTGGCGAAGGCCGTGGCCGCAGGGGAGGTGGACGGTGGCGTGCTCATCTGCGGCACGGGCATCGGCATCTCGCTGGCGGCCAACAAGGTCGAGGGCATCCGTGCCTGCGCCTGCTCCGAACCCTATTCGGCCGAGTACTCCAAGCGCCACAACAACACCAACGTCATCGCCTTTGGCGCCCGTGTGGTGGGAGACGAGGTCGCCAAGCAGATCGTGGACGCCTGGTTGGACGCGGAGTTCGAGGGCGGACGCCATGCGGAGCGCGTGGCGCTGCTCGACGAGCTTGACCACACTCACCGTCTTGAGGTGGCAGAGGGAAGGGATTGACGGACGTCGCTATCCCGCGCGAGAGACGATGGCAAGGTGCCCCTGCTTGATGTCGCGCTCGATGGTCACGATCGTCAGGCCGGCCTCCTCTAGCGCCGACCGCAGGTCCTCGACAGTGTGCACCACCATGCCGGGAATCTGCTCGGCAAGCTCGTAGGTGGCCGGATCGCACCCGTCGTCCTCGTTGCAGACCAGAAGCTGCCCGCCCGGCTTGAGCACGCGTCTGACCTCACGAAACGCAGTTGGCAGATCCCAGTAGTAGGTCGTCTCGAACGCCGTTGCCACGTCGATCGAATCGTCCGGAAGCGGCAGGTCTGAGGAGTTGCCCTCGAGCACCTCGCAGCGACCGGCGGCGATCGCCGCCGCGTTGTGTGCACGCGACGCCTGCACGCTGGTGGGGGAATAGTCGACGCCGGTGACATGCCCCTGCGGCGCTCGGGCGAGCAGTCGCTCGATGTTGGCGCCGCCCCCGCAACCGATGTCGAGCAGCTGGTCGCGCTCGCCGATCTCCAAAAGCGAAAGTCCCCAGAGGGCCAGCTGCTCGTGGTTGCCCCCGTTCATACGAGCGAGGAGTCGCAGTCCGTCCTCGCCCTGGGGCCTCTCGGGATGTCCTGCCGGTACGTCTGCCATCGTGCGCCTCCGTCGGTCGTCGTGTGATCGGCCCATTATACGGGCAGGCGTGGCGAGCGAGCTCGTAGCGCGGGTGCAGGAGCAGGACCTTTGCACAGGCGCTCCGCACGAACACCCGTGGCCACGGATTGCCGCACCGAGCCAGACCCCAGGCCTCCGTTCGATGTGCCAAACGTTCGGAATGGGCAGGACGAGGCGCCTCCTGGCGAACGTTACTTCCAGCTTTGCGTGATCCCGCCCTTGCCGGTCGTCGCTTGACATAAGCTGGAACCACCAGATCACACGTCCACCAATCGGAGGGGGTCTACCGTGGCAGAGCGCATCCTCACCATCGGCTTCATCGGCAACGGCAAGGGAACCAACCGCTACCACGCGCCCTTCTCGCTGGCGCTGCCCGAGAAGTTCCGCATCAAGACGATCCAGGCGCGCCACATCACCCACGACACGTGGGCGGCGCTGCCGGGCGTCAGCTACACGACCGACATGGCTGCCCTGCTTGCCGATCCCCAGATCGACATCGTGGAGATCTCCACGCCGCACCACACCCACTACGAGCTGACGAGGGCGGCCCTTGAGGCGGGCAAGCACGTCGTGTGCGACAAGCCCTTCGTGGGTACCGCCGCCGAGGCGGAGGAGCTGTTCTCCCTGGCCGCGGATCGGGGCGTCACGGTCCAGTGCTACCAGAACCGGCGCTTTGACTCCGATTACCTCACTGCGCGGGAGGTGGTGGCGTCGGGCAGGCTGGGCCGGATTCACGAGGTGGTGACGCACTACGACTACTACCGTCCCGAGATGGTCGAGATGATGCGCTCCGGCACCTATGACCGGCTCATGGGCATTGTGTACGGGCACTCCTGCCATAGCGTTGACCAGCTCATCGACTGGTTTGGCATCCCCGATCGCTGGAACGTCGAGGCGCGCCAGATCTTTGGGACCGGTCGTCCGGACTCAAGCTATCGCTTCGAGCTGTTCTATGAGGAGCTGGGCGTGAAGGCCATTGCCGACGCGAGCTACGTGGCGGCGATCCAGCGCCCGAGCTTTGAGGTGTACGGCGAGTACGGCACTTTCCTCAAGGTCGAGAAGGATCAGCAGGAGCGCGATCTCAAGCACTTCTACCTGCCCGCCGGACACCCCGACTTTGGTCTGGACACGCCCGAGCAGTGGGGTCGGCTGGTGTGGTGGGATACGACCGGTCGTCACGAGGAGCGCGTGGAAACGGTGCGCAGCAGCTACAGCAGCTTCTTCGAGGCGCTCTACGAGACGGTCGCCCACGGCGCGCCGCAGCTGGTGAAGCCCGAGGAGACCATCGCGCAGCTGCGCATCATGGAGGAGGCGACCGCCGGGCTCCGGTAGGCCAGGGGGCCGAACGGGCGGCAGGTAGCGGAGAAGGAGGCATCACCATGAGACTGGGAATCGTGGGAACGGGTTTGATCGTGCGCGGCATCGGTCCGCATCTTGCAGACTGGGGCATCGAGGTGGCGGCGGTCGCCGGAACGCCCCGCTCGGCCGATGCGGTGGAGGCGCTGGCGGACGAGTACGGCGCCGCCGGTCGCTACACGGACTACCACGAGCTGGTGGCTGACCCTGCGGTGGACACGGTCTATGTGGCCGTGCCCAACTTCCTCCACTATGACGTGACGTGCGCGGCCCTGCGTGCGGGCAAGGACGTCATCTGCGAGAAGCCACTTGCCGCGAGTCACCGCGAGGCGACCGAGCTCGCCGCCCTCGCCCGCGAGCAAGGGCGCTTTCTTTGGGAGGCGGTGGTCACCACGCGTCAGCCCAACTTCCGGCTGATCCGTGACGAGCTGCTCCCGCGCCTTGGCACCATCAAGCTCGTATATGTGAACTACAGCCAGTATTCCAGCCGCTACGACGCCTTCCGGGCTGGTGAGACGCCAACGGCGTTCGATCCCACGAAGGCGGGCGGCGCGCTCATGGACCTGGGGCTCTATGCGCTCACGTTCACCATCGGGCTCTTTGGGGAGCCACAGGCGGCCACGTACCTGCCCAACGTGGAGCGCGGCATCGATACGAGCGGGATCGTCACGCTCGACTATGGCAGCTTCAAGGCGGTCAACATCTGCGCCAAGGACTGCGGTGCGCCCTGTGGGGCCACCATACAGGGAGTTGACGGCTACCTGCGCATGGACGGCGCGCCCAACGCGTGCGGCTCGCTCACGCTGCATCTGAACGATGGCACCGAGCAGACCTACGACCAGAGCCTGCCGGTGATGTGGGAGGGCGAGTTCCGGGAGTTCCTCGCACAGCAGGCGGCAGGTGACCTGGAGGGCTGTTATCGCCAGCTGGACGAGAGCCTCGCCGTGAGCCGCGTGCAGCACGACGTGCGCCGCAGGGCTGGCATCGTGTTTCCCAGCGACGAGTAGGGGACGTGCGGGGCGTGGCGCTCCAGTTGAGACGGTGTCACGCCCCATCGCTGACGTGCGGGCACGCGCGGGGCACGTGTGGCGCCCCATCGCTCGGTGCGGTCGTGCGGGCGGGTCGTTACTCGGCCTGCCAGGGCTCGTACTGGATCTGCATGGAACCCTGTACGGCAACCATCACCGTGCTGGTACCGTCAAAGTTGGGCTGCTCCTCGCCGACGTTGGACCCGTCAAGGATGCCCTCGCAGCACAAGATGCAGTCGTCGATGACGGCCGCGTCCTGCGAGGTGAAGGTGAGCCACTGCGCGTAGCCCACATGCCCGTTGTAGTTGCGGCTGAACGCGCCAGCGTCACGCAGGTCGCGTAACTTCTTTGCGGTCTCAAGCTCGGTCGTGACCGTGGTCTTCTGGTTCTGGACGAACCACTCGCCCCCGCCTGGAGCAAGCAGCGTGTTCTGGTTGCAGGCGTCACCAGTGAACATGATGCTGCTGGCACGGTCGAGGAAGCACACGGAGCCGGGAGTATGACCAGGCGTCTCATAGACCTCGAGCTCACGGCCGCCCAAATCGATCACGTCGCCTTCGGCGATGCTCACGATCTCGGGATCGTTGTCCCACTCGATGACGCTGTCCTCCGTCATGGCATACAGGGTGCCAGACTGGGCGATCATGAGGCTGACGTAGTTCTTGCGTTCGTCGGCAGTGAGCGCCTGGGCTGCCTCGGCATCCGCCTCATGCATATAGATCTTGTCAAACTGGCGCATGCCGCCCGCATGGTCTACGTGGCCGTGCGTGAGATAGACCTCGTAGGGCTTGTCAGTGATCGACTTGATGATGGGATCCCATTCGACAATGCCGGTGCCCGTGTCGAGCAGGGCGGCCTTCTCCTCTCCGACAATGAGGGCGACGTTGTCCATGCCCATCTCGGAGATGGTGTAGGTGTCCTTGTCGATCTCTACGACGATGGGCTCTGTGAGCTGTGTGAACGCTCCCTGAGTGCCCTCTTCGGCCTCGGACGTCCCTGCGGCGTCCGAGGCATCGGACTGCTGGTTGGCGTTGGCATCACATCCGGCAAGCAAGGCGCCTGCGGCTGTGAGCGCAGACGTAGACAGGAAGGTGCGGCGGCTGATCTCTGGCATGGCTACGATCCTCTCTCTTGCGTGATCCAACGGAATTGACGCTTGTGCCCTACAACCATCGTATACGCAGGCAGATGGCCCGCTCAACCGCCAAGCGAGTGACGGGTGCCTGGTTCCGACAAGCGCATGTAAACCGGCGGCCCGAAAAAGATCCCCCGATGTGACGCACTGCACGTTTACGGCCCTTTGACCTGCTTGTTCACAGATCCTTCATAGATGAGCGGGAGCGGGGAGCTTGCTCTTGACACTAATGATAACGATTCCTATTATCGTTATTGACAGGAGCACACAAGAGCCGAAGCGCAGAGGGGAGGGGCGATGCCCGAGAGCAGGTACAGCCGCCAGAGGGAGGCCATTTGGGAGTATGTCAAGGATCGACGCGACCATCCCACGGCCGACCAGGTGTACCTGGCCGTGCGCGAGCGTTTCCCGCGCATCAGCCTCGCTACGGTCTATCGGAACCTTCTCGTGCTGCAGGAGCAGGGCAAGCTCAGGGCGGTGGACGCTGGCGACAAGGTCACGCACTTTGACCCGCTGACCAGCGAACACCAACACTTCCGTTGCTCGCGCTGCGGCAGGCTCTTTGACATCGAGGTGCCTGAGGTGGATGCGGCCATACGCGGCCTCAAGCTTCCGGAGGTCGGTAGGGTCGAGTCCTACAGCCTCTGCGTCGTCGGTGTGTGCAATGACTGTCGCAAGGCAGCAGTCAAGACAAAAGACGAGTCCCCGCCATCCGGCTGAGGGAGATCACACCAGCAGGTACTGTACGTTGCGGCGAACGTCGCCACACGAGAGAGAGAGGAAGCATCATGCTCGAGACCAAGCTCAACCAGCTTCTTGCCAACTACGAGGTAGAGTTCCACAAGCTCCAGACCTTCCACTGGTATGTGAAGGGCCATGCCTTCTTCCAGGCGCATGCGAAGCTCGAGGAGTACTACGATCAGGCCTTCGCCGCCATCGACGAGATCGCCGAGAAGATCCTGATGATCGGGGGCAAGCCTCTCGCCAATCTTGACGAGTTCAAGGCCCATGCCACGCTTGCGGAGGCCACCGGCGAGTTCACTCGCCCGCGCCAGATCTTTGGCGCCGTCAAGGCGGACTTCGAGGTGCTGCTTGAGAATGCCAAGGACGTCAAGAAGGCGGCCGACGAGACGGACAACTACCTTATCAGCGCCTTTGCTGACGAACTCATTGCCACACTGTCCAAGGACATCTGGATGCTCGGACAGTCCGAGGACTAGTTGGACGACCAGGTAAATCCTGGTCGGGGAGAGGGATGCGCGCCACATCTTCGGGTGTGGCGCGCATATTTGTCTCGAGTTCGGCGAGATTCGGGATGGGCTTGGACGCCCTGCCTGGCGGCGCGGCAAAGGCACGGGGCGGTGCATGGCGTGCCCCTTGTCGCCCTCGTCGCCGCTATGCCGTGCCGAGCGCGCGCGTCTCGGCGATACCTGCCTCCGCCGCCTCGGGGTCGAGGTAGCGACCCGGGCCCTGCGCCCGCAGCCCGCCAAAGGCATCGCTTTCGAACTCGTAGACGAGCGGCACGCCGGTGGGAACGTTGACCGAGCGAATCTCCTCGTCAGAGAGGCCTTCGATGACCTTGATGAGCGAGCGCACCACCGATCCGTGCGTGACGACGAGGACCGTCTCTCCCAGCGAGAGGCAGGGTGTGACGAAGGACTGCCAGAACGGCTCGAGACGCACGACCACATCCCGCAAGCACTCGCTGCGGACCGTGGCGGGGTCGGTGCCGTCGAGTCCGTCCTGTGCCACGATGCCGTAGCGTGGGTCGTTGCCCTGCCACCAGGGGGAGTCGAGGGCGATTTCGGGCGGACGCACGTCGTAGCTGCGGCGATAGGTCTTGAACAGCTCCTCGCCATACTGCTCGCGCATCGCGGGACGCGTCTGCCCCTGGAAGGCACCGTAGTGGCGCTCGTTCAGCCGCCAACTGCGGATCACGGGAATCCACAGGCGGTCGACGACATCGAGCACGATGTCGCAGGTCTCGATCGAGCGTCGCAAAAGCGAGGTGAACGCCGCATCGGGCGTGATGTGTGCGCCTGAGATGAGCTCGCCGGCGCGTCGCGCCTGGGCGCGTCCCCGCTCGGTGAGGGGGATGTCCGCCCATCCGGCAAAGCGGTTCTGGGTCTTGTCCGTCCAGGTGGACTCGCCGTGCCGCATGACCACAAGCGTGGAGCTCCTCATGATGACCCCCTGTCTTAGGCCATGCAAGGCGTAGGTGGTCCCCGTGCCCTGGGAGCACCGTCGCGCACGGCCCTTCTCGGAGTTCGTCACTTCTCCTGTTAGCGTACCTTGGGCGGGACTGTCGGGCGTCGACGCGACGGTGGGGCGCCGGCAGGTGTCGGTAAGGTGTGCTGCCTGGGTGTACACGTGGCAGGCGGGCGCCGGTGGGTGGTAACGCAGGCGCCGGTGTCGGGGTTGCAGGTGCAGGCGCTGGTGGTGCTCCCGCAGGCGTTGCGCGCGGGCACGCCGCCGCTCTACCGTTGTTGCGTGAGGAAGTTGGAGATGATGCCGACGACGCCGCAACAGGTTCCTCCGATGGGCCAAGCGATCCAGAATATGCCGCCTGACTTGGTGAAGAAGGGCAGGAGCAGGGCGGTCATCGTGGCGATAAGCATGATGACGGAGCAGATGACCCCCGCAAGGTCGTTGATGCGGCGCGTGCGCAGGTAGCGCTCACGCCTCTCTCCATCAAGGCTATCGAGCAGCTGATCTGTCTCGGTGTCAGAGAGCAGGGAGGCGGCATCGAGGTTGTACTGGTCAAGGTCGCACATGCTGTTCATGATGCCGCCATGCACGATGATGCCCACGCCAGCGGCGAAGAACAGCATCATGACCCCGACGAGGAGAAGCATCGGTAACGAGCTCTGGCCGCCCACTATAAGCAACACCACACCGGCGATCATCGTGGCGATCCCGATGACGAACTTGCGTGTGACCCGCTCGTCAATCTGCTCGCGATCCTTGCTCGTAAAGAAGTCGATAACAAACGGGTGCTTCCTCATGAAACGGTTGTGGCGCGCGCATTCGGGCACAAGGATGGCAAGACCAACAAGTACGAACAGCAGCACGAAGACGATGATGGCAGTCTCGGGGCTGGGCAAGTCGGTGAGGGTGGTGAGCGCGACGGAGACGAGCATGCCGACCGCGCAACCGACGATGATGCATGCGACGCCTATGCCCGTGCGCAATGCGTGCGTTTCGAAGCGCTCGACGTAGCCAATGGTGTCGGAAGCTCCGCTGTCTGGCGGCAGCGCCTGGCTTGGCTCGGGGGCTCGGGTGGTGAGGTCGCCCCGTACGAGATCGTCGAGGGTGCAGTCGAAGATCTGGCAGATCTTGAGCAGCTTGTCCATCTCCGGGTAGGCCTTCTCGGCCTCCCATTTGGTGACGGACTGCCGTGAGACGCCCAGCATCATGGCAAGCTGCTCCTGGGTCATGCTGCGCGTGGCGCGAAGGTGCTGGAGGTTGTCGCGAAAGCTCATCGTGGGGCCTTTCTCGCGGATGCCCATATATTTGCGGTGGCCATAGGGCGCCTGTCGTGGCTATCATACTGGGCTTGTGCGACGACGCCATCCACCAACCTGCGGCTGCATTTTGGGGTGGGGAGCGGGCAACCACTGGTTGCCTTTGTGGGGTAGGGGGGTGGGCGCTCGTGAACAAGTGGGCTTGCACATCTGAGACTGCCAAAACGAAGGCAAGCAGTCTGTGCCGGTTCTTATTACCGTTCGAATACCGCTTGCGTCCACATTCATACCGTTCGTCGTGGCTAAGACTGCGATTGTTGTCGCGCGCTTCTCGCAAACTACTCGGTAGGAAATCTGCCTGGTGGCGTGGAGGAGAGTGTAAGGAGCGGCGCATGGGACCGACGCTGTTACAGAGGCTTCGATATCACACGGCATGGGGGACAAGGCAAAGCAAGCTGAGCTTCTGCGTAGGCTGCGAATGCGGGAGCACAGTCGAAGCATCCTCAGCTGCATCGACCGACCACATACTGGCGCTATACTATGCTCGTCGTTGCGCGAAGCAACGTGGATTGAAACTGTTTTATCAAGAAGTATTTTAGGGAGAGAGGCGCTGGCAACCGCTGGCGCCTCTTTTCTAACCGGTCGTGATTGTACTTATTAATTAAACAGAAGAACTTATATAGTGATGACTCAAGAGGAGTCTTGTCGAAGGAGCGTTCCCGTGAAGTATTACGCGCACAGTGGTAGCAGCCCCGACAAAAGCGATTGGCAGACTTATGAGGAGCACTCGAGCAATGTCGCTGCAATGGCAGAAGCGTACGCGCGAGCCTTCGGTGCAGCTGAGCTGGGGTACTTGGCGGGCTTGCATCATGACGACGGCAAGCTCACCCGTGCATTCCAGAGAAGACTGGAAGGTCGTGCGGAACGAGTCGACCATTCCACCGCAGGCGGATCGGTCATAAGGAGACTGATTCCTAGGGATACGGGAATAGAGGGCTCTCTTCTAGCGCCTCTGATCTTGGGTCATCACGGCGGTGTCCCCAACGATCGTCGTTCCGGTCGGCTGACAAGTGTTCAAGAGCGTCTTACCCGGTATGAGGAGGAGCACGAGGAGATCGAAGAGGAACTGGTTGACAACACGGTTCCAGAGGACCTGCGATCCTGTCTCCAGCAGCTCTTCGTAAAATCAAAGATCGATGGAACACCTTCGCTGGACTTCACCTGCTTCAACCTCTTCCTCATGGCGCGCCTCGTTTTCAGCGCTCTTGTAGACGCAGATTGGCTTGACACTGAGCGCGTGATGTCTCCAGATGAGTTTGCAGTGCGAATGGCAGCACAGTCCCAGGAAGAGTCCCTGACGCAGCTCAACGATCGACTTGATGCATATCTACAGGAGCTGATGGATGGCAGCGGGGATACCCCAGTCAATCGCGCTCGTGCCGACATGCTTGCGGAGGCACGTAAGGCAGCGTCGCTTCCGACGGGAATCTTCACGCTTGAGATGCCGACGGGGTCGGGAAAGACGCTTGCCTCTACATCCTTTGCGCTGCGACATGCCATCGAACATGAGAAGAGACGTGTGATTTACGCGATTCCATTTATGTCAATAGTTGATCAGACGGCAGACAACTTAAGAAACATTATGGGAAGGGAGAGCGTGATCGAGCACGTTTCAAGTTACGACTATGGCTTCAGGTCTGACGCATCAGAGGATGCGTCAGAGAACGTACTTGCTCGTCAAGAACGCATGCTGGTCCAGAATTGGGATGCGCCCCTCGTGGTCACGACCAACGTCCAGCTGTTCGAGTCGCTGTTCTCCAATCGAACGTCACGCTCACGCAAGGTTCATAACATTGCAAACAGCGTGATCATACTCGACGAAGTGCAAAGTCTCCCGGATGCCCTGCTTCGTCCGACGCTAGCGATGCTCGAGTCACTTGTGGCCATAGCGAATGTGACGGTCGTCCTCTGTACGGCAACGCAGCCTTCGTTCGAGACAGTCTGGCCCTTTGGCACTCGTGTTCACCCCATCATCGAGGACCAGGAAAAGTATGGCGACACCTTTAAGCAACGAGCACGTGTCGATGTTTCCCATGTGGGAGAAAGCTCTGCATGCTCGCTCGAGTGGCTCGTGGATGAGCTGTCTTCCGAGTCGCAGGCACTCTGTGTGGTTAGTTCAAGAAAAGCGGCGCGTCAGGTTTTTGATGCTCTGAGTGATCGCCTTGGGGACAAGGAGCACGTCTATCATCTCAGCGCTCTTATGGTTCCAGAGCATCGCTCTCTCGTCATCCAGAAGATCCGCGGGCTCTTGCGAGAAGGCGAGGCTGTTCATGTGGTGTCTACCCAGCTTGTTGAAGCCGGAGTGGACATCGATTTCCCCGTAGTGTTTCGGGAGACAGCGGGAATCGACTCGATCCTACAAGCGGCGGGACGCTGCAACCGTGAGGGAAAAATGCGCGAGAAGGGAAGCGTGGTGGTCTTTGACTGCTCCGACTTCAGTCGCCCAAAGAAAGCTAACTGGTTGAGCCGTGTTCGCCAGCTGGGACTTATTACGCTTGACTTTGCCCGTCGAGAGGGAATCGACCCACTCGGTCCTCGCTCAGTTCAACACTACTTCGAACAGAGATACCGGACGGGCGATTTGGATGGTAGGAAGACCTTCAAGAAGATTTGTCCACAAGACAAAAACGAGCTTAAGAAGCGAATTGCCGGACACTTTGATTATGAGTGCATTGCCGACAGCTTTCGTTTCATCGACGATGACACCGTTGAGATCTTTGTCCCTTGGGGCAGCGAAGGGCAGCGCGTTCTGGATCAGGTTTGCCAGGAAGGGCTGAACCCCAATGCGTTCTCCCGCATTCAACGATTTTCAGTTTCTGTCCCGCGCTATCTGTATAACGAGTATGAGGACGCTGGTTCTATTCGGCGTATCAACGGATTTCCTGTCGGGGTGCTTGAGACGAGCATCGCCGCCGAACAGCTGTATGACGACAAGCGTGGGCTATTGAGCGTAGGAAAGGGGGAGATAGATCCGCTGATCGTTTGAGACACAAGGAGAAGAAAGGAGGAAGTCATGGGTTTCGGTATTTGCGTGCGCGTACGGGGTCCAAGAGCATGCTTCACGCGCCCAGAGCTGCATAGCGAGCGAGTGAGCTACGACGTCATTACGCCGTCTGCTGCGAGAGGCGTCCTTGAGGCGGTGTACTGGAAACCTGCGATCACCTGGGTCATCGATCGAATAGCTGTCATCAACCCCATTCGCTTTGAGACCATCAGGCGAAACGAGGTCGGTTCCAAGCTCCTGTATTCGTCAGCCGAGAGGATCATGAGAAGAGGGAAGGGCACCCTCTCCCTTAATGCGTCGGCAGATAGGCAGCAGCGCAATACGCTGTATCTTGCGGACGTTGACTATGTCATCTCAGCCCATTTTGAAATGACCGACAAGGCAGGAGATGATGACACCGAGGCGAAGCACTACAACATCATGCTGCGAAGGCTTCGCTCGGGAGGGTGCTTCAACCAGCCCTACCTTGGATGTCGGGAGTTTCCGGCGCAAGTGGAGCTCATCGAGGATGGCAAGGAACTACCGCGTTCGTTCTACGGCGATCAGGATGAGCGTGATCTGGGTTACATGCTCTATGACCTCGATTTCAGTGATCCGAAGAACATCAAGTCCCTATTTTTCAGAGCAGTCATGATGAATGGGGAGATAGATGTGGCCACCGCACGTCGGGAGGTGGTCGCATGATTTTGAATGCCCTCTATGACCTCTACGGCTTGAAGCGACAGAGCGATCCCGATGCTATGCCTGAACAGTTCTGGTGTAAGAAGAACGTCGCATGGGAGCTGACCATCTCGCGGGAGGGTAAGCCGCTTTCCCTGCTTCCGCTGCTTGCTGCGGATGGCAAGCAAGCTCAGAGCCTGATAGTGCCAGACGTTCAGAGGACTTCAAACATATGGGCCTTCTTCCTCTGCGATGATGCAAGGTATGTTCTCGGACTTCCTGAGAACGACAAGGATCAGAAGTCTACAAAGCGGCACGAGAAGTTTCAGTCCTTCACAAAAGAGGTGATCGGATCTCTTGAGGATGATGGAGCGGAGGCGTTCATTCGCCTCATTGATGGCGATGCTCGGGATGCGGCAGCTGACGAGGTACTGTCACCCCTGAGGGACGATGTCAAGTCACTCATTGTCTTCCACCTTGAGGGCGATCAGTGTCGTATTGACGAGAGGGATCGAATCAAGGAAGCGTGGAGAGAGTACTCCAAGCGGCTGGAGGCCAAAGCCCCGGAGGGGATGTGCTTGGTAACGGGAAACTATGGGCACCTTGCGAGGCTGTTTCCTAAAGTAACCGGGTTGCGTGGTGCTCAGTCAAGCGGTACGGCTCTTATATCATGCAACATTGATTCATTCAGCTCGTATGGCCAGGAGACCAACACCGCCGGAGCCATATCAGGTGAAGCTGCCGGCAAGGCGGGAAACGCGCTCCTGTACGTTCTCAAGGATTCCAAGCATCGCGTTCGCATCGGAGATGACTATCTCGTCTTCTGGACGGAATCGACCAGTTTCGCTGCAGATGACGTGCTCTCGCTCTACTTTGATGCGGACTACATCAGTCCAGATAACAAAGCTCTTGACATTGGTGAGGACGTGGATGTCCGCGATGCGGTGGGAGCGGCTCTCGAGAGCATTCGTCGTGGGAAGAGGCCGCTCGACATACCAGCGGACACGCCCTATCACTTGTTGGGGCTTGCGCCGTATCAGGCGAGGTTGGCTGTCCGCTTGTATGAAACAGGAACCTTAGGCACCTTGCATGAGAGCATTTCGCTGTTTCTGCGTGACACGGAGATGGTCGGCGTCAAGCCCTGCTCATTGAAAGACTATCTGCTGCAAGCGGCATCATCGGGTAAGAACGGGAGTCTTCCGGGTACGGTGGTGACGGCCTGTTTGCGTGCGGTAATTCATCGCAGTGCGTTTCCAGCGGCTCTCTTCGAACAGATTCTTCTTCGCATGCGCATTGACAAAGCCACGAAGAATCGCTGGGACATGGGTCGTCGCGCGGCGATTCTACGTGCTTGTTTGATACGAAAGGCAAGAAGGTCAAGCGTGGAAGAGGGGACAACGGTAGAGAGGAGCCTCACGGTGAGCTTGAACAAGGACAACAGCAACCAAGGCTACTTGCTCGGAAGGCTCTTCGCACTTCTCGAGCGGGTTCAGAGGGACGCAATCGGGGACACGAACGCCTCCATTCGCGACAGGTACATGGGTGCTGCGGCGACGACGCCAGGAAAGGTGTTTCCTCAGCTGTTGAGTCTGGCGCAGCACCATGTCTCAACAAGCAATGCCAGGTCAACGTGGAACAGCGGGGATTATATCAACCGGATGATATCCGAGGTCGTTGACAAAATGGATGACGGTGGTTTCCCAAAGACGCTGTCGTATGACGATCAGGGAGTGTTCTACATCGGCTATTACCAGCAGCGAGAGGCGCTGTTTGCTGGCAAGGGTGCGAAGGAATCAACCAATGATACAGAGGGGCAGGAGTAATCATGGAGCCTATCAGCAACCGGTATGACTTCGTCTTCTACTTTGACGTTGAGAACGGCAATCCAAACGGTGACCCCGATGCCGGCAACATGCCGCGCATGGATGCCGAAACGGGCATTGGCATAGTTTCTGATGTGTGTCTCAAGCGCAGGGTTCGCAACTATGTCGATCTGACTCGTGAGGGCTCAGAGGGCTTCCGCATCTATGTGCAGGAGGGGGCAGTTCTGAACGAGCGTCACGAAGAGGCCTACAAGGATCGTGGCATAAAGCCATCCAAAAGTCTCCCCAAAGGGGACAAGGCTCAAGAGGTCACGCAGTTCATGTGCGACAACTTCTACGACATCCGTACGTTCGGCGCTGTCATGACCACCGATGTGAACTGTGGACAGGTTCGTGGGCCTGTGCAGCTATGCTTCTCGCAGTCCGTGGAACCCATTATGCCTGCAGAGATGTGCATTACGCGCATGGCAGCCACCAAGAGAAATGAGAAGAAAGAGAACAAGACGATGGGCCGAAAGGAGTACGTCCCCTATGGTCTCTATCGTCTCGAGGGGTTTGTCTCAGCGTCTCTGGCAGGAAAGTCCGGCTTCACGCAAAAAGATCTTGAGCTTTTGTGGGAGGCACTCATGAACATGTTCGAGCACGACAGAAGTGCCTCCCGCGGCCTGATGACTTCCCGCATGCTCTATGTTTTCAAGCATGACTCAAAGCTTGGCAATGCTCCTGCTCACAAGCTGTTTGACCTCGTGACGGCTAAGCGTGTAGCGGACGACCACACACCTGCTCGTCAGTTTAAGGACTACGAGATCGTCGTAGACGAGGGGGCGCTGCCTGACGGGGTTTCTCTGGAGACGTACGACTACATTGCTCCGACTGCGTAGCTGCCGTGTACTCCGACGAGGACCTGCTCGCTCTGTCTGGCCTGCAGCACCTTGCCTTCTGCGAGAGACAGTGGGCCCTTATCCATGTTGAGCAAACGTGGGAGGACAGTGCTGACACTCTAGGCGGAGATTACTTTCACGATCGTGTGGACGCCGTCGGCTACAGCTGTGCCGACGGCGTCCGTGCAGAGAGAAGGGTTCGGCTTGCGAGTAGGAGGCTTGGCCTTTATGGAGTCGCAGACATCGTAGAAGTGCACAGTGATGGCGAGTTGGTGCCTGTCGAATACAAGGTCGGCCGGCCGAAGACCGAAGACTGGGATCGGATTCAGCTGACAGCGCAAGCCATGTGTCTCGAGGAGATGCACGACACCTCAATTCCTTTGGGGGTCTTGTATTACGGGAAGACTCGGCGTCGTGTGAGCGTGGACCTAACGAGCGATCTGCGCGATCGGGTTGAATCGCTTGCGGTTCGGATGCATGAGCTATTCCGTTCGGGGACAACGCCACGTGCTCCGAAGCAGGCGCGGTGTCGCCGATGCTCGCTTGTAGACGTCTGTGCACCAGAGGCAACACGAAAGAACGCACGAGAGTATTGGAAGCTGTTTGAGATTGTGCTGGAGGCGGATCGATGAGGCGTCTGCTCAACACGCTCTATGTGACTAATCCCGATGCGTACTTACGAAAGAAGGATGACTCTATCTCCGTCACGATAGAAGGTTCTGAAGTGATGAAGATGCCCTTTCATCTGCTCGATGGGATCGCGCTCTTTGGGCATGCGGGCTGTAGCATGCCACTGCTCGGGGCCTGTTCTTCGCATGGCATAACCGTATCGATTCTTGATGAGCGTGGTAGGTTCGCGGCCCGAGTTGAAGGACCTGTTTCGGGAAATGTCCTGCTGCGGCGCGATCAATTTGCGAACGCCAGCGATGCCTTTCGATGCCTGCACGTTGCCAAACGCTTTGTTGCTGCCAAGATTCACAACTCCCGCATTGTCCTGCAGCACTTTGCGCGGGACTATCCGGATCTTAAGGCGCTAGGTGTGGAAGAAGCTGTTGGGAAGCTGCGTGGGAGCTTGGCCTCTGTTGCAACGACACCATCTCTCGAGCAGTTGCGAGGAGTGGAGGGTGATGCAGCGCACGCATATTATCAGGTCTTTGGACTGTTGCTGAGGACACGGGACGAGGGCCTGCGGTTTGAGAGCAGGAGTCGTCGTCCGCCAGCAGATCCGGTGAACTCCGCGCTCTCTTTTTTCTACGTGCTCATGAGCCGGGATCTCGTCTCGGCGTGTGAGACGGTTGGACTCGACCCCCAGATGGGCTACCTACATGCTTGCAGACCGGGTCGCGCAAGTCTCGCACTCGATTTGCTGGAAGAATTCCGCGCGCCTTATGTCGATCGCTTTGTGTTGTCCTTGTTCAACAGGAGACAGCTTGCCCGATCCGACTTTGCCTTCGAGGGCAATGGGGTGCGTTTCAAGGATGCAGCCATGAAGAAGGCGCTGTCTCTTTGGCAGGAGAAGAAACAGGAGCAGATCAACCATCCGTATCTGGGCGAGAAGGTTCAGCTAGGACTATTGCCGCATGTGCAGGCCCAGCTCCTCGCCCGGTACCTCAGAGGCGACCTTGATGACTATCCCGCGTTTCTTTGGAGGTAGCGATGTATGTGCTGGTGACTTATGACGTTGCGAGCGGTACTTCGGAGGGTGCAAGACGTTTAAGGCGGGTTGCAAAGGTATGCACGAGGTATGGGCAGAGGGTGCAGCTCTCCGTCTTTGAGTGTCTGCTGGAGCCCGTGCAATACACAGCGATGAAACACGAGCTTCTAAAGGTTGTTGATGAGAGGAAGGACAGCCTACGGTTCTACAATCTAGGAAAGAATTGGAAGCGCAGGGTTGAACATGTGGGTGCGAAAGAGGCGTATGACCCTGAGGGCACGTTGCTGATTTAGGTATTTATTGCGCGAACCTTAACTGATGGAGAAGGACTGGGAGGTTCGCGCGCTATTTCTGGCTCTGTGGACAGTACTTGCCTCGATTCGGTTGGATGGGTTCCTTGATAACTGAATACAACGGGGCAATAATACCATGCTCATGTATAATGTGACTGTCGCACCCTTCACGGGTGCGTGGATTGAAACCGCTGGGTCGATGGCGCGAGCACCTGGGGCGGCCTGTCGCACCCTTCACGGGTGCGTGGATTGAAACTCGTACGCGTCGTGCCAGGCCCGCCTTTCCTCGGGTCGCACCCTTCACGGGTGCGTGGATTGAAACTTCTGCTCGGGCTCGCGCGCCCAGCCCTTGGCGGAGTCGCACCCTTCACGGGTGCGTGGATTGAAACCCGTACTTGTCCTCGACGCACAGGCGCGCGGACCGTCGCACCCTTCACGGGTGCGTGGATTGAAACAAATTCTTGATTACCGCGGCGAAGTGGAGCATGCAGTCGCACCCTTCACGGGTGCGTGGATTGAAACGAGGCGTGGAACGCCGCGTCCGACGAGGACGGGGCAGTCGCACCCTTCACGGGTGCGTGGATTGAAACCTGGAGATGGCAGCGCCTGTGACCGACGCGCTCGTCGCACCCTTCACGGGTGCGTGGATTGAAACCCATTGAGGCAGACCATCACATTCAGGCGTCCCTGGTCGCACCCTTCACGGGTGCGTGGATTGAAACAGGTCTTTTAGGTCCGCGCCCGTGAGGTCCGCGCCCGTCGCACCCTTCACGGGTGCGTGGATTGAAACTCGGTCAAGGAGCTTTCGCGCATCAGCGGGCGCTCGTCGCACCCTTCACGGGTGCGTGGATTGAAACAAGCGCAACGTCAAGGACGTGCTCAGCCCGCTCAGTCGCACCCTTCACGGGTGCGTGGATTGAAACCGCAACACCCGCGAGGGCGGGAT